>JBDNHU010000126.1:0-36426 GCA_041688615.1 Mariniblastus sp. | reverse complement strand
TCCAACCGTCAGCTGGATGCGCTTCGCGGACGTAGATCATCATGAAGTTCACTCGGTCACGATACCGATGAATCAGCTGGCGAACGTTGCCGGCTTGAGACCGAAAAGGACCGCAAGTGAAGTTGCCAAAGATCAGGACGGTCGGTTTCGATTTGATGGAATCCGATAGCGAATGAGGTATGCCTTGGAGATCGGTCAACTGAAAATCCGGAGCGACATCGCCGACGTTGGGACCCGACTGGTGCGATCCAATTTCCTGCTTCTTCAATCCCATCACTAGATGGCTGGGGGTCGGACCATCTTTCTCGCTACGGCTTTTGCGTGGTGGCGGTTCGATGGCTCGACGCAGTTGTTCCAGCGACAACGACCCTTCGTTGGATTTAAGATTTTCCAGGAACTCGCTAAGCTCTTGCGAAGTCACTTCGCCACTGTCATCGGCATCGAACCGATTGGCCAAACTACGGAACGTGTCCGAACCACGAGTGTTCGCCCAGTTCCAATCATCAGCCGTCCAAATTCTGTCACCGTTGCGATCCAGCGCCGCAAAATCTGTAGGGGAACCCGAGAATTCGTTTTCCGAAATCATCTGGTCGCCGTCCGCATCGTACTGTTTTACCAGCCAATCCCAAGTGTATTTCGACTGGGGTTTTGCCATTTTGAACCAGCCATCGTCAGGCCCCATGCCGCTGCCAGACAGGATGGTGTTCAACATCGCCATCGCTTCGGAATCTACGGCAAATTGTGACTGCATTCCCTCAGCCGCTGTTTGTGCTTCGGCCGTCAGTGCGACGTTCGAGTCCTTCTGAGTTTCAACGGTTTGGGTTTCGGTTTCCTTTGTTTGTCCGTACAATTTAGAACTTGGAATCGCAAGGAGTCCCGCGACCAATAAACGTATTAAAGTTGATTTCACTATTCGATTTCCTTTCCGTCCATCGTGCGGAACACCGTTAAAACGGGGTCGGTTCCGACACAGTAGACGACAGTCTTGTTTGAGTTGCTATTTTCGGCCAGCTTCAATTCGACAGTGACGAATAGATTGGCATCTTTGGGTTTCTGATTGATGACTTGATAGTCTTGGAGTTTCTTACCGGCCATCCAGTCCATGTCCTGCACGACCACTGCGGGATTTTGTTTTCCGCAAACGCTAATGTCTTCACCTTGCTTCCAATTTTCCAGTGTGGATTTCAGCGTTGCCAACGCAACATCGGAACGAACGGGTTCGTTGCGCGACTGGCAACCTCCTACGGTCAGAACAAACAGGAACAAGACAACAAAGATGGGCTTGTAATAAAATGAGGGATTACCGATCACCTAAAGTCTCCTTACCGTTTCGAGTGCCCAACGCGCGCCAAGTAACCAAATCGACGTCGTCAGCGACGAAGCCAATCGATCCATCGCAACGCAGCAGAGAAACTCCGGAGGGATGATGACTGCTTGCTGGCATGGAAGCTCGGCCGATGGCGAAGAATCCACACGAACGTTGGTTCGGCGTATCAATGTGTTGATAGGTGTGTTGTCCCTTCATCCACGGCGAGCCCATAAACAGTGGAAATTGGTTAGCCAGGTTACTGGTATCCAAAGACTGACAAAGATAGACCGCTTCGTCGGGATCCGCTGGGGCTCCAGGATGGAAGAACACGTCTGCATCTTCAGAAACGATTCCATTATTGCCATCTGCCAGAAGACGTTCGCTGTACATCGCTGTATTCGAAGTGCCGTCCAGGATTTCAGCCAGACGTACAGCTTTGCTGCGAAAGAAGATTCCGTTGGGGCGAGGCAATGCGGCGTTGGGACCGTTGTTCAGACCCCAAACGACACTTGTACCCTTGTTCCCGTAGAAATTGACCGCTCCCCCTGTTTCAGGCAGCGGATTCTCCAGATCGGAAGGACAGCGGAAGTCCGGAACACCCGCAAGTCTTGCTTGCTCATTGGCGGCATCGTCGATTGGCCGATTGAAATTGATCAAATCGTAAAGGTTTTGTTTCTCCAGAAATGGAAGGATTCGTGAGAGAGCCGAAAAACCAGCTCCGTCTTCCTGTCCAGTTGGTAGTTTTTCACGAGCTCCATGGTAATTGTGCATCGCCAAGCCGATTTGTTTGAGGCGATTGGAACAGGCAGTTCGGCGAGCTGACTCGCGGGCCATTTGAACGGCTGGCAGGAGTAAACCCATCAGGATTCCAATGATGGCAATGACTACCAACAGCTCGACCAGAGTGAAGCCCGTTCTGCGTTTTGTGTTCGATTGCTTTGTCTTTTGACGACTCATTTTTTCTCTCAATGTTTTAGGGTCAGCGCGCAAAATTAGCGCAAACTGATATCAGTTTTGAAAAACGTTGAACGCGAATTCGCATGGATGGCGTTGACCGACAAGATTCGAGTTATGGCTGAATTTGAGTTACAGCGCGAGGCAATCTAGATCTAGATCTAGATCTAGATCTAGATGTAGAGTGCCGGTCATCGATGCAGTCGAATGCCAACATTCGAATACCAATGAAAACCCGAGTGAAAAGCGACGGTCTACTTTAATGCGAAACGCACTAGAAGATCGCATAGGGCCGGGATGTCGCGCGCTGACAGAACCTCGCATTTTTCGATAAACGAAATACGCAAAGGTATGTAGCGGCAAACAAAAAAGGGCTATGCGTTTAGAGAGAAATGTTTTCGCGGCGGACGAAACAAGCCACGCGAAACGGAAGTGGCTTTGTGAAGCGATTCTTCGCTCGACGATTGGTTGTTGGCGCTCAGATGAATCGCCGAATCACTTAAGCTTAAGATGCCGTGCATCTGAAAAGAGCTAGTTTCGGGTACGGGAGCTTGAAGGGAAACTGGCGGAGCGGTTGGCTGCTGACGACATCCAGGTCCGTCGCACTGCTGGCGTTTGCGATCCGACATCGGAGTCGACGCCGAAGGGGGCGTTGTACTTTCCGAATAATTCATTTCCAGCCGCAAACCGTGAGCAGAGAGCCGGTGAGAAGCGGGTCGGTGAGAAGCGGGCCGGTGAGAAGCGGGCCGGTGAGAAGCGTGTGCGATTCGCGATGGTGCCGCTTCTTGCATGTTTAACAACGCTTGGGTATTTACTGCCGCGTTCAACACCGCCGCGTTCAACACCGGCGCGTTCAAAACCGCCGCGTTCAAAACCGCCGCGTTCAAAACCGCCGCGTTCAAAACCGCCGCGTTCAACCCAGTGTTCCGCAATTGAGCGGACTGCCGTTCATGTTTCGTCTGCACATAGTAGCCGCACGACTGAGCGAAGGTGGAAGGCTGGGCACCTGCCAAAACGAACAGCACCGCAACGAATGCCCAACCGCGGACAAACAGTCGCAGAAGGAATTTTCGATAGGCTGCTATAGTGATCATTTTGGACCTCACTCTTGAGAATACTGTGTGAAAGTGTGCGATTCAATACATTTTACTGTAACATCCCAAACGAATTTTTCCGGATTCACGCCAATGCCTCACGCCAATGCCTCACGCCAATGCCTGGCACTGGTGAGCCTGCCTGACACTGGTGTGTCCTATTTGGCACTGGTGATCAGAGGGATATCGAGACTGCTCCGCAGGAGGTGTCGATCCCGAGCGAAAAAGAGTACCAAACGCGGCAATCTTCACGAGGAACTATGGCTGACAAAACGGTCAACCCATCCAACAATCAACAACTCAAGCCTTTTGAAAGGCTTTCAAAAGAACATGGCCGGCAATACAATATTGGTGAAACACGCGAGTCCGCAGAACGTCGCGTATTGGCTGGTACGATTAATGAAAGCAGTTCGCTTGAAAGCCAGGTGACACGGCTGGCTCAACGCCCTCGACGCGATTTACCGCAAAGTATTGTGGTTGTTCGCAGGCGACTCTGTTTGCGAGCGAGCGAAAATACCTCGAAATTGGCTGGCGAGTTAGCTTGGATTGAGAAGCAGAGCCAACATTGGGAGAGACGCTTGGCAAAGCGGCGCAGCAAGACTCAACTGGAGTTTCGCGCGATCAACTTGGTTGTTTGACGGCCAGCGGCAGTCGGCGATGTACGTTACTGTGGCTAATGTATGGACCGCTAGGTTGGCACAGCGATTGCTGTAATACCAAGTACCAGAGAAGCTTGAAATCGCAAGTGACCACCAAACCTGAAATGGGAGAAGACGATGTATATTGGCGGGGAATTCTCGGAACAATTCTTGTGCTCCTGCTAATTGTCTACTTGGTAAGATGGGTGTAGAGACCCTGGTCTTAGCATTGGCAAGCGATCGGCGTCGTAGCGCAGAACGCGAAATTTTTAGAAATCAAGAAAATCCCAAAACTCTTGACAAGCTCCGCTACGAAGGTGCTGGATTGGGATTCGCGATTGGAAGCCCTTCCTCACACAACGAAGATACAAGGTGGTTCATGAACAACGTTGTCTACGTGATACTGATTTGTCTTTGCCTATCAATCTTCCCAAGTTGCGGATCAACACAGGAGACGCCGGCGGACCAGGAGAAAGCTGAGTCAGCCAAGCAAACGCACAAGCACACCAACGCGTTAATCCACGAAACCAGCCCATATCTGCTTCAGCACGCCCACAACCCGGTGAACTGGATGCCTTGGGGACCGGCAGCGTTCGCCAAGGCCAAGGCCGAGAACAAGCCGATTTTCCTGTCCGTCGGCTATTCGACTTGCTACTGGTGCCACGTGATGGAACGCGAATCATTTGAACATGAGGACGTGGCCGAAATCATCAACCGGCACTTCGTGCCGGTGAAAGTCGATCGCGAGGAACGACCAGAAGTCGACCAACAGTACATGATGGCGACGCAGTTGGTTACGGGTCGCGGAGGATGGCCCAATTCGGTTTGGTTGACACCGGAGGGGAAACCGTGGATGGCGGGCACGTATTTCCCGCGTGAGCAGTTTAAGCAGATATTGCTGCAACTTTCCGACGTGTGGGACAATCGGCACGATGACGTTGTCAAACAGGCGGAGCAGTTAACCTCCGCGATCGAAAAGATCGGTGCGGGAAACGTACAAAGCAAACCGATATCGACAGAGCTAATCACTCAAGCAGTCGAAACATCGCTACAGCGATTCGATCCTGAACACGGAGGCTTCGGAGACGCACCCAAGTTTCCGCCGCATGCGAATCTGGCACTACTGATCGACCAGTATCGTCGCGACAAGAACGCAAACGTTCTCAAAGCGATCGAAACAACGCTCAGCGAGATGGAACGCGGCGGTGTTTACGATCAACTTGGTGGCGGATTTCATCGGTATTCAACCGACGGGCGGTGGCTGCTGCCGCACTTTGAAAAGATGCTGTACGACAATGGCCAACTCCTGCGGGCGTACACCGACGGCTACTTGCTGACCAAGAATGAACGCCATCGCGAAACGGTTGCGGGAACCTACGATTGGCTTGTCCGCGAAATGACTTCGCCCGAAGGAGGCTTCTACTCCGCCGTCGATTCGGAGAGCGATGCTGAGGAGGGGAAGTTCTACGTCTGGACCTACGACGAAATCGTCAACGTGCTGGGAAAAATCGACGCTGATCTTTTCGCGAATGTTTACGGCGTGATTCCCGATGGCAACTTCAAGGAGGAAGCGACTGGCCAGGCGTCCAAAAATAATGTCCTGCATCTGGAGTCGACGATCAAGGAGTTTGCCGAGAAAAACTCGCTGGATTCACACGATCTCAACAAGCGGCTTTCAGTGATGCGAGCCAAACTGTTGACTGTTCGCCAGCAACGCGAGTACCCGCACTTGGACGACAAAGTGATCGCGGCCTGGAACGGACTTATGATCGAAGGACTCGCTTACGCAGGCCGCCAGCTCGACGAGCCGAAATACGTCGAAACCGCAAAACTCGCCGCCGACTTCATCCTCGATAAGATGATGAACGATGGAACGCTGCAGCGCACCTATCGCAGTGAGACGGCGAAAATTAACGGCTATTTGAACGACTACGCTTTCGTCGCCTCTGGTTTACTGGAACTGTATCGCGCCACCGCCGATAAGAAATACCTGACCGCTGCCCAAGCGATGGCCGATATCGTGATGCGCGATTTCGCGGACGAGCAGAATGGCGGATTCTACTTTACCGCCGAGCCACAACAGGGCGAGCAAGCGGAGTTCGTCATCCGTTCAAAAAACCTTGGCGGAGGAGGGAATTTGCCAACCGGCAACGGCGTGATGGCACAGGTCCTATTCGACTTGGGCGATCTGACTGGCGACGAAAAATATACTGATGCGGCAAATCGAACGCTCGAAGGATTGTCCGGATTCATGTGGCAATCGGCTGGCCAAGCGGATCACTTGTTGATTGCAGCGGCGACGGCTCTGGACAAAACGGACACCGATGCAACAGTCAGTAGCAATGATGCGGACGCTACTTTCGAGGCCACTGCGGTCGAAGGCGAAGCCTATGTATCCAAGGTCAAATTGAAGCCCGGTGAATCTTTTCAACTGGCGGTTCAGTTGAAAATCAAGAAAGGGTTTCACCTTTACGGCACCAATGAAGGCATCGCGTTTGTCAAGCCAACCATCATCACCTTTGCGAAGTCAAACGTACCGGTCGTTGAAAAAATTGTGTCTCCGAGCGGAATGACAAAGCTGGACAAAGCGATCGGTCAAGAGCTACAGACCTATCAGGACGAAGTCACTTTTTTCGCGGACTTGAAACTGCCTGACGACGCGGAAGTAGGTTCGTTGGTGCTGACGTTCAACGTTGCAACCCAAGCTTGCAACGACAAGCAATGCCTGGCTCCAAGTGAATCCACGATAGAGATTCCGTTGTTGATCTTGCCTGCCAGCGAAAACTCGGTCCCTCCTGGTCATGCGGCGATATTTTCGCGCCGCGAGTAAGTTGCTTCATTTAACGGCTAGCCGAAGGCGTCGACATTCCTTTGCCGCCACTTGTCGCCCGCATTCCCGGTGAAGAAAGCACCATGAACCAATGTCTCAAATCGACGCTGCGACTGCTGGTAGTACTTTCACCCTGCACGTCACCACCGATCCCCGGGCAAGACTCGCCCGCGACGAACAAACTGTCGGATAGCGACATTTCCGCAGCCATTCAGGCTGATATCCAAGACGCTTCGCGAATCGCGGGTGGCGAAATTGGCGTGAGCAGCAAAGCAGGTTGGGTTACACTCGCGGGCACTGCGACCAGTTTGCTCGACAAACAGATGGCGGCGGCGATTGCCAAACGAACACGCGGCGTTGAAGCCGTACTCAACCAATTGATCGTCGTCGCCTCAGATCGTAGGGATGATGACATTCGCGGCGATGTCGATAAGGTCTTGCGGATCAACGATAGCGTGGATGAGCCTCGGATCGCCGTCGACGTGAGTCGTGGCGAAGTTTCGTTGACTGGAAAAGTGGATTCGTTGGCTGAGAAACGTATCGCCGAGCTTGTGGCGGGTGGAGTGAATGGAGTCACTGCGAAGAGTTTGATCAACGTGTTCGTGCATGATCAACGTGTTCGTGCATGATCAACGTGTTCGTGCAAGGCTGGATCGACTCACCGCCGCATCGTGAAAACATGCTCGCCGACTACGTGACTGAAACGGGCGTTGCCGTGGCTATCAACGCTAGAGTGCCTGGCACTTGTATTATTTTTTGAATTGTTTTTGTTGCCACCCACCGGCACCGGCAGCTCCGGTGCTTTAGGGGTCCCTGAGAATTTTCCGGTAGTTCCTCTCGACGATCAATAAAATCGAAGTTATCTTTGATAAGCAGCAAATGAATATCCACGTAGCTTGTAAGGAGAATCCATGGCATCTGGGCTTCTAGCGTTGTTTGACGATGTGGTGGCGATTGCCAAGATGGCCTCCGCCTCACTCGACGATGTCGCCATGATGGCGACCAAGGCGGGGGGCAAGGCAGCGGGCATCGTGATCGATGACGCGGCGGTGACCCCGCGTTACGTAGTCGGCTTTGCGGCCGATCGCGAGCTGCCAATCATCGGCAAGATCGCATGGGGTTCCATGATTAACAAGCTTGTATTCCTGCTGCCCGGCGCACTGTTGTTGTCGGCCATAGCGCCATGGTCGATCATGCCGTTACTCATTCTGGGCGGTGCGTATCTGTGCTACGAAGGCTTCGGCAAGGTACGCGAGCTGATTGTAGCGGCCGCAGCCCCAACGCCGGCCAAGGCTCTAGCGCCGGCCGCAGCCCTAACGCCGGCCAAGGCCCTAGCTCCGGCCAAGGCCCTAGCTCCGGCCAAGGCCCTGCGGACCGGCGACGCCAAGACGCTTGAACAGCAGAAGATCGCAAGCGCGATCCGCACCGACTTCATCCTGTCTGCCGAGATCATGGCGATCACACTGTCGACCGTGGCAGATGCCTCCGTCGCCATGAAGGCGACCGTCCTAGCGGTGGTCGGACTGGGGATCACGATCGCGGTCTACGGCACGGTGGCCTTGATTGTGAAAGCTGATGACTTCGGCGTAGCAATGGTCCGTCGCAATCGACCCTGGTCGATGATCGGCCGAGGCTTGGTGCGCGCGATGCCGGCTGTATTGTCGGCGCTAAGCCTGATAGGCACGCTGGCGATGCTGTGGGTGGGTGGCGGCATTATCTTGCACGGCCTGGCCGAGTACGGGCTCAGCGGGCCGGAGTCCTGGGTCAAGCAAGCCGGTGCGTCCGCAGGATCACTGCTGCCTTGGGGCGGCGGCCTGGTCGCCTGGGTCGTTGGCGCTGCGTTGGCAGGACTGGCCGGGCTCGCAGTCGGCGCTGCCGTGGCCCCCGTAAGCAAGCACGTGATCCGCCCGCTGCTGCAGCGGATGCCGTCGTTCAACCGCGCGAGCTGACGCGCGCCTGACGCGTGCCTGACGCGTGCCTGACGCGTGCCTGACGCGTGCCTGACGCGTGCCTGACAAAAACAAAGGAGTCTTACGTGCAACGGTAAAGTCAAAGGCAAGGGAAACAGGGATCGCTTCGTGCCGCTCTCGCCCAGGTTATTGCCAACTAGGCTGGCTAGGTAAGCTTTTGGGCTAGGCCGAAAAACAAGTCGCAGAAGGGTGAACGATTCAAGGTGACTTATCGCGGTGTCGGGTTCGTGCAACGCTAGACCTTGCACATCTTACCCAAGGGCTTTACACGTTCCAGGTTCTACGGCGGCTGGAGCAACACGCGCCACAAAACTTACCAGGAAGATAGCAATAAACTCTCGCCGAAGCCAAGGCTTAAGAAAGCACCTAAAAATTTACAGGGATCGGTCGACGAACCAGAACTACAGGCACCCGCGAAGAAGTGTCCCAAGTGTGAAAGCGAGATGGAGCTTGAAACACCGACGTACCTTCCGCGTTGGAGCGCACGGTTTTACGGCAAGCACCGTCACTCATGGCAACCAAAGACTGGAGTGGCTGAAAGATCAGTCGCAAAGCATCCTCCGCGAGCCCACGCTACCAAGAGCAACGGTCCATGACTTTGGCCGACGCGAGCGGCCTAGACACAGGGCGAGAACATGCCGTCAAAGCCGCCACAACTAGCTCGAACAGCAGTCGCGAGCTATCAGAAAAACGTTCAATACGCATGTCGCAAATCGGCTTACCCGTCTGCTAGACTGGTTTCAGGAGAGCGGGGCGAATAGAATTCGCATGAATCAGACACGGCAAATCAAAATAGCCCAACGGATATTCTGGACCTCCGTTTCGCTACGCTCCAGTTGGTATAGAATGTGCTTCGTTGGTCGTCTCGTTGATGGTAAATTTTTGAAATGTAGTGTGTGTTCAAAAAACGCGAACGCCAATCCAACCCCAATGACCTTAAGCTAGTTTCCTGGCGTTGGTGTGAATATAAACGTTGAGCAAATTGCCGATGAATGACTTTCTCAAACGTATGCTCATCGGCCTGACCACGGGCTATATCATCGTCTATTACGGTGAGTTGATGTTTTGGGCGACGCCGGAACGCGAGGGGATGACTGTCGGCAGTATCATTATTACATGGCTCGCGTACTCGGTCATGGCATATGTATTTCTCTGCGTCGTTAGCGTCTTCAAAGTCCGCAACGTTTGGGCAGTCTTTCTTGCCGGCGCGTTCTACGGCTGGTTCGAGGAAGGCATCATCGTCCAAACGATGTATGGCACCGCCGACGGCGCATTCCCGATGTCCATCTCCTTCACGGGGCTTGCGTGGCACGCACTCATTGGTGTGTTCGTCGGCTGGTATCTCGTGCGCAGAGCCTTGGCGGAAGACGGGTTCCTCAAAACCATCGGACTCGCCAGCGCCATCGGCCTCTTCTACGGCTTCTGGGGAATCTGGTGGTGGAACGAACCGCCCGAAGCGATGAAAGCGCTGCTAGATGCGGGACAGAAAGACGTTCTCTTCATTCGCTTCGCCATCTTCGCGCTCTGCACCACTGCCTTTCTCATCCTTGCGCACTGGCTTTACAATCGCGTGATGCCGTTCGTGTTCAGGCCAAGCAAAGTCGAGCTGTGGTTTTTTGGTGTGGTAACGATTCTCTACTACGCCTTCATCACCGTGCCAGCCGCGCCGAAAGCCCTCTGGGTTCTGCCGCCGTTGATGGCCATCACGTTTTGGGCTTTAAACAAAAACCGCCTTGTAGAATCGCAGCCCGATGTGATTTCCGCCTTCGGCACTAAAGTGAATCCGCTTAAGTACTTGCTTCTCTTCTTCATCCCGCTCGTGGCCATCGGCATCTACTTCGTCGCGCTGGCAGTCGACGCAAAGCTGTTCACGAACAAGGTTGTCTACTACGTCTCCAGCGCGTTGGGTGCGATAATGTGGATCGCCAGTGTTGCAATGCTGTTGACGAAGAGATCGGCCGCAAATGACTCGCCCACGAACAAATGACTCGCCCACGAAGAAGTCAATCGGCTCATCGAATGTGTGAACCACCTCAAACATCGAGCCTTCCTAGCCACACCAGGGCCACGCCAGCGCCAGCACACTAGCACAGCACACTAGTGTCAGGCATCGGAGTGCCAGGCATTGGAGTGATTATTACAACCCGTTGGCGTTACCGAATTAGTAAACACAATGGGCGAAGACGTTCCCGAATATCTCCACTAGCACGCCTGGCACTTCTATCTTTCGCACTTCTATCTTTCGCACTTCTATCTTTCGCACTTCTATCTTTCGCACTTCTATCTTTCGCACTTCTGTCCATTCCATCTATTCTCGGCGGTCAGCCTGAGGCTGAGAACGCAAAGGGTCTTGGCATGATCTGGGCCCGCCAGCACAAACGTTCCCAGCAACACACCTCTCAAGTGCGAGCAAGCGTTCATGTGCTTGCAACCATGTTCGTGATCCCAATAGAAAGATCGGGCAAACATGCGGGAGCCTTCACTGATCGTCTCTTCCGATTTCCGTTGACCATCGCAGTCCGCTTCATTAACATCGCAGGCAAAGTACTGAACCCTACCTAGATTTACCCGCGTTCAGCGGATCGATGGCTCTTGCCAGGGCGGATGAATTTAGGACTCTGACGATCTGCACCAGCACCTGACCTTTTCCTTCGACCTGGCCATCAATTGCCTTCAAACGGGGTTATTGTGTTTGGTTTTCAAAGCAATACAGGTGCAGCTTGCCGCGTAGATAGATCGCGTTGCCGATAATGACGGGCGAGGCGTGGAAGGAGTCATCTAAGGCGTTAATGGCCAGGACTTCAAACTCCGTACCACGGCGGACGACATAGGTATTCCCTTCTTCACTGGCCAAATAGATTCGATCGCCAACGGCAACGGGCGAGGCACTAAAATTTGCAGTGCCAGGCAATCTTTCTCTAAAGTGTTGCTTACCATCAACTGCGTTGTAACAGCTAAAAAAACTGCGATCCTCCAACAGATAAAGCTCCTGGCCCCACAACGTGGGACAGGGTACATAAGGTGTACCTCGATTCAAGGACCAAACGACGCTTTCACTTTCCGTCAAATCACCTGCGCCGCCCAAGCGTACAGCGTGCAGCGCATCTTGTCGCCAGCCACTGACCGTAAAGACCATCCCATGGCCAATCGCCGGCATTGGAATCGCACTGGCCGTGTGCCCACCGTATGACCAAAGTAATTGACCGGTAGCCAGGTCGTACGAACGCACGGTGATACCGTGAACCACCACCTGAGTTCGGCCTTCGTAAGTGAAAATGCGAGGCGTGCTCCAGTTGGAAGGCTCGTCGCGATCTTGCCGCCAAATTTCTTTTCCCGTTCGTTTGTCCAAAGCGACCACATAGGACTGACTTTCCTGATCAACGGCAATCACCAACGTGTTCTCAAAAAGTGCAGGTGAACTGCCTTCGCCCAAACCCGCCTCCATCGCTTGTGGCTGGGCATCCTGTTTCCAGACTAACGTTCCCTCAAGGTCAAAACAATAAAGTCCATAGGAACCAAAATAGGCGTACACATGTTTGCCATCGGTGACGCTAGACTGCGCAGCAAACGTACCTTTAAGATGATGCCCCTGATGCGGCATCGATTGATGAACGGTGCGTATCCAAAGCTGCTTGCCCGATAGGCGATCCAAACAAACCAACACCAACTGCTGCGCCTTCCACGACACCGTCGATTCCTCGGGATTCACCGTCACGTTAGGCGTGCCTGGAGGAATCACATCGGGGACCCGAAGCGGTTGGTCCAACGGGATCGCAGCCTGCAAAATCATTCGATCGCCCCAAATAATCGGAGTCCCGTGCCCGCGGCCTGGAAGCGGAACTTTCCAGCGCAGGTTTTCCGCCGAGGACCAATTGATCGGCGGATTGCCCTTGTTGGCGACACCATTCCAATCCGGCCCGCGCCATTGCGGCCAATGTCGCAATGGAACATCCGCAGCGGCTTGCAATGATCCTGCCACAGTGTGTCGACCCGCATCCGACCCAGCCACTTGCCCAGCTTCTTGCCCATTTTCTTGAGCGTTCGCTTGCACGCAGAATACCATCACCAACCAACATCCAAAGTACGCACGTTTCATTTCCATCTCTCGCTTAAAAACACAACAATCCCAGGTCACCGAAGATTGTTGACTGGCTACCTTCACCAAACCCCCTGGGTATCGGCTGCAATATTTCACAAGACAGTCACCATTCAAAACGGACAACCGCCTTGCTAAAAAGCGGAAATCCGATCCTGAATCCACGACTGCCTGCACGCCCAGCGACCCACCTTAGCTGCCACTTGGAGACCACGGTTGATTGCCATTTTTTTCTTGTAGAAACTTCGCGTCCACGTCTTGGTACCAGGCATGTAAACGCTTTCGCATCTGCAGCACCTTATCTGGCATCGACGGAGCCAAATCCTGCGACTCACCTGGGTCTGTTTTCAAGTGATACAAATGAGTGCGACCGTCTTCGTAGCGTTCGACCAATTTGTAATCGCCTTGCCTGATGGCTCCGCCGGGAAATCCGCCTTGGTTGCTATAGTGTGGGTAGTGCCAAAACAATGCCTCACGGCCCAGCGACTGCCCGTTGAATGCCGGAGCCAGGTTGATGCCGTCAATCTTAGATTCGGTGGAAATTCCAGCAGCGGCGGCGATCGTTGGGAAAAGATCGATCGAACAAATGGGCTCAATACTCTTGGTGCCTGGCCCCGTCACGTTAGGGTATCGAACGATCCATGGTGCTCGAATCCCACCCTCATACACCCAGCCCTTTCCACCACGCAGGGGCAAGTTGCTGGTGGGCGAACCTTCCGACGTTGAAAGACCGCCGTTGTCCGACGTAAAAATCACCACCGTGTTGTCCGCCACGCCCGACTGCTCTAACTGCGTTAACACCTTGCCCACCGCCTGATCCATGGCCTGGACCATCGCCGCATAGACTGCGTGCTTCTGAAGGATTCGAACGGTGCGAGGCTTGTCACCCAGCACCTGTTCTTCGTCCGCGAACGAGACACCCTCAACCAAGGCGGCCTTTGCTGTGTATTTCTCTACTAAATCAGGTCGTCCCATCAATGGCGTGTGAACCGAATAAAACGCCAAATACGCCAAGAACGGACGGTCCTTGTTATCGCGGATGAACGCGGCGGTTTCTTCAGCCAAACGGTCCGGCAAGTGGTCGCCGGGCTGGCTCTTGATTCTGATTTGCGGATTCTCAAAGGGCGCAAAGTACTTATTCCCTGAGTAAGGACCGCCTGCCGAATGACCCCCAATGTTCACATCAAAGCCACGGTTATGCGGAAAATACTCTTCCGTCTCGCCCAGGTGCCACTTCCCAGCAAAAAACGTGGCATACCCTTTGGGTTTCAACAACTGGGTGATCGTGATTTCATCCAAAGGCATTTTGTTGTTCAACTTCGCCGGGCGAAACTTTCCGCTTCGGTTTCCCGTAAAAAAGTTAGTCGCTTGCACCCGAGTCGGATACTTGCCGGTCATCAGGCTGTACCGAGTGGGCGAGCAAACGGGATTCACTGCGTAGCCATCGGTAAACAACATACCGCTGGCGGCCAGACGATCAATGTTGGGAGTGTCGTAGAAACAATTTGGGTTGTTGGCCCCGATGTCCATGTACCCAAGATCGTCAACGACGAAAATCACGAAATTTGGCAACTTCGCATCGCCCGTATCTTGGCCAACCAAAAAGTCACCGCTAGAGGCAAAAACAAATGAAGCAAAAACAAATTGCGTGAACAGCAACAACATCAGGAAAAATTGAGTTTGCAAGGACTTCATGGCATAAGGTCGCATTTGTTGGCAAAAGGGGCATTGAAACTTTGCCCTTATGATTATGCCCCAACCAACGTTCGATCGAAACAGAATCATAGTCAATCTTGATAGAATTCCTTGCTTTTGAATCCAAACATTCCAGTGTCACCCAACTTATTCGCCAGTAGAATAGGGCCAACCGAACGTTCGCCCGGTCGCGTTGGATCATCATTCGCACGCTGTCCTGTCATTCCCATTGGATGGGAGACATACTGCGAAAGAACAGACCATGAAAACACCTTTCGTTTTCGAAGGCCCTACTTCATAAACATTGGTTATCTTGATTAGGAGTAAACAAGCAAGCGATCTACCCAGCTGCCTATGTTCTTGGATAGGTCGCAACGCTTCCAATTGCATACACTTTACTTTTGGAAAAGCAAATGAATCTTGGTGCATTTTCAGTTAGCCTGGCCGTCAAAGACATTCATACTTCCAAGACTTTTTACGAAAAATTGGGCTTTGAGAGTTTTCATGGAGACGTTGCACAAAACTGGCTGATCATGAGCAATGGCGCGCACAAAATCGGACTGTTTCAGGGCATGTTTGAACAGAACCTTATGACCTTCAATCCCGGTTGGGATAAAAATGCGGGCGATTTAGATTCGTTTACCGACATCCGCGACCTTCAGAAGCAACTTAAAGACAGTGGCGTCAACATTTCAAAAGAAGCCGACGCAACCACAACCGGTCCAGCCAGCTTCGCCTTATCTGACCCCGACGGAAACGTGATCCTGGTAGACCAACATCGATAACCAAACGCGGACGTTGTTCTCTGGATAAAGATTCCCCCCAGCAGTGATGACTCATTGCAAAGTGCGTGGCCCTTTTTTTGGTTAATTGAGATGCCATACAACTTGATTTTAAAGACGGTGATGTACTGCAAAGCTCCAGAGCGTCAGACATTTATATAGGCGTGAACCACATCGCGTTCGGCATCGAACTTGGAAAGCGCACCTTTACATTGCACACACTTGCACCAAAAAATATGCGATTTAACAATGAATGGCCAATAGACATCCAGGCAATGGTTTGGGCGTCATCAAGAATGGCTAAAACCGGTTGCAAGCAATCACAACCTGCCAGGATTTGCGGCCAAGAAAACCGTAACGTCCCGCGAATCAATGACTTACCACGCGAACATAGCCGAGCTAAACCGCCAAGAAACTGCGAAAGAAAAACCGTCAAAGTTTTTTTCTTTTTGTTGACTTTTCTGTATTGTGTGTGTTGTGTGTGTTAAGATCGCCAAGTGCACTAGCGACGGAACTCTGTAATTCACAATCCAATCGTATTTCAACTGTCATAAAAACTTCTTGGTAAAAATGGTCGGTGGAGTATGAAATTCCTGTTCGGCATGAAAACGAGTGGGGCAGATTCTATGGTTAAGCATTCAGCGTTCTTCTTGAAAACGTGCCGCTTCAACTAAGCGAAACCGGGGGATGATCATGAAAACAAAATCCAAGAGAATCGGGGTATCGCTCGTCGAATTAGTGGTGGCCATCTCAATCATCGCTCTCATAAGTGGCCTTTCACTAAGTGCCATTCAGGCGTCACGTGAATCTGCCAGAGCATTGACTTGCCAGAATTCTTTGCGGCAATTGGGACTGGCCGCGATCAACCATGAATCGGCAAAAGGCTATTATCCAACCAGTGGCTGGGGACATCGGTGGGTAGCCGATCGCGTTTTGGTTCCAAAGTTCGGCCAGCCCGCAGGATGGGCTTACCAATCTTTGCCCTACCTAGAACTAAATCAACTGTACGATCTTCCGCAGTTAGGCGGGGCCAACCGATCTGATATCGAAGCGAACATCGCAAAGCTGCTTGCGCAACCAGTGGAACTGTTTCTATGTCCGTCCAAGCCGTTGCCGGCGATGGTTGAATTTTCGCCGGAAATAAGCCTTGTTAATTTGGCGCAAAGTCCAAAATTTGCCGCCACAACCGACTTTGCGGTAAACGGTGGACCATGGCAAATTCCTAGATACCATTCTGAATTACAATTCGATGGCGGACCGCATGAAAATAATGTCCGTAGCATTAAAAGTTACAAGTGGGTTGATTTTGAAGAGTCTGATGGAATGGCCTTTCTTCACTACCGAATTTCACCACGCTTGATTCAAGGTGGTTTGTCCAACGTCATGTGGGTGGCAGAAAAGTATACCGGAAGGGACGTGTTTCCTGTGACAGACTACCGTTCCAGCGGACGCGATCAAAGTCTATTTAGCGGTGATTGCGATGACATTCGTCGGTGGACTTCGGAGCCACCCGCATGGGACTATCATACCTTTGGGGAATTTGGCAACCGTCATGCTTTTGGTTCTTCGCATCCAAGCGGTCTCAATGCCGTCTTGGCCGATGGCTCGACCAAGAAAATCGACTTAGACATTGACTGGTTATCCTATTTTGAATTGGGCAAGAGATAGAAAATCGTTTGAAATAGAATGACCCATCACGGTATTGTGATTGCCTTTTGCAGATACCAGAGAACGTTTTTTGGTGGCAAGAATCTTATTCGTTTTTAGGAGAATGTAGTTACGAATTATCGAGTGCTGATCGCTTTTGTTGTATCACTAACGCTTGCTTTAACACCGATTTTTGGATTCCAAGGAGATCCAGGCGGTGAGCCCGTAATGTTTCACTCCGTGTGTAAGAATTCATTTTGCAGCGGCAAAGTAGTGAATGAAGCAGGGCAATGGTCGTTCAATTGTGCACCCGGATGGTTTTCTGGATGTTCGGGTACATGCGATTACTGTGTGTCAGACGAAATGACGGAACATTGCGTTTTTGATGCCACCGTCAATACGACCGTTGCGTGCGAAACAATTGGCATTAAAAAACTACCCTGCGGAGATAGATTCGAAGCTCTCTGTGTACCCACCGGCTTTGGGGTATGTGCATGTGTGGAGATTCCTGACACCGAAGGCGAGCCAGACGGGACGTGCGCATTTCTCATGTGCGTGCCAAATCCACAAGGCAACTAGGTCTTAAATTTGGTCCCAGACAGTTTCTCCTTGGATTAAACAAAGAGAGACGCTTTTTCAATCCAAGGACTCTCACATGATTCGATACGCGTTGATTTTTTACATGGGATGCCTGTTAAACTTTTGGCACGATAGTGCCTTTGGCCAAACCGCGAACCTGGCGATTGAAAAATGGGTGGCCAACTACACTCAAATTGAAGATGTTCAGTGTTCCTATCGAATCCTTAGCACACCCCGCGAGGGCTACGGTTTGGTTTCCGGCAACGCTAAGGAGGTTCAACCAGGGTTGTTTCTTTTCAAAACATGCGAACAGTTTAAGTGGAAAAAAACAGGCGGATTTTACTGGATAAGAAATGCTTCTTTTCGAAACGATTATCCGCCGTATGACTGGCAGCAATCATTGTATTGTTACGATGGAAAGGATTATCGAACTTTTGTTTTTGACCGCTTGTCAGGGTTGAGGCACGCCGAACGAACGCCACATTTCACACTTGAATTTGTGCCGATCACTCTATTTTGCCTAAAACTGGATATCGAAGCTGCTTACAACGCCGGCAAGATTAGTGTAGTCGGTGAAAATCGCGTCAAGCTAACCACTGAAATAAACAATCCGGGTGTCGAATATGACATTCTGTTTACCTTAAATCCGGATGCAGGATATTTGCCAAAGAAAATTGAGTTGATTCAGGCCGGAAATCTAAAATCTGTGTATGAAACTACGAAGTTTGTGAAAGTGAAGGATCACTGGTTTCCGTCTAAAGGTTCAGTGCATTTCCTGTATAGCTCAAAACAAAGTCGGCTGCATCTTGAATTAGATGAAGCGTCGTTAAAAATAAACGCAGGACTAACCAGCGATGACTTTCACTTTGAATTCCCGGCGGGTAGTGGCTACATGGATACCGAAACTAACGAGGCGGTTAATGGCAAACTGCATGAAGAAAAGCTGCTAGCCTATTACAATCGAAGAAAAAAAGAACCGGTGACCTCCAGCCGCTTTTGGACTTGGTTGCTAATCGCTGCCGGAAGCGTGTCGTGCCTTGCAATTGCGTTCGTCATTCGTAAACGATTTACCAAAAGTAAAGCTGGTATCTTGATCGCACTTGTGGGCGTTTCACATTTGCTGCTTGGTTAAAGGGGCAATGTCAGTGCCTATTTGCCTACGGGGCTTTTTAAATAATTTTCGAAGAATCCAATTAGCCCGCGGCAACACGGCGGTTGATTCGTCTAAATGTCATCAGGCAATCTTAATGGAATTCAACTTAGTGAATTCTCATTTGTAATCGTCTTTTATTAGAAGCAAGAACAATGCACCAATGTACTCTTAAAACGAATGTCCGCAGCAAGTCGTCACAATTGCTCTGCCATTTAGTCGCATTCATGATGGCGATTTTCGTTTGGATTCCGCACACTGAAATTGCCTTGGGCTATTACCAAGAGACGCCAGAGAGCCAGCGAATCAGAGCCACTTTTGCACAGCAGGCGCCACTGGGGTGGAAGCGGGCACGCCAGGCACGACTAAATCAATGGGCGATGCGTGTGGTCACAAATTCTGACATGAAACCGTCTCCAAGCGAAGAATGGATCATGGGTCAAGGTGAGCATCTAGAGTGGGCCGAAGCGGGGTCGAAGTACTTTCGCGATAACTTGGAAAATGAGGTCAATATTGCTTGCGTGAATCCTCAGTACTTTTTCCAATTGCAAAAGAAAGACGGTTTGGGTTGGCGTCTGATTCGGTCCGCACCACGAACGCCAGAGACAGGAGAGATGGATCTGAAATTGGTCACAGACGCTAACGTTAATGTCGACACGGTTGGCCAAGCCTTGAGTGTTCGATTTGCGACCGAAAGACGATTGGAATTTGGTAGCGAAAGAACGCCGATCGAACGTTACTGGGAAGAGAACAAGGATTCGTTCGTCAGTTTTTCAGAATTCAACGATCCGCAATTGGGGAAAGTCGTGACCGCGAAATTTCTACAAGATAGAGAAATTCCAGCCAACCCAAAACTTAAAAGACCGGCGGCTACCAGTAATATTACCGGCGAATTCGAATTCCTTGCCGATCACAATTGGGTCTTGCATCAATACTCGATCAACCGACGGTATGATGATAAGCAACGAGCGAGAGAAGGAACATCGAAAATGGTGTCCCAATACTCTCCCCAAAATGGAACTGTTATCAACGCAGGACATTCATGAAATGTTACCCGGGTCAGCGCGAGGCATTTCCACGCGATATAAATTTCAATTTTTCCCGATGACGGCTGAAGAAATCGCTCAATGCCGGGCTGAATCGTATTTAACTCACTTTGGTTTGCCTGAACCCAAAGGCATCGTCAAACCGTGGCCCAACTGGGTCTATTGGGTAGCGTTCCCAGTCTTCGGATTCACCATGATCGGACTGGCACTTTACATCAAACAACGTAGTGCAAATTGATTCCGGACCATCAACACAATTCTTGTGGTCGTTGGCGAAAAGTTTTTCTCCATTGAAAAATCGCCCAATTAAACTCGATGGATGTTACAACGACTTAATCTTGCTAGTGGAAATCAGGCGATAGCAGAAGCAGTACCCGAGGATTTAGAACGTCGTGTAAAAGCACCGTATGTAATGATAGGCATTGAACTAAATTAGGTTTTACTAATGGGCAACGTGAAAGCAATAGTTCAAGGTAACACTCTTAATCTAAGTAGCGTACCAGAGAAAGGCGAAGCCCCTGATCCTCGCAATTTGCCATTTGTGATCGGGCACCAATTGGCAAGACGGACTTTTGATTCAGACTGGTGAATTACCCACTACATTCTGTGGAACGCCGATGAATCGGAGGCTTCGCCATTGGTCGAGGTGGCGTGTCGATATTCAGGCGACGATTTCGTAGTTGAGCGGAAATTGTCGTCGATTACCTCGATCGAAAAAATCCAGCGGTTGGATCATGATTGAAATATCGCAGCAGGTTGGACCGGGAAACTGGTGGCTTTAGTTGACCGACGCTGAATCAGAAAAAAGTGACGATCGCCAACGATACCCATTGGATTTTCTTGGCCGGTAGCGTTTTGATCATTGGGGTCGGAATCCTGATCAAGCGAAAATGGGGAACCGATTAAACAAAGCTGCTCTTCTGGCCAATGGGATCGGGCGAACGTGGACTGTACTTCTCAAGAGAAGCACACCCGTAATATTCTTCCAGGAATGAATCGATGGTAAAAAATTCGCGTTTCTTGGCAAAGCGATTCTTGGCAAGCAAAGCCGCGTTCACTTTGGTAGAGCTATTGGTGGTGATTGGCATTATTGCCATCTTAATGGGCCTGCTGCTTCCAGCGGTTCAGATGGCGCGCGAAGCGGCACGGCGGACTAGTTGCAACAACCAGGTTCGCCAATTAACACTGGCGGCAGTCAATTTTGAAAGTGCCAAAGGTCGGTTCCCCGCCGGCTATCGAAACACTGCCGGTCCATTACAGTACTCGGCTTGGCTGTTGCGGACGTTGCCTTACGTGGAACAGCAAAACGTTTACGACCAAGCGGTAGCCGATTATTCGATGGTGGCCAACCCGTTTGATAACACTGTCGCCCATCAGGGATTCGCGGCGGTGATGAACCATTTGATTTGCCCAAGTTCGCCTGCAGCCGCGACGCCTGCCCAGGATCCAATTTATGGCACGGCAGGAAACACGACTTACCTGGGGGTTTCGGGGACAGATTTCACGACTAGGGACGGGGTCATGTACGTCAATTCTAAGACTCGGGCCGCCGAAGTCCGTGACGGGCTTTCCAATACGCTGCTGATCGGGGAAAGGCCGCCCAGTGCCGACCACTATTTTGGTTGGTGGTACAGCGGATATGGCCAGAACGGATCCAGCAGTTTGGATTCGCTTCTGGGCGCACGCGAACGGAACATCGGTTCTCGTGGCAATGCCATTTGCAGCCGCGGGCCCTTTGATTTTCAACCGGGCAGCAGTGATTATCAATGCAGCAGTCTGCATTTCTGGTCTCAACATCCTGGCGGAGCGAATTTCTCTCTGGCCGATGGAAGTGTCAAATTCACCAGTTATGATGCCCAGTCGGTGGTCGCTCAAATGGCAACTCGAAACGGAAAAGAAGTCTTCCAATCGCCCTGGGAATAGCGGCCGCAGGTGACCAGGACTGACGGGCTGAAGCACCCAATGCCGGCAGATCGAATTCGTTAAAAGAAAATTTACTTCACTTATGGAATTGGATCTGCTAAAACTTACTATTCAACGCAGCGTCATCCAGCCAACCGATGGTCTGCATGACCGCTGATCTATTCGCTACTTTCTTTTGAATTGGAACCTTGGCATGATGTCTATTTCGCGTCTAACGTTGCTGCTTGGAATTGGTGTGCTAATTTTCGGAGCTTACCAGGTGTTTAATCAGAAGACGTATGGCATTGACCAGGTGGGGATCGAATGCTCATTACCGGAAAAGATTGTCGCCAATCAGAAGCTGGCCAGTCCGTTGGTCATCGACAACCAGAATCCGTTCGAAGTCCGAATCGTCGGCTGGAACATGTGCTGAGGCCTGAACTGCCTGTTCCAGTCTGGAACAAATTTACCAATCGTTATTCCAGCCAACACTCGCCAGACGATCGATCTTACGGTGATGGCTCGCGGACCCGGAAAAATTGGGCAAACGCTCCAGTTCTTCATGGCCGTTAATGGCAGCTTGGTCGAACGGTCGATCGACATCACTGGACAAGCGGTCGCCCAAGCCAGCCCTGCACTTGCTGCAGCCGCAAGCGATGACCAAGTCTCCCAATAGTCGGCGAAGCCTAGCCGATCGTCTAGCCGCCCGATTAACATGCGGCAGACGATCTTGCTAAAGACTGGGGGATCGGGGAATCGTTCTTTGTCCGTCTTGCGTTTAGTGGTAGCCTAACTTGTCAAGAGTTTGGGGTGCTCTGCCAATCGCCGAAAGGCTGGACGACAATCGCTTCGGCTTCCATTCGTTCGAAGTTTGGGAGGTTCAAGTCTTGGCAAGATCGACCCTTGGGCGGATACGTTAGAACGCGGTGATTCAAGAAGTCCTTCATCAGAAATTTTAAGACTTGATGCTTAACCTACAACGACAACTGCTTTGCCTAGCCTTAACGTGGGTTGCGACCGTTGAATTTGCATTTGGCAAGTTTCCGACGAAAGTCTTGGTCGAATCTCCGACGAAAGTCTTGGTCGAATCTCCGACAGGAAGCCTGAACGATCATCGACCCAATGTGATTGTGATCATTAGTGACGATCAGGGTTGGGCGGACATTAGATACAACAATCCCAGGGTCTACACTCCCAACCTGGACCGGCTGGCCGCGACCGGAATCACTTTCGTCAATCACTATGTCATGCCACAGTGCACCCCGACCCGAGTTGCCACATTGACGGGCCGATTCCCGAGTCGATTTGGTGGCCCGGCAATGAGTGCCAGCAACCAACCGGCGATCCCCAAAGGGACGCCGACGTTGGCAAACATGTTCACCGATTCTGGGTACGACACTTTTTTGTGTGGCAAGTGGCATTTGGGTTCAACCCCTGAATTTGGTCCCAATCATTTTGGTTTTCAAAGCAGCTATGGCTCGCTGGCTGGCGCCATTGGGATGTACGACCATCGCTACCGAAAGGGTAAGTTCGCCGAAACTTGGCATCGCGATCACCAATTGATCGATGGCTGGGAAAACGGAGTGCATGCCACCGATTTGGTCTCGGCCGAAGCAATAAGGTACATCGGCAAGAAACATGAGAAGCCTTTTTTCATGTACCTGGCATTCCACGCGGTGCATACGCCACTGGACGAACGCGGCAAGTTTGTGGACCAACCCACTCAACTGGATCCTAACCATCCCAACCGCTGGAAAAACGAAGATCAGATCCAATGGTTCAATGATCCCGCTGGCAAAATCCAAAGCGAACCTGATCCAGAGAAGCGTTTACTGCTGGCCGCTGCGAATCACTTGGATTATGCGATCGGACAGGTCATCCAGGCGCTGGACCAAAGTGGGCAGCGCGAGAATACGCTGATTTTGTTTTCATCGGACAACGGGCCGCAAGGCAGCTGGGGCGGTCAGGCCTATCCGGACGATTTGAAGCTGACCGACTTCAATCAGCCACTCCCAATCAAGGGAATGAAACTTGATGTTTGGGAAGGTGGCATTCACGTCCCCGCCTTTGCCAATTGGAAAGGCAAAATCCCGTCCAAGAAAGTGGAAGATCCTGTCCACATTGTTGATTGGTTTCCAACATTGGCCAAGGTCATCGGCTACCAACCCGAGACTAATTTGCTGCTGGATGGTGTTGATTTGACCCCTGTGCTGTTGCGTGACCAAGCCATTGCCAAACGCGATCTGTACTGGACTTGGGGTTGGCAAATCAACCGCTGGGCGCTGCGTTCAGGCGATTGGAAAATCGTAAAGTACGGCCAAGGGGAGCCCGCGAAACCCAGCCAATGGCAACTGTTTAATCTGACCGCTGACCCCAAAGAGGCGAATGACCTTGCCGCCGAAAAAACGGAAATCCTAGCCAGCCTGCATCAAGATTTTCTTGAACAACGAAAAAAAGACCGGCTGCCCGAACTTGAAAAGAAAAAACCATAGCATCCGTGGCCGCTCGATTTCAACCGCCGATGGGAAACTCGCGGCGCCTGTATCTTGCAGTCTGTATCTTGCAGTCTGTATCTTGCAGTCTGTATCTTGCAGTCTGTATCTTGCAGTCTGTATCTTGCAGTCTGTATCTTGCAAAACCCAGGCTCATAAACAACTGACTTGCGGGGACTGGATCATGCGAAATTTGATGGGCTCAAGGTTCCACGTGTCCCTGGCGTTTCGACGGGCTTAGCCAGCGGCGACGACAGCAGGCACTGAAATTCTGTGGCGAAATTGACCGACACTCGAGCATGCACGGCGCCTTGCTTATCAAAAAAACGTTGCTGGCCGTGGGTCGTGAATACTCCATCGTGCCAGATGTTGGGATGGAGGTACAAACCACAGCTGCCATCAAACCAGAAGCAAACAAAATCCTCGGGCTTCACATCATCACCAGGCAAAGCCAAAGGAACCACGAACGGTTTTTCTTCCTGCGGAAAAAACAGCTGCCCGCCGTCGGGATGATAGTTGCAATGCCAAACCAGAATCTGACTGGGGTGCCCAGTGTGATGTTCATCGGCAATTTCCGGGGCCACTGCATAGCCCAAGACATAATGACCACCGACCGCTTCGTTGCTGCCGTACAGCAGGTCACCTTTCCACTGGCTGACAAAAATTCCTTCCGTGGTTCCACCTTCGTCACCACAATCGGTATCCACTGGCCGCCAACCTTGAGCCGGCCAACGAACAATTTCCACCGGAAACTGCGTCGGGTCGCCAGTAAGCAAACTGCCATAACCGTCTAGTGATTGTGCGGTGGCCTGAACCAACGGCATTGCCACGTGGCGCAAACCGGCAGGGATTCCAGGGTTCAAATAATCAGGCGTTGACGATTCCATGGACGTTGCTTTCTAAACACTTGGGTAGCGGTGGCGCAGGTAAACCGTTTCACCCATCACAAACAAACCCCTCACAAACAAACTGCGCGACCAATCTGCGCGACCAATCTGCGCGACCAATCTGTCGCCACCAGCCTGCGGCGGCATTCGCTTGATTTCCTAAAGCATCGTAACGTCCGCTCGGGGCAGAATGAAGTCTTTGCCCTAAAGTTATGGCCAGGAATCGCTATTTTTAATCACAACTTAACATCAAGCCTCCACTTCAAGTGATGGCATTTCTGGTTTCAGGCAACATCGTGGACAACGGGCCAAGGATCGTTCCCAATATTTCTAGCGTTGTGATAAACTACAGTGCTTCATTAGAAAACCATTCCGCCGGTAACATGCTTCACAATCGGTTGATCGCTTTTGCGTTTCACAAGACCCTAAGGACATTCATGACGTTTCCCACAGTCGTTGCACCCGCCGTAGTCAGGCAGCGTAAAATCTTTGGGGCCTCGGCGGTGCTGCTTCCCATCGATGCCCGTGGTGAAATCATTTGGGATGAATTTGACCAACATGTTCTTCGCACCGCACAGGCTGGGTTGCAACCAGCGGTGAACATGGACACAGGCTACGTTCACTTGCTGGATGAAGCGATTGAAGATCGAATCTTAGCGCGTACCCAAGGATTACTTGCCGGTTCAGGGATGGGTTTTATTGCGGGCGCGTATGTCAAAGATACCGTGGGGTGTGACTTTGCACTGGAAGCCTATTGCGTTCGATTCGAACGCATCCAGAACTATGGCGGAACCCCAATCGTGTTCCCCTCGTTTGGCTTAACCAGAGCCAAGCGCCCCGACGCCCACCCGATGACCGGTCCAGCGAACCACTTGCGGGATTCTGATGACTTGGGCGACCGTTTGGATGGCAATGATCAAGCCGTATTGGACTGTTATCATCGGCTGGCTACCCAAAGCGATGGCTTCTACGGGTTCGA
This sequence comes from Mariniblastus sp., assembly GCA_041688615.1. Taxonomy (GTDB): domain Bacteria; phylum Planctomycetota; class Planctomycetia; order Pirellulales; family Pirellulaceae; genus M30B19. The sequence continues at coordinate 10,376 of JBDNHU010000126.1, read as the reverse complement.
ATTGGGCGAAATGTTCGCCGCTTTTGGAAAGATCTTTTCACTTTCACTGTTTCGCGAAATCATGGCGATTCCCAACTGTTTGGGTTTAAAACATTCGTCGTTGCGTCGAGATTTAGAATGGCAACGCTTGGAATTGCGAAATAAATTGCGTCCGGAATTCAAATTGATGACCGGCAACGACTTGGCGATCGACATGGTGATTTACGGCAGCGATTACCTGCTAGGCTTGTCGACGATGGCTCCTGATCTGTTCGCCAAACGCGATGCGATGTGGTTGGCCGGCGACGACCAGTTTTTCCAACTCAACGACTGGCTGCAGTACTTGGGCTGCTTTGCGTTCCGCGACCCTGTCCCGGCTTACAGGCATTCTGCCGCCCAGTTTCTGCACTTAAGGTCTTTAATATCCACATCCAATGTCTATCAAGGTAGTTTGCTACGGCCGGCCTCTGACGTTTTGATCCTTGAAGAAATCTGGTCCGCTTTGTCGCAGTACGTTGATTAGGTCGGCAATCCAAATTGCGATCAAACCGTTTTTTCAGGGACTTGCTTGCCAGACGCATGCGGCGAAATGGGGACAGTCCGTACCATTGGGACTCAGATTCTGTTCCCACAATGGGGCTTGGTGGGCGGCATTGAAGCCAATTGGGTCGATATTCCAAGCCTTTAGATAAGCTTGCTTACCTTGAGCAGGGTCCCCTAATGGACTTAGAATGTACGGTCCGCCTTAGCCAAATAGATTTGGACCTCGCTGCCCACTCGTCTGCAACCATCTTGGAACTGATAAAAGCATGCCGCCTTCGGATATCGTCATCAAGGGAGCCCGTGAACACAATCTTCGCGATGTGGACCTCGTATTGCCGCGTAACGAGCTTATTTGCTTCTCCGGCGTTAGCGGATCGGGCAAGAGTTCCATGGCGTTTGACACGTTATTCGCCGAAGGTCAACGGCGATACGTGGAAAGTCTGTCCAGCTATGCGCGGCAGTTTGTGGGGCAATTGCCCAAGCCGGATGTCGATTTTATTGGTGGACTAAGCCCGGCAATCTCCATTTCTCAAAAGTCGGCGGGAAATAATCCTCGTAGTACGGTCGGAACGATGACCGAAATCTACGATTTTTTGAGAATTCTGTTCGCTCGCATTGGCAAAGGTTATTGCCCACGCTGTGCCGATCCAATTCAGGCGCAGTCCCGCGCCGAAGTCATTGAACGGATCATGAGCTTGGAAGAGGAAACCAAACTGATGATCTTGGCGCCAGTGGCCCAGAACAAAAAGGGTGAACACCGAGACCTATTCGAAGACCTGCTCAAGCAAGGATTCACTCGGGCCCGAGTCGACGGCGAAATCGTTCGCGTTTCCAACGATATTAATCTGGATCGAAAACGAAGACACAACATCGAAGTGCTGATCGATCGAATTGTGGTTCGAGCGGCCTCGCGATTGCAGATTGCCGAGTGTATCGAGAATGCGTTATCGGTGGGTAAAGGCAATTTGTTGGCGGTGATCGACACCGGGGACGACGATGAACCCAACAAGCCCGGCAACCTCTTGGAGCGACGTTCGGGCAGTTCGCAATTGTTTGGCGGCGGTAATAATTTCGACTTAGATCTTGATCTAAATGACGAAGAGGAAGAGGAATCAACCACAAAAGTGGTGGCAGCGGGTGACGAGCAGCCGTCCGACGAAGAAGTTCGAATGCAGGAAAAGATCCGCCGTCAACAAGCCCTGACGTCGTTGGAATCCGTAACCGAACTGGTCGCCGACGACGACTTGGACGACGACTTGGATGACGACTTGGACGACCAGGATGATGACGAAGCAGACTTGGAAGACCCGGCCGGTTTGGTCGATTCCAATTTGGCCGCCCGACAATCCAATGATTCCTCTGCATGGCCCGAAGGCTGGGTGGGTGGCCAGCGATTGTTTTCCGTCGCGTACTCCTGTGTGAAGTGCGGTATCGGTTACCCCATCCCTTCGCCTCAAATGTTTTCGTTCAACAGCCCACAAGGCATGTGCCTATCGTGCAAAGGCATGGGCGAATTGTTCACCTTTGACGAATCGGCATTGGTGTCCGACAAATCACTTAGCTTGAAGGATGGCTGCTTTGAAATCTTAGGCACTTTTGAAGACCTAGGCCGTTGGCGGCAACATATTTTCCAAGGTGTAGCGGACACGCTGGAGAAAGAACAGGGATTGCCAGAAGGCTTTCTGCTGGAAACACCGTGGTCAGCATTGTCCGAGCAACACCGACGGATGTGGATGTTTGGAACGGCTGAAAAGCAGTTGACCTTCACTTGGACCGGTGGCACCAAACCGATGAAGTATGGCGGAACGTTTGACGGCATTGTCGCCGAACTGCAAACCCGTTACGAAAAGGCCAAGACCGCCGCTTCGAAGGCCAAACTTGAACAGTACATGGCCAACATCACGTGCCCAGGTTGCGAAGGACAACGCCTGGCACCTCAAGCTAGAAGTGTTCGCTTGCTAACCGACGCCCAACGCTGGAAGGACCGCCTTACCGGTCTCTCGCTGCCGGACGTTTGTTCGATGTCGATTCAGAACGCGACCGAATTTTTTGATCGAATTGTACTGACGGAAATCGAGCAGAAGATCGCTTCGGACGCTTTGAAAGAAGTACAAAACCGGCTAAAGTTTTTACTGGACGTTGGCCTTTCATATTTGGCACTGGACCGAACCGCGCCGACACTTTCGGGCGGTGAATCGCAGCGGATTCGCTTGGCGGGACAAATCGGGGCCTCGTTGGTGGGCGTGCTCTACATTTTGGATGAACCATCTATTGGTTTGCACCCACGCGATAACGACCGCTTGATCGAAGCGTTGTGTCGCTTGCGAGATTTGGGCAACACCGTCGTGGTCGTGGAACATGACGAAGATACGATGTTGGCGGCCGATCGAATTATCGATTTTGGTCCGGGACCTGGAAATCGCGGTGGCTACGTGGTCGCCGAAGGAACCCCCGAAGAAGTGATGGCGGTTGAAGCCAGTAAGACCGGTGGTTTCCTTTCAGGGCGTTTGCAAATTGCGATTCCCGAAGGCCGCCGCCCAGTGAATTTAGAACGTAGCGTTCGTATCACTGGAGCTCGGCAAAACAACCTAAAGAATATCGATGTCGATATCCCACTGGGATCTTTGGTTTGCGTCACCGGTGTCAGCGGTAGCGGTAAGAGTTCGTTGATCGGCGATATTTTGGTTGAATCGTTACGGCGCGATTTGAATCATGGAAATGGCTATCCGGGAAAGCACGATTCAATCGTTGGCCTGGAATATCTGGATAAACTGATCGCAATCGACCAGTCACCGATTGGCCGGACCCCGCGGAGCAATCCAGGTACCTACATTAAGGTTTTCGACGAAATTCGCAAACTGTTTGCGCAACTATCTGAATCGAAGGCACGTGGATTCGACGCGGGCCGATTCAGCTTCAATGTCGCTGGAGGACGGTGCGAAGCATGCCAAGGAAATGGTGCCAATAAACTGGAGATGGATTTCCTGGCAGACATCTGGGTAACGTGTCCCGTCTGCCAAGGGAAGCGATTTAATCGAGAAACCTTGCAAGTCAAATTCAAAGGGCATGACATTTCGCAAGTGTTGTCGATGGAAATTGAAGAGGCGATCGACCTTTTCGAAAACCAGCCAAAAATCATCAAGCGTTTACAAACGTTGAAGGCTGTTGGACTGGAATACTTGCAATTGGGACAACCATCGCCAACCCTTTCAGGTGGCGAGGCGCAGCGTATCAAGTTAGCCAAAGAATTGTCCAAGGTCGGCACCGGTAAGACACTTTATTTGCTGGACGAACCCACCACCGGTCTCCACTTTGCCGACATTCAATTATTGATTGACGTCCTGCAGAGCTTTGTTGATGCAGGAAACACGGTTTTGGTGGTTGAACATAACCTGGACATGATCAAGACTGCCGACTGGGTGATCGATCTTGGACCCGAAGGTGGGTTTGGCGGTGGCGAGGTGATTGCTCAAGGCACGCCCGAAGATGTCGCCAAAGTTGAACGGTCCTACACCGGACAGGCGCTGGCGAGACTGTTTGAACGTGAAGGTTCCCGATTACCTCAAACCAAAGACGCGGGTCAGAAAAAGAAACCAAACAAAACCAAACATGTTCCCGTGATGGCCATCGCTATTGAGGTCGAAGGTGCTGAGCAGAACAATTTGCGGATGGTCAACATCTCCGTGCCTCGCGATAAAATGAGTGTGTTCTGTGGGCCCAGCGGTAGCGGAAAAAGTTCGTTGGCGATGGACACGATCTACGCCGAAGGTCAACGCCGTTATGTGGAAAGTTTGTCCAGCTACGCTCGGCAGTTTGTCGGCCAGTTGCCCAAGCCCAAGATCCAACGGATCGAAGGACTATCCCCTGCGATTGCCATCCAGCAGCGGGCACTTTCTTCGACGCCTCGATCGACAGTCGGAACGGTTACTGAAATTTACGACTACTTCCGGGTGTTATTTTCTCGATTAGGGCAGCCCCATTGTCCCGAATGTGAAATCCCAATCGGTACGCAAACTACCGATCAAGTCGTCGACAAGATTTTGGAACACGAAGTCGGGACTCGCCTCTACATTCTGGCGCCAGTGGATTTGGATCCAGGCCAAAGTTACGACGAACTGTGGGACGGTTTGCGGCGCGATGGCTATGTACGCGTTCGCATTGATGGAAATACGTACCCGCTGGAAGAAGTGCCCAAGCTAAGTTTGGCGCGAACGTACAAAATTGAAATTGGTATCGATCGAATCTCGGTTGATCCCGAACGGCGAGCGCGGATTGCAGACAGCGTGGCGTCCGCGTTAAGCATGGGGCAGGGCGTTATGGTCGTCGCTTACCAGCACGATAGTTGGCCCGAACCCAAGTGGAAAACGGTCACCCATTCACAGCACTTAGCGTGTTCCAAATGTGGTACCAGCTTCGAACCCCTTTCACCGCACCACTTCTCTTTCAACAGCCCGCTAGGATGGTGTACCGAATGCGAAGGCCTGGGCACGCAAACGGGCGCCGATCCAACGCAACTGATTCGCGACGACAAATTGACTCTACGGCGAGGGGCGATTCTGCTTTGGCCAGACATGCAACAGTCGGTCGCCAACTCGATGCTCGAAGCATTAAGCCGTGAAACTGGCCTTCCACTGGATGTGCCAATGGTTGAATTGTCGGCCAGGCAAAAACGTATCATCTTCTACGGTGCCAGCAATGAGTGGATTCCGGTTATTGATCCCGAAACCAATCGACCGCAGTTTGCGTTTCAATACGAGGGCCTGTTCCCGGCATTGGAAGCCAGTGCCCGACGCATTCCCAGTCTCCGCGCTACGTTGCAAACTTTGATTGACGAAGTGGAATGCGCTTTCTGCGGTGGCAGCCGACTGCGGGCCGATGCAGCGGCTGTCCGTTTCCAAACTTTGACGATGGACGCTGCCTGCCGACTTCCTTTAGGGGTCTTGTATCAGAAGGTTTCCGCTTGGAATATTGTTGATCGCGAAAAGAAAGTCGCCGGCGAAATCCTGCGTGAAATTCACGACCGAATTCAATTTCTTAACGATGTGGGCTTATCGTATTTGTCGCTCGGTCGCGCCGCTAACACGCTTTCGGGTGGTGAAGCGCAGCGAATTCGCTTGGCCAGCCAACTGGGAAGCGGATTGTGCGGCGTCTTGTATGTTTTAGACGAACCGACAATCGGCTTGCACCCGCGAGACAATCTTCGTTTGCTAAGTGCGATGAAGCGTCTGCGAGACATCGGCAACACGCTATTGGTTGTGGAACATGATCGCGACGTGATTGCCGAAGCAGATTTCATCTTCGATTTCGGCCCTGGCGCTGGTAGCCAAGGTGGCGAAATTGTCGCCCAGGGAACCCCTGCCGAAGTGGCGAAGCAGCCCAACAGCGTAACCGGGCCGTACATCAGCGGTGAAAAGGCGATCCCAATCCCCAGCAACCGCCGCCCAACTCTGCCACCATTTGATGCGGATAAAGAAAAGCATTCGGGCCCGATCGCAGGAGCGATTCAGATCCAAGGCGCCCGGCACAACAACCTACGCAACATTGACGTGGCCTTACCTTTGGGGGCATTCACGGTGGTGACTGGGGTCAGCGGTTGCGGCAAGAGTTCGCTAATCAACGGCGTCCTGTACCAGGCGTTGGCCAGGCGGCTGCACCGAGCAACCGGCACGCCCGGTCTGCATTCACGAATTGCGGGCGCTGCCAATATCGACAAAGTGATTCGAGTTGATCAGAAGCCGATCGGGAACACGCCGACCAGTAATCCCGCAACCTACACAGGTGTCTTTGAATCGATACGAAATTTGTTCTCGCAACTACCCGAAAGCAAGCTTCGAGGTTACACCGCTAGGCGGTTTAGTTTCAATGTTCCGGGCGGTCGCTGCGAAACCTGTGAAGGAACTGGACAGCGACGGATCGAAATGCATTTCCTTCCCGATGTTTGGGTGCCTTGCGAAACGTGTGAAGGCAAACGCTACACCGATGAAGTTTTGCAGATTATGTATGAAGGCAATTCCATCAATGATATTTTGAACATGACCTGCGGCCAAGCGGCGCGTTTGTTCAAAAATATTCCGAAGATTCGCCACGTCATCCAGACTTTGGTCGATGTGGGTCTAGATTACTTGCAACTGGGACAAAGTGCGACGACGTTGTCGGGCGGTGAAGCGCAACGAGTGAAATTGGCCAGCGAATTGTCGCGACCTGACACCGGGCGAACCCTTTACCTACTGGACGAACCGACCACGGGCCTGCACTTTGAAGATATCGCCAAACTGTTGGACGTTTTGCAACGATTGGTTGATTTGGGCAACACAGTGATCGTGATTGAACACAACTTGGATGTGATCAAATGTGCGGACTGGGTGGTTGACCTTGGGCCAGATGCGGGCAATGAAGGCGGAAGAATCGTGGTTGCCGGAACGCCCGAAGATGTGGTCCGATACACTCGCATGGCCGAGGCAGACGCGGCTGGCAAAGACCCCATCGCCGCTGGGAAGGCCTACTTGAAGTCGGTTGGAAAGAAACCTGCCAAGAAGTCGCCGAAGAAATCCACAACCCAGGATGCGGTCGCTGTCAGTGAATCCCTACCGCCGGCTAATGGGAAAATTACCACGACGTTACTGTACGACAATGGCACTGCCCAATGGCCTCGCAGTTTTACGGGACAAGCCCTGGCCAGTGTCTTGGCGGCCGGCCCCTATGTGGAACGTCCCATTTATGACCCGCTGGTTCATCAAGCCTTCGGTGAAGGCGACATGGACATCGAAGATGTTGGTGCGGCGTCTGCAATGCCTTGGGAAAAAGACGGCCCCCTGTGGCATTCACAAAACCGAGTCGATCGAGACGGAAATGTCTGCCAGTGGGATGGTCAAATCCTAACGACCATCGTGCAGGAAGTTGAAAAAGTTAAAAAATATGGCGAGTCCTATTGGAACCATCAAACGGTGGTCGAAGTACCGTTTGAAAACAAGGCTCGTGGCTGGTTCATGCAGGCAATTACCAATCAGAAGCATTTTCTGTGCGTGAAATTTCGAGTCAAACCTCGAACGTTCTTGCCTAGCGATTTGATTCCGGCATTGAATCTTAAGTCGCTGGACGAAATCGATGAAATCGCTGCTTTCGGCAAAGAACCCCGCGTAAAAATCAGCCGCGCTCGTGGACCCTCGCAAGAGGTTGAACTCAAACTTTACTCGCTGGATGAATTGAATCAAAAGGAATTCAAAAAATTCCTCACCAAAGCGGTTGCCTCTGGGTTTGCGTTGTTCCACCGGCAAGAAGCGTCGGTTGTACCGTCGATGGATACCTCCATGATGTCGGCGGCACAATTGGCTTCTCATCAGGCGGCCGAACGGCGACGCGAAGCCGAAGCCGTCCAGGCTGCGGCACGAGAGAACGTCGTGGAAGAAAATGATGATCACTTCTTTACCGAAACGGTGATCGCCGAAGACAGGAACATTCACGGTGCCGATCACCACGTTTACTTGGCCGAAGCGGTGCCCCGAGGGACCAAGCAATGGCATGTATCTCGCTGTGGCTTTAAAGAACCTGACAAGGTGCAATGGCCAGCCGAGTTGATTCAGGCCTTGGCGGAAATGTTGGAAGAAACCATGCCAGGGGTGAACCTGGATTTCCAACGTGAACGACAGATCCAAATCAAGTTGAAGCAGGAACGTGTTCCTTGGATGTCGATCGAGACCAAAGAACGACCGTCGATTCGCATCACTTGGAATCTACCCAACGAAGTCATCAATTCTGAAAGTCTTGCCGACTTGAACACACCAGGAAAAATGGTCAGTGCGGGTTTGATTGATCGAGTTACCTTACATTTAACCTGCTTGGAAGATATCCAGCAGGCCGAACTGCGCAGTTTGTTCCAACATGGATACGCCAACAGCAAGTAACTTCCTTCGGGGATCGTCTGCAAATCGGTTACCGGTTTAGTGAAACGGCCCAAGCCTCCTGATGCCGCAAAACCAGAGGGTTTGCGCACCGTTGGTGGATAAGCCCACAGCCCTAAACAGGCAATGGGCTGCACCACTTGCTTGCAATTGGCGCGGGTGTTCCGCGAAACACGAGTAACCGAACCGGCCGCTTACACCCCGCCACTATTGTTGAATTCGGGAAGCCCTTTGGGGACAATTCCTTCGTCGCCCAAAACCATGGTCGATTCGGGTTAGGGCGTCGTGCGACCAAGCAATAAATGCTACGCTTAATCGCCTGGCACCATTTTACTTTTTGTGAGTGCGATTGATGCCCACGTACCTTGCTTATGGTTCACCCAAAACCACGATCGACAACCAAAAATTGCACGAACTGTTGCTGCAGGCGCTAGACCCGCTTGGAGCAAGAGACCGAGTGCTGGCGGTTGTGCCCGACATTACACGTTCTCACAGCTTTGCCGGCCCGGTGACTGGGCAATTGCAGCACTACTATGGCAACGCCTTAGTGGACGTCTTACCGGCGCTGGGCACGCATCGACCCATGACCCATGCTGAAATTGGGCGGATGTACCCCGAGGTACCTGAAAAGCTATTCCGCATTCACAACTGGCGGGAAGATATCGTAGAGGTAGGTCAGGTTCCTGCCGAATTCGTGAATCAGGTAACCCAAGGGATCTACAACAAACCTTGGCCGGCAGAATTGAACCGCCTGATCGTTGGCGGGGACCATGATCTAATCGTGTCCATTGGACAGGTGGTTCCGCACGAGGTCATCGGGATGGCCAATTACAACAAGAACCTGTTTGTCGGCACTGGGGGTGCCGCCGGCATTAATGAAAGCCATTTTATTGGCGCCGTCTACGGCATGGAACGAATGATGGGACGTGCCGATACTCCCTTGAGGAAAATCTTAAATTACGCGCAGGACCACTTCTGTGGTCACTTGCCGCTGTTGTACATTTTGACTGTTGTGGATGCAGCGGGACCAGGGCAACCGATTTTGCGCGGGCTGTTTGTGGGTGACGATCATGATTGTTTTTTCCAAGCGTGCAAACTGAGCCAGCAAGTGAACTTAACCTCGGTTGAAAAGCCCTTGGACCGAGTGATTGTCAACTTGGACGCCGAAGAATTCCAAAGCACTTGGCTGGGCAATAAAGCAATTTACCGAACTCGTATGGCCATGGCAGACGATGGACATCTGGTCATTCTTGGGCCAGGCATCCATACATTTGGCGAGGACAAGAAGATCGACCAATTGATACGCCGCTTCGGCTACCGCGACAGCCAGTCTGTCTTGCAATTTGTTGATGAATCCGCAGACTTGCAACAGAATTTATCCGCAGCCGCGCACTTGATACATGGATCCACCGAAGGGCGATTCAACGTCACTTATTGCCCTGGGCATCTGACGCGAGCAGAAATCGAAGGCGTGGGTTATCAGTACGGTAACTTAGAAACTTGGCAAGCCGCCTTACCCAAAGACTTGCCACCCTTTGGTTGGATCAAGGTTGATGGCGAGGATTACTACTACATCGACAATCCAGCGCTTGGCCTGTGGAGCATCGCCGGGCACTTTGACCGGTAACACCAAACGTAAAACGTTCAAGCCGACTTATGCTTCGTCCGGAACATAACTGTCCAAACGTGTAGTGGATCTCAGGATGCTTATGCGCCTATTTCGCCTTTATGCGCCGCACAATGGGATTGCACTGGTCCATTTCCAATAGACCCTGCGGCTTTAGTCCCGATAAGAAAGTGACGTCGATTCCCACCCGCTTGCCCGAGAACTTCTCCGCCATAGCATTCGTGTCGTGGAGTTTTCCGGCGTTCGCAAAGCAAGAATTTTTCAACGATGTTCCGTGATTACCACCTTTGGGCTGGGCTGGTCTGGTTTGGGCTGGTTTGGGCTGGTTT
>JBDNHU010000125.1:0-1994 GCA_041688615.1 Mariniblastus sp. | reverse complement strand
GTTTCGACTCGATCGACCGTCGCTTGCGATTCTGCCGCAAGGACAACCTGGAGTTCATGAAGCTCGATATCCCGCTAAGGTTCTACTTCCATCGTGGCGACAGTCCGGGAGAAGGCGGCAGTGGCCAAAACTGGGACAGCGAACTTTTGCCAGAACTTGCAAAGTCCAACCAAGGATTATTCGTACTAACTGATGGCGAGCCTGGTGGCCTGCCTGATTCAATCTCCTCATGCCTCAAGATGATCCGCCCACCCAACAGCCATCGAGAGCGAGACTATTACCTGGGATGTTTGTAAGTTCGCTGGGATCACTGGCCGATTCGTAACTCCGCAGGATCACTTCTTCGCTGCCGCCATCCGATGTTCGCTGCCGGATGTTCGCTGCCTGAGGCGGGGGCGAATGATTTCTTCACGTTTGCCGTCAATCTGTATCCGCCCAGTGCTGCTACCCGAGCGGAAGTTGTCACCGCCGGTAGGCTGATGCTTTGGGCCGCAAAGAAGGCTAAACTCTTGGGCCATCACTTGGCAAATCAAGTCGCGAACATGACCGCGAATAAAAACCCGAAATACCTTACCAGCTTCGCTATCTGAAACTTGATCCAATTGGCCAAGCAAACTAAAATCAATTATGGTGGTCTCCCCAACGGCTGCTAACCGTTGTCTAAAACTTGAAACTTTCCGACTGAGCAAGTTTGCTCAGTGGGAGACCACTTTTCAAGTTTTAACAATTTTGGGGACGCTTCCTCTTCCAGTGAGCCTGAACACAATCGGATTCAATGGTGTCCAATCACCAAATGTCACACGAACCCTTATGCAACCATTGGTTGCAATGCGATCTTCTCAGCCGATTCCAGAATCATGATTCATATTGATGGAGCTCAAGGCGAAGGCGGCGGACAGATTGTCCGCTCGTCTTTGGCTTTGTCCATGTTGACCAACCAACCGTTCACGTTAACCAACGTTCGCGCTCGGCGTTCGAATCCTGGATTGCAGCGTCAACATCTGACTGCAGTGCTGGCAGCCGCAGAAGTCTCCCAGGCAGTAGCTGTTGGAGCGAAACTTCGGGCTAAGGAATTTTCCTTCCACCCGTCACGCATCGTGGCCGGCGATTACCACTTCGATATCGGATCGGCCGGTAGCGTCACGCTTGTCTTGCAAACGATCATGCCGGCTCTGATGACCTTGCCGCAACACAGCACGATTCAAATTGCAGGTGGCACGCACAATACGATGGCACCTCCGTTTAACTTTTTGGTGCTCACTTATCTTCCGTTACTGGAAAAAATCGGATTTTCAATTGAGTGTGAATTAATACGCCCTGGTTTTTACCCAGCAGGCGGTGGCTTGATCAAGGCCACGATTCAACCGTTTGCGGCGGCTCGCTCACTCGACATTTTAGACCGAGGCAAACTCCTAAAGCGGAAGATAGTCGCCCTACTTTCTCGCTTGCCTAAATCGATCGGCGAAAAAGAAATCTCGCAGTGCTGTCGCAAGCTGCAATGGAAGTCCAAAGAAGGCGAAATTCAAACTTTCGAAAACAGTCGAAGCGCCGGTAATGTTTGTATCGCACAACTACGCTACGAGAACCTAACCGAAGTCATGACAGAATTCGGCAAACCAGGCCTCCCGTCCGAATCGGTCGCCGATCGCTTGGTTCGCCAAGTCAATGCGTACCTGAAATCAGAAGTGCCGATCGGTCCCCATCTGGCCGATCAACTGTTACTGCCCTTGGGAATCAGCGCCCATTTGGCAGCGACGAAACAGGCAGAAACGAAAGACGCGGCAACAACAGAATCTGCTACCCACGTGACGGCGAAAAATGATAAAACGATGCATGACGCTGTATCACACTCAGCACTCGGGGGCGGCAAGTTCTTAACGGGCCCACTGACCGACCATTCTTTGACTCACATCACCGTGCTGAAATCGTTCCTAAATATTAAAATCACGCAACATAGCGAAAACGGAAAAACACTGGTAGAAGTCCTGCCCAAG
>JBDNHU010000124.1:0-3728 GCA_041688615.1 Mariniblastus sp. | reverse complement strand
TGGCGGTGTGCGGCAACCATGCACACGCGATCGCAAAAGCAACCGTTCCAGTCAACCAACCTTCAAGACCACGGGTAAGGATTCGCTGTTTGCTTGAGTTATGAGCGGCTAAAAAAATGCCGAATCCAAGAACTCCCATCCAACCCAAGGCTTCATCACGCCACGCAAGCCCGATCATTACACCACTGGCAATGGCAATGGCAATCGAGGTTAGGTTTTGCGGGAACCGCAATCGCTGGTTCGGTTCAGCGATATTCTTTTCTGTATGATTCGAAGCGAAATCAACTGCGAGTATCCGCTGGCGTCTTGTTTGACGTTTCTTCATGTCGAAGTGTATTGACGATAGGTGTGGTGTCAATGAAGCACCTTGTTTCAAAAAACAAAAAGTAACGCCGGTTTCCAGTCAACCAATTCCATGTTGAATTGTTTTACTGGACCGGCGCTACGGTTAAGCAAAGTGGCTTGGCATTCGGTGAACAATGATTCCACCGTCAAGGAATACCGCCTCCACTGTAAAACGCTATAGGCCCTAATTGAGATTCGGTCTAAACGGCAATGTCGCCCCTGCAGGGGTGTTGACCGTATACACTCGAGTGTTGTTTTTCAGAATAACACCTTCTTTGAAAGCAAAACTCTCCTCAGGAATGCTCGATCCGTTCGGCAGCAGATTGAACGCTTCTGTATCGGCCGCACCAAGGGAGTAGGTGCCGTTATTCAATTGGAACACTTCCGTCTTTCCGCCGCCGACATTCTTGCGTGTCAATGTCAACGCCTGTGCCTTCGTGGTTGGAACTGGCGTACCATCGGGAACGACAAACACTGTGATTGCCCGCCCCGTTGTGGCGTTTGTATTTCGAATCTCAATCTTCGATTTGATGCCTTTGCCGGTTCCGGCTTCGGCTGATTGACTTGCAAATGCAACTGTGCAAACGGCCAGAAGCAATATTAAAGCTGCTCGTTTCATTTCATTACCTTTCGAATGTGGGTATTAAGAAGTTAAAGCCCAGTCTAGAAGTCACCCACGACTTCGTGACCGTTCCGGGTGCATAGTGCACCCAGCACATCAAGAGAAATATGGACATTGAGAAAATGGGTTGATGCATCGGCAAACACCACGTTGGCCCCACCCGGATGCAAGCTGGCGATTTCGTTGTAACCTCCTTCAAGGTTGTTGATGCCGCCGTCATCGTGAGTGAAACAATGCCATCCACACGCCCAATATCCAAAATTTATATCTGTAACAGCGACTCCTTCAACGATGGCTATCGTCGAACTTAAGCCGTCTGATACTTCCGACACCCTGACTCCGCGCGAGCTAGATTCTTTTGCCGCGAAGAAAATTCCATTGTTTTCTGTTAGCCTTGAAGAACTTCCCAAAGTCGAACCTGACAGCCCGCAATAATCCGTATACCCGTTGTATGACTTAATGCCTGAGGTTGGACATTGGACCATTGGCAAGTTCGCTAAAACGGCCGCGTGGTTGAAAGTGTCGTCCCATTGCAGGTCAAAGTTGATTCTGTTCTGTAGCTTGCCACCGTCGACAAATGGTAAAACCTGACTGATCCATGAATGTCCCTTTTCAAATGTTGCACCGACTGGGAATCTACGATGGGCAGAATCGAAAGAGTGGATTGCCAAACCAAGTTGTCGAATATTGTTGGCACATTGAGTTCGCCGTGCCGCTTCGCGAGCGTTCATTACCGCAGGCAGCACCAATCCAGTCAAAATTCCAACGATTGCAATCACGACCAGAAGTTCAATCAGAGTAAACGCAGCCCGTGATGTTTTCGAAACAATTTCAAGTTGCCTAAAACTGGGAAGCGAAGTTGTTCTATTCTTTTTCATCAGGTTTCTTTCAGCTTAGGATCGCATCGTTCATCCGCTTGAATTAACGTCGTATCGCATTGAAAATACTACACACGGGATTTCGAAAGTGTGAAGAACGGCAGTGAAACGATCTGGCGATTTTGAAGCATGGTTCATGGTGAAAGCAAAAGTCCCATTTTCAAGCACGGGCATTCTTTCTTCTCCGATACATCATCAACAACCCTGTACCCCAAAGTAATGCGACGCCTGACGGTTCTGGAACTGCCATTGCGGTGACGCGGAAAACATCTCGCGTCACGTTTCCGTTAGCAGGATCGTTGAGTGACAACAATTCGAAACTGAAGTTGTATCCACTGGGTCCGTTGAAGGCGAAGCCGGGCATCAGCGTAATTGAATCGCCGGTTAGCAAGTCGAAAAAATCGCCGCTCATTGGCGTGAAACCATCGATTAGGGAAAGATCTAAAACAGAAGTCGAATCCAGCGTTAGGTCACCAAACACATTCAGTTGGTCGAATTCAGTTATCAGAAAATTCGAACCGTAGTTGACCGAGTTAATATCCTGAGCTAGTCCATCAACCAGCAGACCGGCCAATTCAAAATCGAGAGTTCCTTGAATCGACATGTCGGCAAAAATGTTAATGATTCCCGCTGACTGCCCAGGAGCAATCGTCGAGGCGAATCCGAAATCTGCACTCGCGGTTGTACTGACAATATCCAGATCGCCACTCCCGGACAGAACGCCGTCGATGAAGTTAATGTCGCGAGCCGCCTGAAGGAATCCACCATTTTCCAGATCCGTAATGCCGGCCAGTTGCGTGTAGACACCGCGTATGGAACTCGTGCCGGCCAATGTTAGTTTGGAACCGGCACCAATGTTGATGATCCCGGAATTATTCAAGCTTGAGTTGTCAGTTAGCAAGGCGCCATTTCGAAGCGAAAGCGATCCCGCTGATGTATTGTTTTTCAGATTCCCAAGCACACTGGCCGAGTTGGTGTTGGTTGTGAACCTGGCGCTCGTCCCGCGTAGCGTTATGTCCGCTGCGTTGTTGTCAACAAACGCATTGCCAACCTGAAACATGGAAAGCCGCCCCGCAAGATCGTACTTGCCGCCGGTCAACGTCTTCGTCGTTTCATTGTAGTTTGTAAATCCGCCGTCCGATTGGAGGGCAATTTCAACGGCCCCGCTGTTCACCTGAATGGTTCCATTGTTCGTGAATGATGAACCAGTAAATGCAACGACGCCACCTGTCTTTCTAAGTGTGCCTCCAGCACTAATCACCATGTCGGCGTTCGCAAGTTGAGTATTAGTGCTACTGGAATGCAAAGTCCCGCCGTTGAGAATGTCAAAGCTGCCTATGCCAGTGATGGTGGCGACCGAGTCGCCGCGCCAATTGACGTTTCCGCCAATTTGGATATTTCGGCCATCGAGGATCAAAGAGTTCCCGCCGGCGTTTGTCATTCCCATCGTGCCGCCATTGATGCGGGTGGTACCAACACCAAAGAAACCACCCGACTCCCACTTTGCAGATCCGAACAGCAAGTCAGATGATCCGCCGACGGAACCCCCGAGCAACTCGGAGTTGGACCCAAAATCGACCGTCCCGCCGGTATTGAATTCAACATTGGCTCCGAAAATTGACTTTCCAACACTGTCCGTTGATCCGTTCATGAAGTTATTGCCGCCAGTCCACTCAACTGTCCCAGCACCTGTCACGTTTCCATTCAAATTAAGATCGTTTCCAAAATCCAGAACTGCTCCGGAGTTCACCAGCCAGTCGCCGGTTCCACCAATCATCGAAGACAGGGTCAAACGACCTGTATCCACCTGAACGTTGCCATTGTTTACAAAGCTGTTGCCCTGTATTGAGACCTGATCGCCGCTAGTGGTTTTCCATGTTCCA
>JBDNHU010000123.1:0-12945 GCA_041688615.1 Mariniblastus sp. | reverse complement strand
TTAGGGACTTGGCTGGTCGCCCAAAGTTGGCTGACCGATTACCAGAACCGGATCCTGCTTGGCGTTGACGAAAATCGACCTGCAGGACCGCTGTTTCAATTCGGTCCGTTCCAAACGTTGGATCAATTGAACGATGCGGCTTTGCCAGAACATTACCTTTGCCGATTGGCTGGCAACGCAAGTGAAGCAAAGTCAAACGAATCTTCGACAAGTGACGCTTCTTCAGGTATTCCCCAATCGCCCGGCTTTCTTTTAAGCTTTGTCGCCAAAGCCAACGACCAAGATTGGCAAGCGATTGGGCAGCGCGTGGAATGGTATAGCAAGATTGAGCATCCGCATTTGGTCGGTCCGTCTGCGACCTTGGAATTGTCGGACTACCGCGCGGTGGTGGAAGCAGAGTACTGCGGGCGGCAAGAGGATTATCGAAGTTTGGCAGAGCAGTTGGCGAGTGGTTCGAAGAATTCGAAGGCTAATGTTGGGCCTGTCGGGGTGAAGCAGGCTTTGACCATCATTGCGGACGTCGCTTGGGCATGTTCTCACCTTCATCAGCAGGGGGGAACTCATGGGCTGGTGAATCCGAGTGTTGTGATCTTGAATCGATCCGGTCGCGCTGCGCTGCGTATGCAAAGTCCAAGTCTGTTAAAGCTAGAAGGACTGGCGGAAAAAATGTTTTCGGGTCTTGGGCCTCGGGAGAATGATCCAAAACTGGCGTTTGGTTTGGACCAACCCGTGGATGCGCTTCTGCCCTTGGGCTGGTCACCCGCTGATTTCTTGGCACCTGAACAGATGGAGTCGTTAAGTCAGTCAAGCGCCGCCAGTGATTTGTACGGTTTAGGATGTCTGTTGTTTTATTCGCTGGCGGGATCGATACCTTTTCCAGGCGCCGACTGGCAAGAGAAGCTTGCTGGTCGATCTTCGAGTTCACAAAATGAAAGTTTGACAAAATTTTTGCCGTCGGGTTGCCCTAAGTTAGTGTCGGAGATGCTCTTAATCTTGCTGCAAGCGTCACCCCAGAAGCGAACTTTGACCGCCGCCAAATTAGCTGCGAAACTTTATGCGGTCGTTCAGCTTCAACCTTCAGCTGCGGCAATTTTTCAGACTCATGACGCTGCAGTTGCTGCCAAGAAGTGGTGCCAGGATCAGTCGTCACTCTGTATTAAAGTCACGTCAGAACTTTCGCATGGCGTTGATAAATCTTTGGCATCGAAATCCTTACGCGATTCATCGGACAAAGATTTGATCACGGTTCCCAATTTCGATTTTACGGGCCGCAACGTTGCCAACAATCCGATTGTGATCTCCGGCGAGAGTGCCACAGGGCGTCAACGAATTGCCACTTCCCAGAACCAACCAGCATGGCTGACTTGGGTGATCGGCTCGGGTGCGGCTGTGTTAATTGCAGCTTTGATAGCCGGGCCCTATGGCGTTGGTCTTTACGGCGTGACGGCGTCCAAGGATGCCAATGGCGCGGACGGCAAAAAGAATCTGGCAACGGACGTCCCAGCCGAACCCGTGATCGCCGCTTCCACGACCGCTTGGACTCAGGAATTGGTCAAAGATGACGGGAAAATGTTATGGCAGTCCCCGACGGTTGGTTTTCCAGTTGAAATTGAATCGATCCCCAGTAACCCAGCCGCAATGTTGATTATCGACAAGGGCTTTTGGGAGAATGCACCCGTGGAGAAGTTGGTCGCGGCGATCGACGGAATGGGTGATTCAACACTGCGAAATTTGGTGGATGATTGGAAGCAACGTTTCAGTCTGACGTCGTTTGACCGTCTAGTTGTGGCTCAGTATCAAGTGGGTGGAAAGGCGCAACATGCCGTCTGGCTTCAAGCAAATAAGCCAGTAACGTTGAAGCTTGCTGGTTGGAAAGCGATCGCCAAATTGGATCGCACTGATTCGGTTTCCATTGAAGGGGGCAGCCGATCGACGACTTCTAACGATTTAACGCAGTCGCTGTCCAAGGACCCTTCTGGATTCCAGAAAAATGTCGAAGGCAATCAGCCCAGCGAAATTTCGACTGCAGGTCCGGCCAAGACTTCCGCGCCGTTTGGTGGACGTTTTCTAGTCTCAAGAACGGCCTCCGATCGATCGATTGAAGTTGCTTTGGTGACTGCGGCGATTGTCAATGAAGAATTTTGGAATAGCTTACCTTCGCCGCCGCTGGACCGGTTGAATTCCGAAATGATGGATCCTGAGTTGGCTGACACGACGTTGGTGGATGACGTGTTTATGGCTCGAGAGGTATTGGTGACTTCACCAGATCTGATGACGATTGCCATTTCCGAGGGTGGGCGGACCAGTTTGACGCTACCTTTCTCCACCGCTTTAGCCTGTTCTGATCAAGATCGGCAGCTGCAACTGGTTGTCAACCCTGTCATGGTATGGAATGAAATTGGAAAGGCATGGCTGGGCCCCCGCTGGGAATGGTTGGCCGCTTTAGTCAAGAATGAGCTGTCCACGGATCTGCGTTGCGTGTTCGCTTCTTTGCACTATGACCAGGATGATGCTGCCTATTTCGAGACGAAGTTTATTACCGATCGTGCAAAGTCTAATTCCACTGCAATTACGTCAGTGGTCGCGAACATTCAACTGGCTGGACCGATGGTTGAGAAAGGATTATTGGATTTGCCCAGAATAAAGTACTGGGAAAATGCGTTGCTACGATATGATGACATGATTGAGAATGTATCTGCAGCGATTCGCATTGGGCTCCATGATGATGTGCCAACTCTCAATGCTTGGCTTGCTCCCAATTCAGTACAAAACCTGGTGGCTACAACGGCTCTTTATTTTACGGCGATGCGTTACAGTGGCGTTGATGGATCAATGGTAGCGGCTAAGCCGAAGACACCGCAAACGTTAGCCCAATTGCTTCAGATACCGCGTGATCTGAGTATTCCCGAGCAAGATTTGGTCAATGCACTGAGCGAGATGGTGACTGAAATCAAGGCTTCGTACCCAGATTTACCATTTGAATTAAAAATTGATCTCGATGGCAACCAATTGCGTTTGGACGGTATCACTCAGAATCAGAAGATTACCGATTTCAAGTTGAAACAAGCACCGTTGTCGGAAATTTTGTCGGCATTGGTCGTCAAAGCGAACGCCAATGCTGAAGTCACCAGTGCCAAGGATCCTAAATGCAAGTTGACTTGGTTGGTCGATCCTAACCGTTCGACGGACACCATTCTGGTAACCACTCGTGCGGCTGCTAAGAAAAATAATTGGCAATTACCGCCAGAGGTCGCCGTCGAATAATTCATAGGTTGGCTTGATGGGGCGTGATCGAAGACGTTGAGTCTGGCCGCTCTCACGATCGCATGGGGAATCATAGGATTTTTCGTAAGGCAAGCGTTGTACAAGAACCGTGGTCGGTAACGCTCTTTCATTGTGTCGCCACAAAAAGCGAGAGCCGCTGCCCAAGGCATATTTGGCCCTAGCGCTATCAAGCGTGCTAGCGATATTAGCCGATTCAGAGGTCGCCAGCGGGAATACAGGATCCGATTTCCAACTAAATTTCTTGAAATTCGCAGCGTTTTCCGGTGAACGCGGGTCTAACGCAAATGCATGCTAGCTGTTGAGGTGCTATCTGTCTGAAGTCGGCTCGGTCGGTTTCGCGACGTTTTATCATGGCAACTATCCCTGTTCGAAACGTTGGATCGCGATTTTTGACAACTTGGATTTTCGAACCAGAAAAAGCTCATGTTAACTTGGTTAACATTTGCGGTTTGACAGCACCGATCTAACGCCGCCGATTATTTTGGGTCGATGAAACCGATGTCAACGTCGTACCACTTTGGACGCCAAATCGGCCCATGCGACTTGTTTGGCACACTCATAGCTGAATCGTCCGATTCCTTTCCGGGCTGCGAATGTATATGCGACGCAAATTATGGCTATCGACGTTGACAATGGTTGTTGGGGTTGTCTGTTGGAATCCTGCCATCCAAGGCAATGATACGGTTGCGCCTTCGAATCGAAACACGGCCGAGGTCATTGCTTACCAACGAGTGAAGGATACGGTTGTCAATCTGCGTGGGCGGAAGACGATCACCGATACCGCTCAACCAGTTAGTTTTTCGCCTCAAGTCAAACGCGTCAACGGTATGGGTACCGGAGTTGTGATTGATCCGCGAGGTTATATTTTAACGAATTACCACGTGATCGAAGGCATTCAGAATTTGATCGTGACCAGTGGGACAACCTCGACCACGGCCAACTTGATTTCTTACGATCACGATACGGATTTGGCGATCATCAAAGTTGAGGTTGATCGACCTTGGCCAACGATCCCAATCGGTACCAGTTCCGATATCATGCCTGCTGAAAGCGTCTTGGCGATTGGCAACGCGTACGGATATACCGACACAGCGTCCAGGGGCATCATCAGTGCTTTGAATCGCACGGTACCGGTAAGTGATGAACAGGTTTACTACGATTTGATTCAAACGGACGCCAGCATTAATCCGGGAAATTCCGGCGGACCGTTAGTAAATCTCGATGGCCAGATGATTGGCATCAATGTCGCCGTTCGCGTTGGGGCTCAAGGTATTGGGTTCGCAATTCCTGCCAACAAAGCCATGGAAGTAGCGTCGGATCTACTGGATCGCGAAACGACTCAGCGAATTTTTCACGGGGTTACCGTCGAAACCACTTATCCAGCGCACAAACCAATCACCCAGATCACTAGAATCGTGACCAACTCGCCCGCCGCCAGTGCTGGCTTACAAGTTGGCGACCGTTTGATTCGTGTGGGCACTTTTGATATTCAGCGACAACTAGATTTCCAGCGTTCGATGCTGGATGAAGCGGTAGGTCAGACCTTGACAATGGTGGTTGAGCGCGATGGCCGCGAAGTTGAACTGAAAATGACTCTGGAGCAAGGACGTTTTTCTCCAGTTGAATTGGTTTGGGAGATGCTGGGTGTGGAATTGAAGCCCGAGAGTCCTGCCATTGTTAGTAAGTTGAACGACAAGTACGCTGGCGGACTGAGGGTGGAAAAAGTCCGTCCAGGCAGTCCAGCCAAAGGCCAAGGAATCAGTGTTGGCGATATATTGGTGGGCTTGCACGAGTGGGAGACCGTGACAATGGACGATCTAAACTACATTGTTCGCCAGCCAGTGGCGGTCAGCCAACCAGTACAGTTTTACATTCTTCGGAGTCGACAAGCGTTCTTTGGAACCATTCGTCTTCAAAGTCCAACAAAGACAGCGATGAAGTAATTCGCATGCCAGCCATGTACGAGATCGTCAGTGGCTTGGGTTCGTAGCTGCATTTGCGTAGCATCGGCGGAATGAAAACTTCGGGTGTCGTCGGTATGTCGATAGCAGCGAGTTGCCGGCAGGTGTTTTTGCGCAGTTAATTGTAATGCTTGCTAGGTGACAGGTCGTTTTGATGCTTCAGCAATGGCGAATACTAGCTGACTTTGGGTTGTTGGTCTTGATCTGGCTGGTCCAGTTGATCATCTACCCGTCGCTAGAGTACACAGAAGAGGCCCAATTCAAACGCTGGCACTATCGTTATACGGGTTTGATTACGGTAATCGTTCTGCCCTTGATGTTAATTCAACTGGCAGTGTACGCAGGACAAATCTATCTGTTGGGACGTTGGCACGACATCGCGAACTTCGCTTGCTTAATTTGCGTTTGGGCTTTGACATTTACCCATAGCGTGCCATGTCACGATCGCTTGCAAAAAGACGGCAAGGATATCGTGGTCGTGAAGAGATTGGTGAAAACCAATTGGTATCGAACCTTGCTATGGACAGCTATCTTCATTGTCGATGTCATCGTGTTTAACTTATTCGCTTTCAAGAATTAATCTAGATCCGATCGTTCTCTGTTTCCAAGCGACCCGCGGATTGAATAGCGGCGAAACGTGAACCAACACCGGACGAAGAATTTTATCCTGGACCTCTTTGTCTTGTCTCCAATGGCGAACGTATGAGTAACTTAACCACCCGCTCCATGTGATTTTGGCAATCGGTCGTCGCCAACCCCTAATCTAAGTCGCCACCGCATGAGTTTCGAAATGTCGTCCTGCTAGCAAACTTGCCTGTGCGACTCTGCTGGGTCCAAGTTGATCGTATGTCGAATTCTCTATTAAGCAAACATGCACTTGAACTGACCAACAGATCGGCAGTGTCCAGAGAAATTGTCGGAAAGAAATGGGCCGATAATCATTCTGAATTTAGTCATGTTTAAGCTGGGATGGGCGGGGTTTGGCGGCATTCTTTCAGTGATTATTACGGGTTACATAGGCGGTATACCCTGAATATATAGAAAAATCAGCGAACTTTACCCAGTCTCCCGTCCGATACCTATCCAAGCAACTGCGCCGTGCTGGGGTGTCGCCGTTCCCTAGTGGCAAGTTCAACGACAAGTTTTATCAACTAAACAACCGGCGAGGTAACTTGCGATGACAATCCAACAAATCGCCCGAAGTGCATTCCCGATAGCGATGATCGCGGCATTGAGCACTGGGTACATGATTTGGCAAAATCAGTCATTAATCGCTGAGAATAGTCAATCCAAGTCTTTGGAACTGTTACCGCCGCTTGCTGGCGATGACCAAGGTTCACCAACCAAAGAATTTGTTGCCGATGAATCTTGGGCCGCAATGTACGCGGAATCACAAAAGACGAACGACAGCGTCCAGAGGGATGCCAGTTCGCCAAGGACGACGGAAGATCGATCACCGCCAGACTACCCTGTGACTGCCGCCCAACCTTTGGGCAGTGCTCAGACAGCCATCAGGTTGGCGCATTCAAAGCAGGATCTGGTTGCTACGATTGAAGATCTTCCTTTGCTTGCCCTTGATAGCCAAAGCTTACGTCAAAATTCGAATTCGGCAGGCGAGTCGAATTTCAGCATTGGCACTCAACCGACCATTTCTGAGGGTAATGTTCTTCAGGACATGGCTGGCATCGGTCATCAGAAGAAGATTACCGCTCAAGAACCAAGTCAAGCACTGCCAGAAGCCGTTGCCAAATTTGAATCCGCAAACTTAGTTGAAGCCGGTGGGGCTGTTGCTCCACGTCCAATTCAAACGCCCAGGACTTACTCACCACAAGTTGCCGATCGTTCAACCCAAGCTGCGACCCATGGCTGGCAAGGACAGCAAAACGATGGACTGCCGTTGGTTGGACCGCAAGCCGGTGGTGCCGAATTTACGAACGATCAATCACAAACCAACACAAACCAATTAGTCGCGGCATCTGTTGGGTCTGTGATGCCGGTGAATTCTGTACAAACAACGGATCGAACCCAGCAAAAGAATTCGATCGACAAGTCATTAACAACCCGCTTTTTACTAATTCGGATTTGGGTCCCTCGAACATCGTTCAGAATTTAGGTGCAGAGCAACCAGTGACACGGAACGTAAACACGACCCACCCATTCAGCAAAACGATGCGTTGGCAAGAGCAAGCGGGGCACGAAAATCCCCGCTTAAGTTCTCACAATGATGCTGCAAATCCGAACTTGATGAAAGACCAGCCAACACTTGCCGACGCTGTACCGTCGACTGAATCATCCAGTTTGACAAGCCTTGATTCCCAAAGTCAAGAGAAGCAGCGTTTTCCTGCGCTGAAACAAAACACACGCCTGCAGATCTTGAAGCATTTAGAGTACGGCAACAGTCTTGCGCGGCGAAGTGCAACACGTCTGGCCAAGAATGAATTTCACCATGGCCTGAGTTTAATCGCTGAATCGGCTGACAATAGTCAGAATTCAGCTCAACATTTACAAGCCCTCAAGGATGGTTTTCGTGCGTTGCGCGAGGCGGGCGACTTTCAATCCAAGGCAAGTCTAAATAACGTTAACATACAGCTTGTGGCCCAAGGACATGAGACCCCTATCATTCGAAGTGGACACTTTCGGGCGACCACGCCTTCTCAGGCAAGAAAAGCATACTTGATGTACGCCCAAAGCCGTATTGTTCAGTCGGTGGGGCACGAAAAAATGGCAGCGGAAATGTTGCACGCTTTGGCGAAAATTCATTTAGTTGCTTCGATGTATGAGAAGGAATCTGAAACCCTGGATTTTGCACGAGCAGCAATTCTTTTTCAAACTTCGTTACTGGTCGACCCAGGTCATGCTAGAAGTGGAAACGAACTAGCGGTCATGTTGGCACAAAGCGGACGCGTGGAAGATTCTAAGATTCTTCTACAATGTGTTGTTCAAGATCACCCCAACTTTCAGGAAGCCTGGCAAAATTTAGAAAAGTTGCACCGCCTTTTAGGTGAAGAACGTTTTGCCGGTTTAGCCCAGGCTGAAGTGCAGCGTTTACACATGCTGCAAGAGAACGATGCGACCGTGCG
This sequence comes from Mariniblastus sp., assembly GCA_041688615.1. Lineage (GTDB taxonomy): Bacteria > Planctomycetota > Planctomycetia > Pirellulales > Pirellulaceae > M30B19. Next base: position 4,619 of record JBDNHU010000123.1, on the reverse strand, counting down.
TGTGGTTAGTAATCAAGAGTTCGACACGATCGAATCGGCAATGGGTTCCCCAGAAAACATACCAGCAAGTATTTCAGGCCCATCGCAATCAAGCGGTTCCCAAGTCGAACCCGCAAGTGTCAATGGCAACGGCAAATTTCGGTGGTTGCGAGGGCTCAATCCTCAAGGCGATTCAGGATCGCCACGAAAGCCGGCACAATTTTTTGGTGGGTGATTGGACTAGGCGTTCGCCTGAAGTCGAAGTCTTAACAATCTGTACGTGAATATGATATCCGGAACGAAAAAATGAGACCTACTATGAAGAAACTGCAAACGGTCATCAAGAAGAATGTAGCATTCTTCTTGGGCGCGACTTTGTTTGGTGTGGCCATGGTTGTGTTCGTTCGGTTGAGTCAACTAGAAAATATTCAGTCCACTAGTTCTGAGAATCGTGGCCCGCAATTATTCAAAGCAATCCGCCCAGTCGAGTCATGTGATCGCAACCAACTACAAGCTCCGTCAAATTTCGGGGAGGGAGTGGGAACTGATCTTTTGGCACTTGTGGGTGACTTGAAAGTTTCAGACATTCCATCCTATCCCCAAGTCAAGTTTGTTTCTTATCAGACTCAAGATGACGATATTTGGGGCGGCTATCGAAGCAGGCGTGGAAATAACAGCGCGGGCTTTTCGGCAGAACCGAGGCAATTGAACTCGGGCCAAGGTGTTGCCCAAGCCAAACCGATCAACACTCCGTTTGGTATGCGTTCGCAGTTGATTGAAAAGGTTGATTACGCAAGTCAAAATCATTCTTATGCTCAGGAAGGCCAGCCTTTTACGAGCCCAAGTTCCATTTATCAGTCGTTTTCTAATCACCATTCTGAATGCGATTGCATGGAATGTGATTCGTATTTTGAGCAGCATAAACGCATCTTGGCGGTGGATGATTATCGTCGGTTTCCAGGGATCGAACCCAAGTGGAGACATGCGGAAATGTTGCCCTGGGAATCCATGGCGTATGGTGAATACATCGGACCGCCTCGGACGCCGCATGTCAAGGAATACCGGGCGCGAGTTAACGATCAAATTGACTTTGTTTATCGAAGGACAAGAAATCGCACGTCAGAGGCCTACCGGTTGGGCGTTGGCGACACCTTAGCCATATCGTCGGTGCCGATCGATCTGAATATTGAAGACCCGTTGCTGACTATTTTGCAAGACGGAACGATTCAAGTTCGAGGTGTTGGTAACGTGTTGGCTGCTAACAAAACAATTGTGCAGTTGCAAGATGAACTCAATCAGCTATTCATGGAAAAGGCCGACCTACGCGAAAATCCAAAGGTTATTGTCAAGCCGATCCAGACAGAAACGCGGTTGCAGGATTTGATTCGAACCGTTGATGCGACTGCTGGTCAAGGTGGTTTGGGTCGTGCGGTGTCGGTCTCTCCAGATGGAACTGTTCAATTGCCTGGAATTGGTTCAGTGCCAGCAATTGGTTTGACGCTGAGCGAATTGAGTGATGAAACAAATTCTCGTTACGCGATGGACGTGCAAGGCCTAGAAGTGACGGCGATCCTGCGACAGCGGGCTCCAAGGTTTGTGTTTGTAGTGGGAGAGGTGCCAGCAGCCGGCCAAATCGAGTTAACTGGGCCAACCACGGTTATGCAAATAATTGCGCGTGCTGGCGGATGGAATCCAGGTGGGAATTTGCGAGAGATCGTAATTTTCCGGCGAGACAAAGACTGGCGTTTGATTGCGACAAAAGTAGATTTGTCAGGTGCGTTTTGGGGACGACGCCCCCAGCCTTCGGATGATCTGTGGCTTCGTGATTCGGATATCGTTTTGATTCCCAAAACGCCAGGCCAGCGTATTGCCGATTTTGTCGAAATATATTTCACTCGCGGACTCTATGGCGTATTGCCCAGTCAGGGTTTTGCCGTCAGATTCGACGGAGTTTCAGCACTTTAGGCTTTCATCCAGTAAAGCTTGTTGCCCATTAATTTAAGAAGCCCGAAATTTAAGAAGCCCAAGCAGTTAGGAAACACCTGACTGCTTGGGCTTTTACTGTTGATGCCGTTGAGTTCTTGAGATGGCAAAATTCGCACGGGGGAAGTACCCGCAAGCAAGTGAATGCAGAGAAGTCGCCCTGTATTCCTTGAAGGCTTTCCATGGTTGATGATTAGAATTTACTTCACCGAGAACTTGTGGACCGTTTCCTGGTTATAGACTTGGGCTGGTTTCAGAAACGGGGAAGGAAAGTCTGGTTGATTTGGCGAGTCGGGGTAGTTTTGAGTTTCCAGGCAAAACGCATGATTACTATCGTATCCACCGCTGCCGGGGCCCTTGTCAAGATGATTGGCTGTGTAAAGTTGGATTCCTGGCTGAGTTGTAAAGATTTCCAGGACGCGGCCCGATTCTGGATCGTAGGCGGTTGCGGCAAGTCGCAATTGCCCATGGTTGCCATCAATCGCAAAGCAGTGATCAAAGCCATTGGCCGGCGTGTTCTTGACATCGGCAATGTTGGTGCCGAGCGGGATGGAAGTGGTGAAGTCTAATGCAGTGCCTGCCACTTTGTTAAGGACTCCAGTGGGGATCAGACCCGCGTCAACGTCTAGCACTCGTTGGGCCTGTAGTTTTAACTCTTGATTCAAGATCGTTCCAGATTTGTCGCCGCCAAGATTCCAGTAGGCATGGTTGGTTAGGTTGACGGGAGTCGTCTTGTCGGTGGTCGCTTGGTATCGCATCACCAATTCATTCTGGTCGGTCAAAAGGTAATCAGCGGTGACGTTCAAAGTTCCGGGATAACCTTCTTCCTGGTCTTGACTGCTGTACCGAAAGCGTACGCCGTTGCCCTCACTTTCAGGAAGTATTTCGGCGTTCCAAATCTTCTTGTCAAACGCCTGGTCGCCACCGTGTAAATGATTCGGGCCATTGTTGGTTGCCAGTTGATAGTCAACGCCATCGATCGAGAATTTTCCTTTGGCAATCCGATTGCCAAACCGGCCCACCGTGCTGCCAAAATACGATCCACACGCTTGCCAGGCATTCATGTCGGGACAGGTCAGAACAAGATTGTCCAGTTTCCCGTCTTTATCGGGTGCCTGCAGCGAAACCAACGTCGCACCGTAAGTCATGACACTTGCGATCAAACCATTCTTGTTCTTGATGGTGAAAAGTTCGACCGCCTGCCCTTGATCTGTGGTTTGGTAGGGTTGTCTTTCGACGCTGGTAACTGACATGCGTTTTGGCTCCATCGGATTGTTTGGTGTAGAAGTGTTCTCGGGAAACGTGGTCTTGTTGAACGCTACTCGCATGGTTTGAACAGCCGATTGCCGTGCCGATTCGGAATTGTGCCAAGCGTCAAAGTGCCCAGTTTGTTCAAGTTCAGTTTGTCCAAGTTCTGTCACGCCTAGCGGAGGCACCCTGGTGAAGTTCCAGGCGTGGGCGAAGGTTAGCCCAGCCGCAGCCAAAGTACCAACGGTGAGTGCCAGCAATTGTCTAAGATTGATAAACATAGTTTGGATGCCGTCTAAGCTAGTCGTGATATCGGATTGCAACGCACTGGGGTGTGGCTGGATACATTCTTGGTTGGCGATTCCAGAGTCAGTTTCATTACTCGCCAGTTTTTCTATCATTGCGAACGTATAATTTGCGAACGTATAATTAGGGAAAGCACAAATCGACTTATTACCGCTGGTCAGTACCACCCGAGTCTAATCTTAGGCAATGCCGTGAGTGACCGCCGGTACATTAACCTTGCCGTGAGTGCCACTTCTTGGTCAAGCTTGGTTTTGGGAAGTGATGGTTTTGGGAAGTGATGGTTTTGGGAAGTGATGGCCCGAGCCAGCGTCTCCAATTTTCTCTGCATCGCGTAAATTTAGGTGGACACAATTCGACTCGCCTGATGCCGCATTCTCCGGTGGGAAATTCGAGATCGAATTTATATCCCAACGGGCTGTCATTGTAGCAGTGATTGAAGCCTGATCGAGGGATGGAACAAGACAGCGGTGGTGGAAGTGGCACCCTCGGGTTACGATGAAGCGACGGTGAATCCGACTTGGCTGCAGTTGTTCTTGGTCGCTTGCATTTGATTAAGGCTAGAAAGTTAAACCCCCTCGCATCAGTGGCAGGAGCGGTTTTCTGTGACAAGCCATGAGCGGGGTGGCTGCTTTGGGCTGCGATGTTGGTCACGCCAACGCAACTTAGCTTGGCAGGCACTCAGGTATGCGTGCAAACGCCTGCTTGTTGGGTTATCATGGACGCGGCTGTTCGTGGGCGATAGTGATTCCCCAACAGCCTGCCTGCACTTGTCGGATTTCTCTGTATTTGCTGCAAGAATTAGCAGCTTCCAGAAACAAAAGACCCTAGATGCCAGAATCTTCACTTCACTCGACATCTTCGACCAACGACCGTTCGGAATCGGAAATACATCCGAGCGCCGCCCGCTTGGTTGCGTCTAGTGATGATGGCAATTCCGAAACGCCGAGTAATTCCCAGCAGCTAGGCGAAGATATATCGGGCAGCGAACGGATCGGTAATGGGCACGGCAGTAACGGGCTGGCTGGCAAAAGGCCAATTGGATCGGTGCCTGTGGAAGTCCACACGTTGGACAAGGTCAGTGGTTCAGATGGGAACAGTTCAGC
>JBDNHU010000017.1:0-15256 GCA_041688615.1 Mariniblastus sp. | reverse complement strand
GTCAAACAAACGCTACTGGGCGACGACGGAGTGCTTTCAGGCTTGGCCGCTGGCGGCACAATCGTCGATATGACCACCAGCCAACCCGCCTTGGCCCAGGAAATCGCCGCAGCAGCCGCCGCGAAAAACTGCTCCGCGTTGGACGCGCCCGTTTCCGGCGGAGACGTAGGTGCCCGAGGTGCCGCACTTTCAATCATGGTCGGCGGCCCAAAGGACGAATTCCATCGCTTACTGCCTCTTTTTTCCTTAATGGGCCGCACGATTCAGTACCAAGGGCTCGCTGGCAGTGGACAACACACCAAGATGGTCAATCAAATCTTGATTGCCACCGGAATGATCGGCGTTTGCGAAGCACTACTTTATGGCTTCAAGGCAGGCCTAAACCTGGAATCCGTCCTAAAGAGTGTCTCGGCGGGAGCAGCCGGTAGTTGGTCACTCTCAAACATGGCACCTCGCTTGTTAAAGGGCGACTACCAACCCGGTTTCTTTATTGAACACTTCATCAAGGATATGGGCATCGCCCTAGAAGAAGCCAAACGAATGAACCTTTCACTTCCAGGATTGTCCCTAGCTGAGCAACTGTATTTGGCAACCGCAGCTCAAGGCCACTCCAAAAGCGGCACTCAAGCATTACTGCTGGCCTTGGCAACGCTATCCAATGTCGACTGGAAAGAGAACTAAGTTCGAACGCCGCTTCCCCATTCACTACCCCAGCCTGAACTTGCAACGCATGGATCAGCCACCTATTGGTGCAGTGTCCAATAGAAGATCCAACCAGCACCCAACTGCTACTCATTCGAAGGCAAACGCCATGGCATTCCTGCCAGAATCAATACGAAACGATTTCCCGATTCTACAACAAACGGTTCACAAGAATCGTCAATTGGTGTATTTCGACAACGCCGCTACAACCCAACGACCAACGCAAGTCATTGAAGCGATGAACCACTGTTATCGCAAGGACTTCTCCAACGTTCATCGCGGCATTCATTCGTTAAGCGAACGCATGACCGACCAATTCGAACATGCAAGGCAAACCGTCCAACGACTATTGAATGCAGAATTTCCCGAAGAGATCATCTTTTCTGCCGGCACGACCGCTGCCATCAATACCGTTGCTCACAGCTTTGGTGAAAGCCTTCAAGCCGGCGATGAGATCATCATCACAGAAATGGAACATCACAGTAACATCGTTCCTTGGCAACAACTGGCCGCCCGAAAGAATTTAAAACTGCAATGGCTAAGCGTCTCTGACGATGGGCAACTAGTGCTTGACGAATTGAAATCCCTGTTGAACGATCGCACAAAAATGGTTGCCGTCACAGCCGTGTCTAACGTGCTTGGCACGATTAACCCGATCCAAGAGATCACATCGACTGCCCATGCCGCCGGAGCGAAGGTAATGGTGGACGCTGCCCAAGCCATTCCTCACGGGCAACTAGATGTTCGCAAACTCGATTGCGACTTTCTAGTCTTTAGTGGCCATAAAATACTGGGGCCCAGTGGGATCGGAATTCTCTACGGCAAGCGATCGCTTCTGGACGCCTTACCACCATTTTTTGGCGGCGGCAGCATGATCCATACGGTCGAAAAATCCGGCTTCACTCCGGCACTTTTACCTGCCAAATTCGAAGCGGGCACGCCCCCGATCGTGGAAGCGATCGGACTTGCTTCAGCAATCCAGTACGTTCAACAAATTGGGCTTCCGGCGATTGAACAGCACGAAAAAGCCCTTGTCCAGCAATGTATTTCGGGAATCCAATCCATTCCTGGAATAAAAATCCTGGGCCCCGCAGCAGACGACCGAGTGGGCTTGGTGGCGTTTTCGATTGACGGAATCAATTCACAAGACCTAGCCAGGTTCCTAGACTTTCGCGGCTTCGCAGTGCGAGCAGGCCATCACTGTGCGATGCCGCTTCACCAGCGTTTCCAGATCCCAAACAGCGTCCGTGCCAGCTTCTACCTGTACAACACCAGCGATGAAGTCAGTCACTTCTGCCAAACGCTACCGGCGGTCATTGAAAAACTTCAGTAACACCAGTTCCAGCTGACCGTCAAATTGCTTTCTTGGCATGGTCGCCAGCCAAGTAATTCGCCTGCCCGAGGCTATTGCCAATACGTGCAACCCGCAGCATCCGCAGCACACAAAAATGGAAGCGAAGCTCAACGGATTCACGCAGCAAGAAAAGAAGAAAAGGCTACTGGACCAAGCGGTCGGGCAGCCTTCGATGTTAAATTCGCTTGACGCTTCGTTTGATCCATCTAGCAAAACGCAATGGCAGTGTTTACCAAGAATTTTTGGATCGGGTCGTCCTTAACCGCTAACTCTATTCCGGATACAACTGGGTCGAAAGGTAGCGTTCGCCAAGGTCAGGAAGAATGACGATAATCATCTTGCCACGGTTCTCTTCCTTCTTGGCCAATTGGATCGCGCCCCAGGCCGCCGCTCCACATGAAATGCCACAGAACAGGCCTTCTTTGGTCGCTAGGTCACGAGTCATCTGAACGGCGTCTTCGTCTTTGACCAACAGCACTTCATCAATAATGTCCACATTCAACACGCCAGGAATGAACCCAGCACCGATCCCTTGAATCGTATGCTTACCCGGTTGCAATGCTTCCCCATTTCGCAATTGAGTGATGACTGGGCTATTGGCGGGTTCAACCGCATAGGTCTTCAATTCCGGCTTGCGCTGCTTCAATACTTCCGACACGCCTGTGATCGTTCCGCCTGTCCCCACTCCCGCAACGAAGATGTCAATTTTGCCGTCACAGTCTCGCCAGATCTCTTCGGCCGTGGTCTGACGGTGAACTTCTGGATTCGCAGGATTGTTAAACTGCTGAGGCATCAAGTAGTTTTCATTTTGCTGAGTCAATTCGGTGGCGCGGCGCACGGCACCTGGCATTCCCTCGGCCGCTGGTGTCAAAATCACTTCCGCGCCCAACGCTTTTAACAGACGACGTCGTTCGATTGTCATGCTTTCGGGCATGCAGACTTTCAACTTGTAGCCGCGGGCCGCACAAACGTAAGCCAATGCAATACCGGTATTGCCGCTGGTAGGTTCGATGATCACCGTGTTTTCATTGATCAAACCATCTCGCTCGGCCGCTTCAATCATCGCCCGGCCAATGCGATCCTTTACACTCCACAACGGATTCATGTTTTCAACTTTTGCAACCACATCCGCGACACAACCTTGTGTCACCCGCTGCAAACGCACCAAGGGTGTGGAACCAATACATTGGGTGATGCTGTCTCGAATGCCGTTAGTAACCCCAGAAGAACCTGTGTTAGCCCCAGACGTGGATGTTGCGGTCATGAAAATTTTCCTTTGCTAAGTGGACATCAAGCGGAATTCAGCAGACTGCTTCCGCTAGGAACCCAAAAACCTACCAATGTTAATCAACTTAGTGAATTTCGAATCCAAATGCCAGAGATGCGACAAATTTCATCGCTCCACAACACCCACTAGACCTGTGAATTGCTTGCATGCTTGGTCGTCCAGTACGACTGACTTTGAGGGTTATAGTGCGGGGCAGGCGGCTGCATGGCCGTCACTTCGCCGGGTACATGGTAGGGATGGTCGTCGTGAAAATAGTCAACCAACCGACCTTGATACTCAATCAAGACCTGATCGCAACGGATACCTGCCTCTTGCATTTCCAGCAGCACATCATGGGCTCGCCATGCCATTGGGATCAAAATCACATCGACCGGATGATCTTTCAGATAGTCGCGATATTGAATCGGCTGGCCTTGGCCTGGGACGTGAGTGTCTGTCTTGTCCGGGTCCGAATCCACAACGATCGGAAAACTTTTAGCATCCAAACGATAAAAATTGATGAACGCGGAAGCTTTGCCGGTGCCGCCCCATATCGCAATCGATTTACCCTTGGCCTTCAATTGATCCAGTTGAATCGTCAACACGTCCTGACCCAATTTTGCTTGGATACGAAAATCGTCTGCTTGGCTTTCCAATTCAACCGCATGACTATTGGTTCCCACTCGGAACAATCCACTGAGCACTTCCCGATTGTAGCTATGGGTTAGCAAGTCAATCTCATGACTGGTGCGTTGAATCATCCGCGTAAATGATTGTGTGGTAAAGTGTGAATTATGTTCGTAGTAGAAATCTCCGACTCGCCCAGTTTCTAGCGCACGATCAATGCAAGGCGTTTCAATGTAAACCCGTGTCCGCAAATTCAACCGAGATGCGTTGAACTGGATCGACTGCAAGAAACCCAATGGATTGATCAAGTGTTCCATTACGTGACGGCTAATGATCAAATCGGGTTGCAATTGTTCCATATGAATTTCCGGAACAAACAGCTCGCTTCGCCCTTCGAAAAGTCCATCCGTTTCATACGATGCGTTAGGATCAAACCCGTAGAAACGACAGTTCTTTTTCTTCGACGCCATATGCCGCAGCAAGTACCCCTCGCCGCAACCAATTTCGACAACCGTTGCACCTTCATTCACATAACCTAACAACATGTCTGCGATTTGGATCAAGTGATTGGTCCAAGTCGTTCCTTTGTTGAACATCAGATGCGGCTTACGAGAATAGGGAACTTCTTCGTAACAAAATTCCCGATTGAAGATATGGCCGCAATCCACGCAACGCACAAAAGACAGCGGCAACTGCTTCATCGCCTTGGCTTCTTCTTCAGTGCTGGGCCACGCCACCGTTGCCAAGGGTTGTCGATAAGGATCAATGAATGTTACCGCAACATGATAACTACAGGCCGGGCAGGCCACCGAAATCGGCAGGTTGCTGTTGGCAGCTGGATCGTTTGGAGGATTTTTCGTCATGGGAAAACCTTATTTCTCCAACAGCCCCAATACCCATCGGGCACTTGCTGTTGCGGGTAATCTTGTGATCTATCTTAGTAATTCGAATCAACGATCAGCATGCTGTTGCACGGTCTGGGAAAACCAATCTTCTAACTCGCGGACGGCAGCAATGTTTTCAAACAACACTTCCGATTTTTCAATCGTCATGTCAGACAGTTGCTTGCGGTAATCTTGATCTTTGGCAATTGAAACGGCCTTCTGCACATAGTCTTCGGGCGTCGTGGCAATCGTATCCAGGATGCCCATCCGTTTGTAGTTCGTGTACGTTGCGCGGGTCCGCATGAATTGATCTGGGCAAGTAATGTACGGTGTTCCCATCGACAATGCTTCCAATGACGTGTTCCCCGAACCGAATCGATAGGGGTCCAAGGCGACGTCTCCCAGGCGAAATAGGTGCTGAAACTTGAACGCACTCATGCGAGGTAGCCACAAAATTCGCTTGGCGACATCGGGCATGATTCGTTCAAATCTAGCCAGTAACTTCTTTCGCCAACTCTCCTGCCCCAACTTGACCATCAAAATTAACCCACTTGGGTCATTGCGTAAGATACCTGCCAGCATCTGATCAAACTCCGGGTGAAATTTGAATAGAGTCTGTGGACAAAGGTAAATACGGAAATTCTTGGGCAAGCCTAGCAGTTCCTTGGTGATCTCGTGGGACATCAACGTTGGGCGTTCATAGTAGAAAAACATGTGACGCAATATCACCAGCTTTTCGCTGTAATGCGAGCGGGAGTCTTCACTGTCCATGCCATCGCAAGACAGAAAGTAATCGATAGTAGAAATTCCGGTGGTGACCGGATGCCCCCAAGTCACGCACTGGATCGGCGCGATGCGGCAGTGAGCCATTTGGTACGTGGTCGGATCCATTCCAATGTCTGGATAAAAAATCAGATCTGGCTGCTGGTCCGCCAGAGCCTGGGCGGCTTCCAATCCGTCGCCTGGCAACACTTTAAAGTGATCGCTGGCTGCTTGAAAACGGGCGCGATAATCGTCCGCTTTTGCTGGAAATGTGTAGCAGCTTACCTCGAACCGTTTTCGATCCAATTTCGCAATCAAACCCAAGGTCAATCGACCAATCGTATGATTCGAGAAATTCTTGGAAACAAAGGCGATCCGAATCTTCGCACCTGGATGCCGCAGTCGCTTCAAATCTGCCAGCTTCGAGTTGACAAAATTCGTACCGGGTGTCACCTTCCGATACAACGAAGATATCTTTTGGTTAATCGATCGATTGTTTTGCCCATGGTAAGTTAAGTAGAAATGCGCATTGGGAAAATCATCCAGTTTGGCATCCAAAACTGGTAATTCCGACTGCAAGAGTGAATCAAGACCCGATTCCAAATTCTCACGGTGCCAGGCAATCTCTTGCATGTCAGACGCCACTTGAGGCAGCGAGAGGATGGATCGCAATCTCGCCTTAAGATTATCCGGCTGGAACGACAGAACTTCAGAACAAGCGTGACGCGCAAGTTCGGTTTCTCCAAACAGCGAATAAACCCCCGCCTTCTCTAAGATGATGTCAGGGTCCTGGTCACCCCGTTGCAATAGAAAATCCAAGTTGTTCAAGGAAGATTCTGAATCACCAACGCTTGCCTGGTTTCTTGCCAATTGCAAACGAAACAAGCGATAACGAGGGTTGTAATCAATCGCTTTTTGCAAGTAATCAATGCCGGCTTCTTTTTCGCCAGTCATCGACTTTAGCAAGCCCATAAAGCCTAAGGCGTTGCCGTGTAGAGGATCTATTTGCAAGGTCTGACTTAAGATGTCCTCTGACTCTTCCAACTGACCCAGGTTTCGCAAACATTCACCTAAGTTTGCCAAGGCGTCCGTAAAGTTGTCTCGCAGCTGGGCTGCATTACAAAAGGTAACCGCCGCATCTTGGACGCGATCGAGTCGTTGATAAATAAGACCTTGAATGTTCAACGCGTCGGGATGGTTGGGCTCCAACGCCAATGCCTTATCAATCGTTGACCCGGCTTGGTCGGTATTGCCTGCGATCAAGAAGGTCCTAGCCAAATCGATCAAAATACCAATCCCATTTTGTCCCAACTGACCCGCACGCTCCAAACACTTGGCGGCTTCATCGGTTGCTTGGCGATTACTAAGTAATTTTGCTAACCCCTGCCAACCCTCGCGTTGGTCGGGAGCAATCTGAGTCAAGTGGCGAAAAGTGGCTTCAGCGTCCTCGGCCATTCTTAGATGATCTTGAAGCGTTCCCAACAAATTCCAGGTCTGCCAATTGTTTGGAATTTCTCTCGTCAACTCGGTGGCTTGTGCCAACGCTTGCGCGGCTTGACCTGCTTGAACCATAGACGCCACATTGCCCAACGCCGCCGCAACACGCGACTGAGAAAAACTGTCCCGGTTCAGGACCTTTTGCGCTTGCTGGCGTTGACGCTGCTGACGAATCGAACGTCGTTTTTGTTTCTTACCACTGGAATTCGACACGGCGGAACCTTCCGATCGCAATACACCTTATTGCTAAACTCTTGACCCTCTTCGACTGATCGAATGTCAAGTTCTCAACAGCACAGCCGCTAGCACGCCCGAAAGCCTAGCGGAGCTGCATTCCTTCGTCTTCGGCAAACGACAACCCGCTTAATCAGTCCTTCCAGAAAAAACGACCAGTATTGCCCAGACCGCCACCGATTGAACCTGCCCCATAGAGCCGACCGCCGAGCAGCGGTATCACTGGGCTTGGCGATGATTGCGATTGGGCAACTATGGTTGCCAGACAAAGGCAGTGCTGATCGGCCAACCGACAAGATCGACAAGTGGACCGAACTTTCGAAACTGGGCTTCAGTTTCCTGGCTAGACTTGACATCGCCAGACGAATCAACGGGGTACGCCCAACTGCGGTAGCAGAAACGTCCCCTGAAAATGGCCAACTGCATTGACTGCATTGACTGCATTGACTGCCAACCTGCGCAAAAAAAAACGGCCGAGACGTTTTAAAATCACGTCTTGGCCGTTATCAAATTCAATCTCGCTTGATCGGCATCATTTAGAACAGGTTCAACTGATCCAACGCGTAGCGAACAATGAAACCAGCGGCGACTACACTGACCATACTCATGAGTTTGATCAAGATATTCAGACTTGGGCCGCTGGTATCCTTAAACGGATCGCCCACGGTGTCACCCACCACTGCCGCTTTGTGAGCATCGCCACCCTTGCCGCCGTGCTTTCCGGTCTCTACGTATTTCTTTGCATTGTCCCAAGCACCACCAGCATTGGACATGTAGACTGCCAAACAGAATCCGCATGTCAAACAGCCAACCAGCAATCCCAAGACACCACCAACGCCCAACAACCACCCGGTGACAAGCGGAGTCAACAACCCCAAAAGCGAAGGCATCACCATCTCGCGTTGAGCCGCCTTTGTGCTGATCGCAACGGGGCGTTCATAATCTGGCATACTGGTACCGTCCATGATGCCTTTGTTTTCAGCAAACTGGCGTCTTACTTCATTTACCATGCCCTGAGCCGCTCGGCCCACCGCCTGCATGGTCATTGCACAGAACACGAAAGTCGTCATACAGCCGATAAAGATACCGATCAGCACACGAGGATTTAAAACGGTCGCGTCATAAAAAGTCGCAAAGTCCGACAACGATGCTCGAGAAACATTTACCAAACGGTCACCCGTGGCTTGGAACCGGAGCACCTTATCCCCACTAGCTTCCATCTGGATCGATACCAAATCAGCAGGCACCACCGCGCCTTTCTCTACCGCATTCCAAGCTGCTTTAATCGCTTTATCTTGCAAGGACGCGGGCATTACTAAATACCCTTGAGAACCGGCCTTCCGAGTTGCAGCATCCGCGCCCTTTTCCATCGCAGCCTGTGATTTAATGACCACATATTTGTCGGCCACCTTGTACAACGTATCTGGCTGAACCACAGCAGTTTCTGTTCTGGCCCAACGTTCATAGCCGGTACGAACCTGTTCAACATACGCCGCCAACAACGCCAACGCTGTCAATGCTGCCGAACCAATAGCAAACCCCTTACCTGTAGCAGCGGTCGTATTTCCAAGACTATCCAAAGCATCGGTTCGCTGCCGGACGATCGGATCCAGTTTGGCCATCTCGGCATTGCCACCAGCATTGTCAGCAATCGGACCATAGGCATCTGTTGCCAGCGTAATCCCAAGGGTGCTAAGCATTCCCACTGCGGCAATACCAACACCGTACAGACCTAAGGTGAAGTACTCTACGTCGTCAAAGCGAAAGCCGTTAGCAAAACCGAAAGCCAAAACCGTTGCCCCACAAACCACCAACACAGGAAACCAAACGCTCTTCATGCCATCTGCGATACCGGCAATGATTACGGTCGCGGGACCGGTTAACGCCTGTTCGGCCAAACGCTGGGTTGGACCATATTCATCACTGGTTGCATATTCGGTCCACTTACCAATTAACCATCCTGCTGCCAATCCGACCGTGATACTGGCGGCAATCATTACATGGTCAGGCCCAAGCATTAAGTAGGTTACACCCCACGACAACACCAAGACCAACAACATAGAAGTATCGATACCGTGTGCTAAAACTTTTAACAAGGCTCGCTGGCTGGCGTCCTCGCCCGCGCGGACCAAAAAGATACAACCAATCGAACAAGCCACACCCAATGCCGCAATCATCAACGGCAGGAACAAAGCAGGCATTACCAAGCTTGGATTAAGCGAAGTCATCGCAGCGACGCCCAATGCCGCAGAAGCCAAGATCGAACCGCAATACGATTCATAAAGGTCGGCACCCATACCAGCAACGTCACCCACATTGTCACCAACGTTATCTGCGATCGTCGCAGGGTTGCGAGGATCATCTTCAGGAATACCCTGCTCAACTTTACCCACCAAGTCGGCACCAACGTCGGCTGCTTTGGTAAAGATACCACCACCCACCCGAGCGAAAAGGGTCTGGCTACTAGCACCCAACAGCGAACACAACATTGTGACCGTAACCGTGTTGAGATCCATCTTCAGAATCAACCGCAAGATCGCGTACCAAAACGCCATGTCCAACAGTCCCAGACCCACCACGCACAGACCCATTACCGCACCGCTGCGAAAGGCCACTTGCAAGCCTTCATTCAACGACTTCATCGCGCCCGCGGCGGTTCGGCTACTGGCATTGGTGGCTGTCTTCATTCCTAAATAGCCGGCAACACCCGACCACAATCCACCGGTCAAAAAGGCGAAAGGCACAAACCGTTCCTGGACCTCCGTATAAGCAGCCCATAGCAACAATCCGAACACGACGGCCATAAACATGCCGACCACCAAATTTTGCTGCCGCAAATATGCAGATGCACCACTTCGTACATAACCCGCAATCTCAACCATCCGCGGATTGCCTGGATCCGATTGGATCATCGTCACATAGAACTTGCGCGCGAACGCTAACGCCGTCAATGACGACGCCAAAACGATAAACCAAAACACATACTCCATCGACTGGACGGAAGCATTGTCGAAACCGGCGACCGCACTTGCCGCCACGACTTCATCAACACCTTGCCCCAGCGTGGGTGAAACCCAAGTGGCAGCTGTTAAAACTATTGCTAACAGTGCGGTCATCATCAAAGTAGAGCGAGGCACCCAATTTACTATTTGCTTTCCCCTATTGGCTGCAGGAATCACTGACGCAGGAATCACTGACGCAGGAATGGTGGTCAATGGCTTGAAGTCGAGTGGCTTAGGTAACCTGTTTGGCATTGGAAATATGGCCTTTGGACAGAATTTACGTAAAAGCAGATGGAACCGCATCGCAAGCAGTTCCATAAAGCTGATTCAAATAATGCGGGATGAAATGGTTTGTGAACGTCCAAGCGAGAAATCGCGGAAGGCTACACCAAGAATCTTATCCTGGGATTCAAGACCGACCGGAGTGATCCATGGGTAAATGTGTTCAATCGATCAATGAATAATGCCTGCACTCGAATTTTGCAAATAACCTTGAAGAGGGTTGCGAGTGCCGTGCCAAAGCTATGCTTTATTCTTAGTAAAGCGCTCGCTTCGACCGAACACTCGTTACGCACAATCACCTGTCGCCAGTCACCAATCGCCAATCGCCAGTCACCAATCGCCAGTCACCAATCGCCAGTCGCCAGTCGCCAGTCGCACTATTAGACAGACGCCTTATTTGACAAAAGCTCTGTTGGACAGCACTTCTCTTGGATCGCGTTTCTTCCAGACAGCGTAACAGCGGCCCTAAGAAATATTTCCCCGGAATCTGGCACGTCCATCAATGCAACAGGCCATCAATGCAACAGGCCACCTTCAGTAACGGTTAACACCGCCCAAAAGTGGCAATCGCTCAGCAACCGCATTCACATTTTTTTGCTTGGAGCAGCTTAGTGTAACTGTCTTTCTAAATAGTTGTCAAGCAGTGCTAAATGCAAAGAACCAACTCTTGAAGGCCGGTTAAAGGCAAATTGAACGCTATTGAGGCAATGATCATACTTCAGTCAGTCCTATTCTTTGGCTTTGATTTCGAACCAGGGCCCGGTGAGCAACCCCGAATCCACAAGATAGGGAAGCCAGGCGACTTCTGAAAACTCTTTCACTGACACGGCGGTCGGTTGGACTGATAACTCTTCAAACTGCAAATCTTCAGCTTTGAGTTCCTGCACGCCCTTAATTTCAGCATCTTTGTCGTTCAATTCAGCCTCGACTAATTGCACGGCGTCCTGTGCGATCTTCACATCTTCCTTCTCGGCGGCAATCTTACTGCCTTTCCTCACGGCAGTGCCCACTTTGTTCACATTGGCAACGCTGGCCGTTTTCCGCCCGCTGGCCAAGGCCAGAACAAAAGCCACGATCGTTTGCCCCCAATAGGAAATCGTGTCCCACCATCGCTGGCTAACTTGGCTTTCTGCTTTCGTCAATTTTCCCTTTGCCTTAACCAATTTGGCTTCCACCTTCTTCCGCTCTTCATTCAATTTAGCTTCCCGCGATTCCTGAATTGATTTCAAGACCGCACTCTGAAAAGCCTGTTTGGCATCCGCCCGATCCAAAAATTCTGACCCCTGTTTGGCTTCAGCACACCAGAGGACTTGCTTAGCCTCTGTCCTGATCTGAACTTCCAGTGAATCTTGCCAGTGTTTCAAGTTCTTATGGTCAGACGCCTCAACCGGAAGTGACAACTTTTGACTGCCTGGCACTTGATCAGAAAATTCCAGTTCACCAACAACGAATGATTTTTCCCAATCACCAGAACTGACAACATCCGATAACAATACAACGCGTCGGATTTCCGCATCAATGGTTTGCGATTGCTTCGGGTTCTTATACTTCCCTTCACCAATTCCGATTAATGCGGGAAGATAAGCGACCGAAGATCCAACTGGCGTTCGCTTGGCTTGCACAAATTTTTCACGAACACCTGCAGGCAAAACCACACCCACTTTTCTGGTAACTTCGTCTTTCTGATATTCTTCGTACGGACACCCCCACAGAGAATTCAACTGCTTGATCTGGCTAGTCGCAATCGGACCGCGAAGATACGACATCGCCCAGCGGGTCTCGAAAATTTGCTGACCATCCTCATGCACATTATTCATCAAGAACTTCCTGGCCCCCAAACCGGCCAACACCACGCCTATCTCACCCGTTGAGAAGTTACTTTCTGAAGCGCCTGACACCCCTTCCAATCCTTCCAGCACTCGCATCCTATCTCGCTCGGTCTGCAGGCGACCTAAGAACCAAGTTCCCATGTTCGAAAGCCCTTTATAGTCCAAGTCAACAGGATTCTGAGTCGCCAAAAGAACACCGATTCCAAAGGCCCGTGCTTGCTTCAACAGGGTCAACATAGGACGCTTGCTAGGCGGATTTGCTACCGGCGGAAAATAGCCAAACACCTCGTCCATATAGAATATGGCCCGCAACGAACTGGTACCTGATTGCTTACGGGTCCAGGCAACCAATTCATTTAACAACATTGTCACAAAGAACATCCGCTCGCTATCGTCTAAATGTGAAATCGACAGTATCGATATGTTCGCCTTGCCTTGCTTGTCGTACAGTAGATTCTGAATGTTTAGCGGCTCACCCGTCCGCCAGTCATCCAATGCCGGCGATGCGATCAGATTGTTAATCGCCATCGCTAACGTTGTACGCTCCTTCTCTGGCAAAAATCGATCTAGATCCAAAACGCCCACTTGTTTGAACGGTGGATTCAATACTAATTTGACCAGTTCATCTAAATGCAACGACCGTTTTGCCTTCCACTGGTCATTCAAAATCTTCGACAGCAAAATATGCGGTTGACTGGTTGCAGGATCCGAATCAATTTTCAACAGTCCCAGCAATCCACTTGCGGTTGTTGAAACATAATCACCAAACGCTTCACGATCATCCAACACTTCCTGCGACGGCACTTCAAAACCGCGCAGAATAGAAATCGGCCGGCCTTGCTTGGATCCGGGAGTGAATACGCACAGATTTACCTTTTGGCGAAACCGCTTGATTCGCTCCAGATCTTGCCCCCAAGATTCCAATCCCTGTTGCCACTTTTCGGCTTCCAATTTGGCGAACTGATCCGGATTCAGGCCTTTCCGAGTAGCCTCGACTTCGTCCACCCACGGACGGAAATCTGAGGGTCGCATTTCTGGAAAGGTCAGCAACAGATTCCCAATATCACCTTTAGGGTCGATAATGATCGCGGGAATGCCATCCATCCCTGCCTCTTCCAACAACCCCAAACACAGACCCGTCTTTCCACTACCGGTCATGCCGACCACCATCGCATGAGTGGTCAAATCTTTTGACTTGTACAAAAGATTTTCATTCGACGTCACTCCGCTGGACAAATCATGACGACGCCCAAGGTAAAAGACACCTTGTTTTTCAAATTCAATGTTACTCATCTTTTATCCTTGAATCACCGGCGGTCGAACTGGCTGAAAAGATAGCATCGAACTTTGGATACTAAGAAAAGCCAAGACGGTTTGGCACACAAGACAACCGACGGTCGATTATAAGCGTCAAACGAAAGTGGATTCAGCCCCCGCGTTTATCATCCCCAGCACGAATGCTGCGCCCGTTTCCAAATCCAAGAACAGACTACTGCACCAAAGCTGCACCCAATCGCCAAGCCGCCGAAAATTGGTCTGAATCTTCAGAAAAATTGCTAATCGCTCCAGAGGTCGTTCGGGTGACTGCGACATGACTTGAAAATTCGTGGTCCGAGTCGATTTTGCCAAACCAATAGTAGCGCCCACCCCATTCAAAGCAATGCTGCCAAAGCAGACGATCACTGGTTTGCCCAAGCCGGACCGATGCCAACAACCGCTCACTTACACTTTGGACGGCGATTGGGTCACCGCTTTGGCTGACACCTTGGAATTGCCCAATCCAATATTCTACAAACCGTTGCCCGGCAGATTCTGCAAAGCCAGACTTGGCCTGACTATCACATTGCACCACTACAAATTCGGTTTCATTGTCAGGGTTATCTTGAATATCACTGGCCAAGATTGGCACGCCGGCCTGATGCGCGGCTTCTTGGCTGACAATGGCTGCCCAATCTGGCGAAGCCTCCAACCCAGCAATCGAACCTGCGGAACTGTCCGCCGCTTCAGTTTCGGCCTTGGGCAGGTTACGACGTAGCCAACCTTGGCACTGCTGAATCGCTTGATGCTTACTAACCACGGTACGGATCTGTGAAAACTGCCCCCAACCGACCAAGCAATGACGAACCGAAAGGGGAAAGCTGCTGGCGACACACAACTGCGATTTCCACCAGGACCCAGCCGAAGGCAAAGTGACGCCAATCAAACGGCGAACAATCGACTCGGCGGTATCGCTAACCAGACCACTCGAAGAATTTCGCAAGGGCACGACACCCAACTGCGCCTGGCCCTGCAAAATCGCCGCAAAGACATCGTCAATCGATTCGCAGGCCAAATGTTTAGAAATGTCCGGCTGGTACCTTTGCGCTGCCAAATAACTGTAAGTCATCGCCGGACCAAGATATGCAACCTTCGATGAATTCACGTCGCACTTTCTACAGAATTTTTCATCTAAAATCGTTTATGCCAAAGACGCTTGTTGACGTTGATTCGCCAAGAGCATCACGCCCAAACCTGTCCCACAATCTCTGCGTTACCAGAGCGTCCGCAAAAAAGTTGCGGGTTTCGCCCCCTTGCTACACTTGAATTCGGAAAGTCATGGCGGGACAGTTCTTAACTTCACGTTGCCACATTCATTTTACTTGCCTTTCACTGCACTTCTACTTGCACTTCTACTCGCACTTCTACTTCACTGCACTTCACTGCACTCCGTAGCAACTCCACATCACCACGACAAGACTTCGCCAGAACCGGGATCCACCACTCGAAATTTGGATTGAATCTCTTGGGCAGCATCGCCTGCCCTCAACTTCAACCGC
>JBDNHU010000122.1:0-39368 GCA_041688615.1 Mariniblastus sp. | reverse complement strand
CTTTGAAGTAGAATCAAAAAATGAATAGCAAAAAAGTTGAATCAATTACCCGACGAAGATTTCGACACATCGGCATTTTCTTATCAGCCCTGGCATTGGCGTTGTCATTGGTTTGGCTGCAGCACAACAGCCTGGGCGATACCGGATTTTCTACGGGGTATGTATTATTAGGTGCGGTGGTTTTCCTAGCGTTATACAGCTTGAGAAAACGACTTTCAGTGCTTCGTTTCTTGGGCTCTAGTTCCGCTTGGCTACACTTACACATCTACATTGCCCTGGGATCCTTCGTGTTCTTCTTGGTACACATCGGTTTCCGCATTCCACAAGGTCCGCTAGAACAGTTATTAGCAGTAATGTTCGTCATGATAAGCAGTAGTGGCGTTTACGGATTATACATTACAAGAGTTTACCCCAAACGATTGACCGCAACAAAGCAAGAATACATTTTTGAACAACTTCCTGTTCAACAAAGAGCTTTAATGCTGGAAGCCAAACAAATTGTGCTTCAAGCCAGTACGCAAAGCGACACGCTAACCGACTTCTACATGTCACGGTTATTACCGTTTTTCACTCAATCTAGATCCCTTTGGTACCTGGCATTCCCCACGGGTCGGACGCGACGCGAATTGATGCAAGACTTGCGTAAGTTAGACCGCTACCTGGCGCTGGAATTACGCCCTTCAGCGATGTCGTTAGGCCGATTGGTACAAAAGAAAGATGACATGGATTTTCACTTTGCATTGCAAGGCAAGTTAAAACTATGGTTGTTCTTTCATATTGGGTGTACTTACGCATTGCTGGTTCTAGCCGCGTTGCACACAGTTCTTGCTCATGCGTTTGATGGAGGACTTCGATGAGCAGCACCCCAAAAGGTATACGCAGCGAAGACCTTTGCAATAATTACCTGCGACCCAATCTTAATTGGGAATGTGGGCATCTTGCTCAAGGATGCCCGTGTACGTTCGGTCCAACCTTCAAAGGAAAATGCACCGCCAGCGCCGAGTGCGTCCCGAACATCACCGAAGGTGCTTGGCAGTGTAGCCGACCACAACATCGCGGGGGTGTCTGTCAAACAGGACCTGACAAGGACGGGAAGTGCTGCCATACGCACACAGTATGCGTCCCTACCCGATCGCTGCGGTTGAAACGCAAGGTCTTCGGCTTTTCCATGGCGTGCATTGCCCTGGGCTTCTTGTTGATCGTGTTTGGAAGTGGGCGCCAGAAAGAATTTATTGTCCCAGGTCCCCTCAGTTCGAAACATGCTGCCTTACTCATTCACAAAGGTGACGACCGCTGCGCCGAATGCCACGCCAATGCTCACCAAAGCCTTGGACAATGGATTGGAAGCATTTTCGGTGTGTCTGGTAATGATCCAACTGCGACACATTCGCAAAGTGATCTCTGCCTAAAGTGCCACCAAACCAACTTGAAGTCACAATTCGCACTGGTTGCCCATGGTCTTCCACCCAAACATTTAGAAACCGTAACCCAGCATACTCGAGAAACCGCTACCGATGGACAGTCTTGGACACTGGCGGTTCTGGGTCGATCATTCCAACCAGGCCAAGAACTCTCTTGCTCCACATGCCATCGCGAACACCATGGCAAACAGGTGGATATGCGAGCAATGACCGATGCTCAATGCCAGTCTTGCCACAGCGCTACCTTTCATAGTTTTGAATTGGATCATCCTGAATTTAAGAACTGGCCCAAGCAATCTCAACGCTCGATTGCGTTCGATCATAACTCACACGGACTGAAGCATTTCGTGCAGGCAAGCAAGACATTCACTTGCAGGGCCTGCCATCAAGATGATCCTGCAGGGAATGTCAAGACTTTGGTATCTTTTGAAGTTGGCTGCGCCAGTTGTCACCAACGTGCGATTGAACTGAGTGCCGATTCGCCCCTGGCCTTTTTGCAACTTCCCATGATCAATTCCCAGGTATTCACGGACGCAGGAATCCCGATTGGCGAATGGCCAAAGGATATTTCTGTTGATTTTGATGGACAATTGCCAGCCATCATGAGCCTACTCTTACAAGCCGACCCGAAAGTAAGTCGAGGGTTAAACCTGCTAGGGCCGAACTTCGACCTCTTGGATCTGGATACTGAAAACAAAGAACAACTGGCGGCAGTTGCCAGTATTGTCATGGGTGTTAAGCGGTTGATGGTTGATTTCTCCTGGCGCGGGCACGAGGCGATTCGGCAACGCCTTCAAGTCGTATTTGACCAAAAGCTGGACGACGAAGATTTAAAGGGTTTGGCCCATGGTCTTTCGCCCGCAATTTTCCAAGACGCTAGAAAAAAATGGTTCCCATCGATTTTGAGCGAAGTTGATTTGAATGATTGTTTCCCAAGGTATGCCGGGCAAACACATACGGCCATCATCGACTCTGAAAACCCCGTCTATGGCAAACTTAAACTGTTTCGAGACCTTCTAGCGTCTAACCCTTTGGCAGGGCAGTTTAGCAACGCTAACGCTCCTTCACAAACACCCTCGGCGTCCGATTCACAAAATCCGCTACCTACCGGAAAGCAAAATGTAGAAACGGTTGCGCCTCAAAGGCAAGTGCCATCCAACAACCTAAGCCAACGCCAGTCGACAAATCGACCGGCAGCAAAGCCTTCGCCAAAACATTCACGATTACAAGAAAATGCACCTAGCAAAACTGGCAGGCAAACACAACCTTCGATTGATTCAAACGATCTACTGGCAGAAAACCCCCTAGCAGCGATTCCAAGCGTCACATCAAATTCACAGCCACAACCCACTCAAACAACGCAACAAACCGGCCCTAAGACAAGCAGTCAAGCCAGCCAAGCACCTGCACCGATTGCTGAACCATCACCGTCGCGCACGACCCAGGAATTCCCTGTTCGACCCCCGATTTTGGTGAATCCAGCTGAACGGTTGGCGGAGAATCCGTTAAATAGTCAACCACCAAACGCAGTAGCACCAAACGCAGTAGCACCAAACGCAGTAGCACCAAACGCAGTAGCACCAGCGCAATCTGCTCAAAACAATCTGGCTGTAAGTAACACGCCTGACAATAATGCGCCAACTGCGGGAAACAACCGCGCGGTTCGGCTTCCGCCGACTCCACCGGCCAACCTAGCGAACCATTCCAAGGTCGTAGGTTCGGCCGACAATGGTTCATCACCCGACCAAAATTTCGACACTCGCACTGATCAAAGCCGGGCATTGCTTCAGGCGCCAGAAATCGATGCCAGAATGCTTGGCTGGGGAAGAGACGACCAGGCTTTTGCGATCAGCTACAAAATCCAAGGTCATGCTGACACTTGGGCAACGCATTGGATCAATCTGGCAGCCCAACAGAAACTGAAATCGGGTCAGGGACAACCCTTAGCCGCCGAGTTGTTCAACCGACTTGGTTCAAAAGATAGTCCGGGAAATTGTATGCAATGTCATCAACTTAAGCGGGTTCGCTCCACAACCCCTGTGAATCATCCCGACAACTTAGTTGCCCAGAACGAAGTAGACAGCCTTGACGTTTCCGACGTAGACCGCAACTTGGTTAGGGATGAAGGCACCCAATTGGTTAGGGATCAAGGCACTAACAAATTGCCTGCGATCTTTGCAAGTGCAACGCTATCGACCCAAGAAAACCATTCGCCGGCAATGGGCCTAAAGGCTTCATCCAAGGTTGCTACCTGGCAAACCATTTCCAGAGCCAATCCCGAATGGAAACAAGGCTCTCGCAAGTCAAATCTGGGTGTTTCCTGGGTCGCCTCGTATCGAAACCCAAACATTCGCCAGTTCACCAAATTCAACCACGCTCCACACATGCTACAGCCAGTTTTGAACGACTGCTCGAGTTGCCATCAACTTTTGGAAACACCTTTCTCCGCAAGCACATCTGACGTTTCACCAGACCCGCAGGATCAGAATTTCGAGTCCTGCAAATCGGACTTCCATGCGATCCTACGACATCGATGTGATTCCTGTCATCGTGCCAACGGAAACAGCAACTCTTGCACAACCTGTCATAGTTATCACATCGGCAGCCAAGTTCTAAGATAGTTGGCGTGTCTAGAAATCAAGTGGCTTGAAGGGGCAGGGTCATTTACAAATCGCAAACACGACTGCATTTCCAACGGACCTATTGGTATTGGTAGCACGGCCTTCACTTGATTTGGGTTGAACCGGCAAGCCGGAAGCCTTTGCAGAAAACAAAGGGTAGGAAGATCGAAAAACGTCATTGGAAGAATAGCTAAGGCCCCTTCCACGGTCCAACCTAATACGTTTGGTACAAGATTTAGGATTCACGTGCATGCCGGAGCGAACCGGTAGTCTAAGAATTGTCAAACCTGTCGCCCGCTACGATTTTCGCATATCATTTCTGAAGCTCTAACAAGATTCACGATCGATAATATCGGAAGAATCCGAAATCCAAGTTGACCTTTTCTTTCTGTCGACTTCACTTCTGCCAATGCTTCAATGTCGAACTCAATTCGCGTCCTACCTTTGCTTCGGTGAAAATATAAGGCTTGAAACGGCGATACGATTTTGCACTGCCCGCCCCTTTGATCGATTTTAACGGCGTATACCCATCAGTGCTTTCGATCCACTTTTGAATAATTTCACCGCTTCAGAGAGTTCGTTATCTAAGGATTGCCGGGCATACAGGTGCTAATTGTCGAAAGTTGTAATGAAACCCGGCAGCTGTTGGTGCACATCACTCAAGAAGCAGGTTTTGAACCGATTCCATGCCAGGAAAATGAAGAAGCATGGCAATATTTGAAGAGTGGAATGATTCGTTTGGCACTTATCGCCTACCCGTCAACACAACCTGAAGGCCTGGACGTCTTAAGGCGTTTGCAAGATTCGGCACGAATCAATCATGTCTATTTCATCATGCTTTCGAACCACTGGGACAGCGACCAAATGGTGGCTTCACTCAATAGCGGCGCGAGCGATTACCTTGCCAAACCTGTTAAGCCGGGCGAACTATCGGCACGATTGAAGGTAGGCAGCAGGTTGGTTCAACGTCAATTGCAACTATCCCAGTCTCAAAAACTAGAAACAATCGGGCAAATGGCAGCCGGCGTTGCTCATGAAATCAACACTCCGATCCAATACGTCGGCGACAACCTGCAATTCATCTTAGATTCGATCTCCGAGCTAGTTGACTGGATTGACTGTCATGATGCAGCAGACCAGGCAGAGGCTCCAGCAACTCAAAGTAGCCTAGACTCCAGATCGCAGACGATCGTTCCAAACGCCAAGAAGCAAACCGACATCGACTGGGACTATCTGAGGCAAGAGTTACCATTGGCAGTCACTCAATCGATGCATGGTATCCAACAAGTAGCGAGAATCGTTTCAGCGATGAAGGGATTTTCTTACCTGGGCGCGAAAGAATTCCGCGCAGTTGACCTTCGTGAAGTCATCGACGATGCGCGCGAAGTATCGCGCAGTCAATGGAAGTATGTCTGCGACGTTCAGCTTAACTTCCCCGAACCTTGGCCAAACATTTACGGTTTGAAGGGCGAAATCAAACAGGTTTTCTTGAATCTCATTGTCAACGCTGCTCATGCGGTTCAAGACACTCATAAGGAAACAGGGAAGCGTGGCCTTATTTCCTTCTCTGGGCAGCAGGAGGGAAAGTTCGTGATCGTCTCCATTAGCGATACTGGTTGTGGCATTCCCGTCACATGCCAAAATCGAATCTTCGATCCCTTTTTCACAACCAAGGAAGTGGGTAAAGGTACCGGGCAAGGACTGGCTATGGTGCACTCGATCATCACCCAACATGGCGGCACCATTAGCTTTGAATCAGGCGTCGGAGTTGGGACCACGTTTGAAGTCCGGTTGCCGTTAGACCCGAGAGAAAATTCGCACCAGACCGATCACGATCCTCTTAAAAAATCCGTAAACGACACCTGTGAAGTTGCGTCAGCCCCAGAAACCACCTTCAACCGTCCAACCGTCTGAACTTTGATCGCGATTAGAACCATGTTAAACATACTTTTTGTGGACGACGAAACTCATATATTGGCCGCAGTCCGCCGTGTCTTGCACCAATATCGTAATCGTTGGTCAATGCAGTTCGTATCAGACAGCTTAGAAGCAGCCCAACTGATAAAGTCGGTTTCCTTCGACTTAATTTTGTCCGATTATCAAATGCCCGGGATCAATGGTTGCTAGTTGTTGATGTTGACTAAGGAGCATTCACCCGAAACCGCACGAGTCATGATGACTGGCACTACCGATGCTCATTCAATCAGTGACATCCGTGAATTTGCGCACCGCATCATATCCAAACCAAGCGATACCGAAGAAATTCGCGATACAGTGCTTCGCCTGTGCAATATTCAGGAGTCACTTCCTAACATGAAATTGCGCCGACAGATAATTGGCCAATGCTTCATTCCATCCAAACCCAACATTTACTTGGAACTAACGCAAACCACCGAAGATCATATGTCTTCGATAGAGACAATCGCTTTGGTCGTGGCAAAAGATGTCAGCTTGGTATCCAAGATCATGCAACTGGCTAATTCTTCTTACTACGGCTATGCACGCAAAGTTTCCGATCTCAGTGACGCGATCAAGATTCTTGGACTAGAAACCATTCAAGGCATTGCTTTATCGTTTGGCACCTTTTCCCAGTTCCAGGATAAAATTTCACTGCAAAAAATCCAAACGATCACGGATCAGTCAGTCCAAGTCGCGAAAATGGCCGTCGCAGTGGCGAGAAAACTTCCTTTGAGTGACCATTTACGACAACTGGCTTTCGTCGCAGGACTGCTTCACGCTTGCGGGAAGTTGGTCTTGATGCAAATCGGTGATGAACACGAATATGAAACGATCTGCGAGGCAGCAGAACAATGTTCCATGCCCGAATGGGAAGCCGAAGAATTTACGTGGGGCATGAGCCACGCTGAAGTCGGAGCCTACATTCTGGACTTATGGGGCTTGCCACTTTCTTTGGTGGAATCAGTTCTGTTTCATCATGCTCCTGCGAAATCCAGTCACCCTGACGAAAATGCGGCGTGCCTAGTCCATATTGCCGAAGCTTTAGTGAAGCTTCGCCTGACCAAGAACCATGAACAATTTACAGCCGAAGTGGACGCGACTTTAATCGACAGACTCGGCTGGAAAAAGCATATCGAAACCTTGAAACTCGCTGTCTTAGAAAATACAAATGAGGTCACCAACCGATGAACCACCGAGTCCTTTTAGTAGATGACGACAGCAACATTTTGCAAGGTTACAGTCGCTGCTTGCGCAGCGACTTTGACGTCCATGTTGCCTTGGGTTCCAAACTGGCATTGGAAATGGTCCGAAACGCCGAGCATCCGTATGCGGTCATCGTGACCGACCTGCGCATGCCTGGCATGGATGGTGTCGAATTCCTAAAACATGTTACCGAAATTGCTCCAAACACTGTGCGAATAATGCTTTCGGGCAATGCCGATCAAAAAGCCATCATCGATGCTGTGAATCAAGGGTAAGTCTTTCGCTTCCTTAGCAAGCCTTGTGAACCACAAACGTTGATCCAAACTTTGGAACTAGCGATCAGCCATTACCAACTTATTGTCTCCGAACATGAACTGTTGACGCAAACCCTAACGGGTAGCATGCTTGTGTTGACCGACATTTTGTCGATCGTCAACCCAAGTGCATTTGGCGGAGCTGCCATAATACGACGACTAGCCAGTCAAATCGCTCAGAAAATGAAAGTTCGCAACGCTTGGGAATGCGAAATCGCTGCCATGCTTTCGATGATCGGAACCATTGCCGTCCCCGACGAAGTCCTAAAGAAAGTGGAACAAAAAGTGCCACTAAACCAAGCAGAGCAGGACACTTTTTCAAGACATCCAACCATTGGCGAAAGTCTGATTGGACACATTCCAAGATTGAAGAATGCCGCTCAGTGTATTAAGTATCAAAACAAGAATTACAACGGAACAGGCTTCCCGTTGGATCAAGTTCAAGGAGATGACATCCCAATTGGGGCTCGCATCTTGCGAGTCGTGATGGCGTACGACTCGGCGTTAGAGCAGGGCGAATTACCCGAACGAGCCTTTGCGATGATCCAAGATGATGAGAATTCTTACGACCTACAAGTGGTCGCTGCCTTGGAAGAGGTGGTTAAATTAAAAACTCGTTTTGTCGTCAAAGAAGTCACCATGAAAACGTGGCCCAACGATTGCATCTTGGCGCAGGACATTGTAACCCGCGATGGAACTTTGCTGGTTCACTCCGGCCAGGAAGTCAACGAATCTATGAAAATACGGCTGTTCCATCACGCGAAAACGGTCGGCATCCAAGAACCTATCAAGGTCATGGTCGCGGTTACGACGACCGCAACTGTGACGACTTAGACTGGGCAAGATCGGCGATTGTGCCAAAAATGATGACTTCCTAACGAAAAAGCCCGCCAAGAATAACTCATCTTGACGGGCTTCTATTCTAAAAATTCAATTGACTACCAAACACGAAAACGATAAACGAAGCAATCAACCCATGTTTGAGATTGATCGTTATTTCAGCGTTTGCACTTCTGGTTGGGTTGCGATTTCCGTTTGCAACATAAAGTCTTCTGGGATTCGCGAGAACACAAATTTCGGTTCGCAGACGGCCAGTTGTGGATCCAACTCGGTCGGTCTGGCCAACTGTTGTCCATCGGGTGAAATCGCCAATCTAACTTGATTGGTGGTTGCTTCTCCACCTTCCATTTGTTCGACCAGTTCCACGATCATTGAATCGGAATCAACTTGGATCACTTTCCAAGTGCCAACCGCATTGGCTACCTGTTCTTTTCCATCGATCGCGAATTGAACGACCATCCCCAGTCGACCGTCGCTGAAGAAGTCCATCGCGACTTGATAAGTTAGAAAAATTTGCGCGGTTTTCAACAGTTGCGTTTGCTCCTCAAGTGGCAGCTTCGCCAATTTCTGTTGCAAAACCTGTTGGTCAAGATCAGCCGCCCCTAACCAAGAACCCACTAATGGGTTCTTCGGGTCCGGTTTCAACAATTCCGCAACATCGATTTGTGGTTCCGCCAAAGCGGGATTGGCAACCGGCAGATTGCCTGGGTTGTTTTGCGGACTTACCGCAGCCAACCCCACAGGAATCGTTGCATTGGATTCCGCAGTCGAATCACTACCCGATGCTTTGAACGACGTCGTTTTATCACTTTCGGACTTCGCAGCGTCGCCGCCACCACATCCAAGACTCACCATACTTGCGAAAACCAACGCGATCAACAACGAAATATCGCAAACCGAGCGAAGCCTTCTGAACAATCCATCTTGCGCGCGCATTTCTGGGCAACTCCATTTATCCAAAAAACGAACTTCTTGCCAACACACAAAGCATCGGCAAGGAAAACATTATTTCGCAGGTTGTCGATCGAAAGTCAATTCCATTTCAGTACCACTCATGTTTGGCGGAACGAGGCGAATTTGATCGGGTGACAAAAAGCTAATGGGAACGATCGCGGTCTGCGATTCCTTAGAAATCGGATCCGTCCATTGGCAATGGATTGTCATCGAATCTTTACTCGCTTCGACAACCTTCCACATACCTTTCTTTTCACCTTTGGCCATCGGCAGATTCGTAGTGCTAGCCCATGTCCCATCCGCTGAAAAGGAAAGTTGCATCGAATCTGAGGCCATTCCAGTAATCGCCTTATTCAGACCTGGTAATTTTTCCTTCAAAAAGCTCTTTACTGCGCCACGGGTCAATTTCTCTGAGAGTGACTGGTCTTCAGGCTGCTTCCCCTCCATCAAATTATCGACCAGATCCTCGTTGATCGAAAAGTCTAACCTCCAAACGCCCGCCAACCTGTCCATTCGGGGGTCGGACAAAGTTCCTTCGCAGCCAGTTGCCAACAGCAACCACAGAACCCACATTGCACCAAACAGGGTACTTTGAATTCGCATCGGTGTTTGACGGTTTGCTTCAACTTGCATTGCCAGTTTCTCCAGTTAGTTGCAGCATAAAAACTGCCCTTTCAATTCGTTTCACGTTTGTGGTTTGGAAACCAGTTTTTCATGGTGCCTGCAAAGCTCCAACGGGTGTGATTTCCAGATCAACCCGAAGTTACTTCAATGTTCAGTCCTGCCGGATCTTGAAAAAAGATCTGCTCAGCTTGAGCCGCATTGATTCTGCGAACGTACGGAATTTTTCGATCCCGCAATTTCTCCTCTGCCGCATCTAGATCAGTCACCAAGAATGCCAAGTGGAAGACCCGCGAGTTGATCTCTGCGGTTTGCTCAGGAGCTGCCTGTTGAGCCTGTATCAGGTGAATTTGCAGACCAAAGCCCTGCAACCACGCTCCTGGAAAAGAGAACGGCGGTCTCTCAATCTCGGCCAAACCCAAGACGTCACAATAAAACCGTACCGACAGTTCAACGTCCCAACAATTGACCGAAATATGATGCAAATATTCCAGTTTGATTGATTTGCCTTGATTCATCACTTTTGCTTTCAACCCAACTTTCAAGAACGCCCGGCTCCCAAAAATCTAGCAAACCGGTTGCCCATTGCCCGCGGCCAACCCAAACGGCTACCAAATAACTCGGGCCAAATAGCCCGATCTGTGTTCTCCCAAAGTCTCGGTTCTTGGCGAGATGGAAAAACTTTACGTGTTGTAACGATTTTAATGATCCAATCAAAGTGCTGTAACCGATGTTTAACGACAGGGATTGGTATCACAAAAGACTGTGGTAATGACCTTCAGCCTTCGCAAAGCCTTGGTTTCCTGGGCTTGAAGGGCATTCTTGGAGCTAAAAATGCATCGAATTTTCGTTCTTACAATTCTTGCCATCAACCTTTTGCTGCCCGGTTGTGCTGGGCTAGTTGGCCACCGCTTCGCAGGTTCGGGAATGAATTACGAACCAATGCCACATCGTGGGCACGTGATGCATGCCGACTACACAAGTGACGAAGGTTGTACCAGCTGTGCAAGTCACGGCCGCCTAGGTTCGGCCGGGTCACGTGTTAGCCATAGCTGCGACGGTGGAGCCGGTTGCACCCCGCCTTGCGATCGCTGCATTGGCGGAACTGCCATGCCGTTGGGAGCAAACTGGGGTACGCCGTTGTTGGAACGATTGAAAAGCCGCTTTGCGTGCGGCGATGGCTGCGGCGAAGTTTACATCGGCGAATGGATCAGTACGCCACCGACTCCGGATCCGTGCGATCAGTGTGGTAACTTCACAGGACAGTGCAACCACATGATGTACCGCCCAGGCAGGCAGCCGGTTCGCAACACCCTTCGCGGCATCGCAGGAGTACGTTTCTCAGGTGGCTGCGGTACTTGTGGCACGGACCAATGTGACGGTGGTTGCGAAAGCGAAATTTTTGAAGGCGAATTTACCCAATCGGTGGCCCAAACCTATCGGCAACCGCATATTCCGATGGCAAGACCTATCACGGTAGCCAAACCCAGTTGTAGCTGCGGTCACTAAAGAACCCAAAGATCATCAAAGCGACAAGGAATTCTATTCAGAAATTCCTTGTCGCTTTTTTTTGGTAGCAAGTCCCGGTTTTAGCAACCCAAAATAAATCACAAACCAAGTGAACGCGGCGTACGACCAGCTTGCCAAGGTTCTACTTTGCGACATGAATTCGCAACCTCTGCGTCCCCTATTTCAATGGCTACCGACGGGATATTGAACGAACCTAACACCGGGGAATCTTACCCTCCAGATTGTTCGCTCTGCTGATTTTTACCTAGCGATCTAACCGGGCGGCCAAGCGAGTGCCCGCTTACCCATAACATGAAAATGGAGATGCGGGACGCTTTGCCCTCCGTCTTCACCAATGTTCGTGATCACGCGGTAACCATTTTCCAATTCAAGATTGATGGCCACCTTCTGGATAAACATCATCAACTTGCCCATCAACACCGCGTCGGCTGGTTCGACATCCGCAAGACTGCGAATTTCTTTTTTAGGAATCACCAGAACATGAACGGGTGCCTGAGGTGACACATCTTCAAAGGCTAGACAATCATCATCTTCCAAGACGATTTTCGCAGGAATTTCACCATCAATAATCCGTTTGAAGATTGTTTTTTTCATTTCCATGTAACTTGCAACTCCATGTAACTCGCAACTTAAGAGTGAGCCCTATTTGGCGGGCTTGAATCCTCCCGCCGTTGCACCCGTCAAACCCAAAGAGAAGTCGAACGGACCTGTCGCCAATCTAACTTCCAAATCCCCAATGACCACCCATTTCCAACTTCGAGCAGTCATTCATATGACTTCATCCAACGTATCATTGCAGAAAGATACACCAATTCTACTTCAGTGATTCCAAATCAAAAGCTTGCTCGACAATCAAACAAATTATGGAATCACGAATCGGATAAAAACGATTGGCTTGTTGGCTGTACCAGCCTCCCTGAACGGGTTTCTCAACCAGATTGCCATCGGCATCCATCAGCGACTTACTATGGATTGCGTCATTGATTTTCTGGACCATCACCTGGTCAGCCTGTTGCAATCGATTGCCTGTCAACGGGCACTGAAACGCGTCGAATGTCATAGTTCGTTCAAGATTCTAAGAGTAAGGAGGAGCGGGGCAAAAAATATTCGTCAGATCTAGCGCCTCGGCGAATCTAACACAATACCGTGGCAAAACAGGCAAACTAAGCTTTCGTTCTTCACCTAGATTCTAGCAGTACAAGTCAAATGTACAGTACAAGTCAAATGTACCAGTCTGCGGGTCATGACTTATTGAATCATGTTCGCATTTGCTGGCAAAAGACGCCGTCCCAGACACCGCCCGCTGTTACTGCAACTTGACTCTACACTAGCGTTGGATACCGTATTCTTCGATTTTGCGATATAAAGTGGCTCGGCTGATGCCTAATAGTTTCGCCGCATTAGGAACACTTCCGTCAGTTCGACTTAGCGCTTCGGTAATCAACTTTCGTTCCCAGTGATCAATCCGCAGCGATTCCATTCGATCTCCAGTCGGCTCGGACAATCCAAGATCTTCGGGCAAGATCAAATTCGAATCGGCCATAATGACGGCACTATCAATCACATTTCGCAATTGCCGTACGTTACCCGGCCATTGATAACTTAGCAAACGCTGCGTCGCGTCGTCGGACAAGTTCAAATCAGGCCGACCATGCTTTTCTTTAAAGACACTCAAGAAGTGCTCGACAAGCAATTTGATATCGACGCCGCGATCGCGTAAGGGCGGTACGTAAAGTTCGAAAACACTTAGGCGATAGTATAGATCTTCGCGGAAATTCTTTTCCGCTACAAAATCTCGCAAGTCACGGTTGGTGGCACAAATGACCCGGACGTCCACTGTCAACTGTTCGGTACCACCCACTGGAAGGAAGGGATGCCCTTCCAAAATCCGCAACAGTTTGGCCTGTCCATCCAACGTCAATTCGCCAACCTCATCCAGGAACAACGTGCCACTATCGGCTTGTTGGAACCAGCCTTGGTGGTCAGAATCCGCACTAGTAAACGCCCCCTTCTTATGCCCAAACAACTGACTTTCCACCAAATCTCGGGGAATCGCGGCGCAGTTGACCGACAATAATGGGCGGTCATTACGAGGACTCATTCGATGCAACGCTCGGGCAACCAATTCTTTACCCGCGCCGCTTTCGCCACGGATCAGCACGCACCCGGTGGCTCTGGCAACCTTATTAATCTTGGTGCGCAGGTCCAACATCGGCTTACTCTGACCGATCAATTCATTGGATTCGGCTGTCGATTTTGACAAACGAGCATTCTCTGCCTCCAGCACCGCCTCTCGATTCGCGCGTGCCAAAGCCAATGACATAATATTGGCCGCCGAACAGACCAAACGAAAATGTTCGTCTCGGAACTTTTGATTTTGTCGATACAGATGAATCGCCCCGATGACATCTTCCCCCCGAGCGACCGGCACACAGATCGAGTCGACAAAATCCTTCTTGCCAACTTCTGTCTCATGTTCCACTCGGATCGCGCGGCGTTGCTGAATCACTCGTTCGGTCAACTTAGGCTGCAGGTGTAGATTCTCGGCATCGTTTTCAGGGAACACGACTTTTGGTTTCAGTTGACCGCTTTCGGTGAGCCACAGGAAACCGGCAACATTCGCGTTAGTTCTTTCCACCAATCGCTGCAAGCTAATTTTGACAACTTGATCTGGTGTATTGGCCGTCAGCAGTTTGACCGCCAATTGAAAGAGAAAGAAAAAATCTTCGCCGTGCGAGATTTCTTTCAGAAAACCGAGCGTATACTGGCCTGTTTCGCCGTCCTTTAACGAGTGATCCGAAACGATGGTGTGGTTGATTGTCGACCGAAAGTCAGACGCGCCCTTCCCCGACGACAATTCAACTAAGCAGAAAATCGTCGAACCAATTCGGAATTCATTGCCCACTTCAAGCTGAGCGTGGTTGGCACGTTGGCCGTTGACGAAGGTCCCATTAGAACTTTCTGTATCTCGGATCCACCAGCGATCTTCTTCAAAGTAAACCGTCGCGTGAATTCGCGAACTTTGTGGATCCTGCATTTGGATTTGGCATTGCATGCCTCGGCCGACCAACGTCTTAATCGCTGGATCTAGTTCAAACTGGGCTCCGCTTTTTGGCCCGACCTTCATTTCAAGTCCGACACTGGTCACTTTTTTTGAACTGGTCATATGCTGGCAAATCTCAATATCTTGGATGGTTGTGATACCTGCCCGAATCACATTCGCAATCGAATTGGCTATTCATGTTGGCACCAGAAACCAGATCGCCTTGGCAAGCACTTCTCGCCGAAGCAGACAGGAAATGCTGCGCCAAAAAGCTACCCGAAATAATTTTCGGCTGCCCAACATTGTGCACAATTCGCCGTATTATCGTTTTTTTGTGGCCAACTTCCAAGGCGTCAAGCGAATAACTTCAAGCTTCGCATTGTCGGATTCAAGGAAATCCACCCCCATCGTAAGGTTAATCAATATTGCTTGGCGATCTAGTAAGGTTTACGATTGTTAGGCGGTTACCTACCCCTTACAAGCATTTTTGTGCAAGGATTGCGGTTTAATAGTAACCAAAGACATCGAGGTCGCTGGGGTGAGGACCACCCTAGTGGTTGGCCGAAACGATATACTATGAAAATGCGCTCCCGAGATGATTGTCAAAATTCCGGTCCTGGGTTGTTACAACAAGGAGCATTTGTGACAACTGAAAACTCAGGAGCAGGCAAGTTCCTGGGTAAGCAAGTTCGAGCCAAACCAACCAATGGTTGACCTTCCGTCACTACCTGCAAAAGTGCTTGCATTGAACGGGCTTGGGAAAGTTTGACCTGTATGACGGCCTTGACCAAACGCGGCGAATACAAATTTCGGCACATTGAACATAACTTACAATTCTTCATTCCTGGACTCAGGGAAACAAATATGACGTTTCGAAAACTTCAACCCCGTCGACTTCAATCAGCCTTGGCACTGGGTGTGTTGATGGTGCCTGCTCTGATTGGCGGCAACTATGCGTTGCAACATGCTGAACAGAATCAATCGCTTGTCGCAGCGACCCACCAACGGAAAGTGGTTAACGGCAACGACGATACGATCAAACAGCAAAACCGTCTTCTGAAGATTATCGGTCGTGACACTTTTCAATTGATGAATCAACTTCATCTGTCCAAAAAGAAATTCGATAGGACATTGGCCGGCGAGGGACTTGGAATGTATTTCAAGACTCTGGACCCGCTGAAGATGTACTTTTATAAAGCAGATATCGACCAGTTTGAGGCGCGGACTCCGGAAATTCTTGAAGCCTGGCCTGAAGGAAAATTGCAGCTTGCATATGACATCTTCAATCGTTACTTAGAACGAGTCGATGAACGAGTGGCTGTGGCAGACGAACTGATTGATTCTGATTTCGATTTCACCTTAGATGAAACGATGATTGTCGATCGTGATCTCTTTGAATATTGCGCGGGCGAATCGGAATTGCGAGATCGTTGGCGGAAGCGAATCAAGTATTCGATGATGATTTTGGACATCGAGAAAGAGGAGAACGAGAAAGCGGCTAAGGAGAAGGCGGAAAAGGGCGAAGCCGAAGAAACCGCCGGACCAGGAACCCCAGACAAGGTGACCCCGGTTGTTGATTCACGCGAACAGCTACACCGTCGTTATCGATCGCTGAAGCGACGGATGCACCAGTTCGTCGACGAAGATGTTAGCGAGATGTTCCTGACGTCACTAACCAGTTGCTACGATCCTCACACCAGTTACATGTCGCCTACCAGTTACGACGATTTTTTAATCATGATGCGTCTAAATCTGGAAGGAATCGGAGCAACACTGCAAAGCACCGACGATGGCCTAACAGCGATTCGACGTGTTGTTCCCGGCGGTGCCGCTGAAAAGAGTGGCGACATCAAGATCGATGACAAGATCGTCTCGGTTGGCCAGGACACGGGCAGCGAAATGGTTGACATTACCGACATGCGTCTGAAGGACGTCGTGGGTATGATCCGTGGCAAAGCAGGAACAACGGTTCGCCTTGGCATCATGCGGGAAGGCACTCCTGGCATTAAGACGATATCGATTGTTCGCGAACAAATTGAACTAACCGATAGTGCTGCCAGAGGGAAAGTATTTGAACAAGGCAAAAAGTCCGATGGTTCACCGTTTAAGGTTGGCGTGATCGAACTACCAAGCTTTTATGCCGACATGGAAGGTGCTCGCAACAAGACCGACGATTTTCGCAGCACAACGCGTGACGTACAACAATTACTCGAAGACTTCAAAAAAGATGCCGTAGATGCGGTTGTTTTGGACTTGCGTATGAATGGCGGTGGTAGCCTTCGTGAAGCAATTGACTGCACTGGCCTGTTTATTGACCAAGGCCCAGTGGTTCTAGTAAAGGATCCTGTGGGTCAGATCGAACAATTGAATGACACAAAAGGCGGCTTGGCCTGGAGCGGCCCACTAGTGGTTTTGACCAGTAAGTTCAGTGCCAGCGCCAGCGAAATTTTGGCGGGTGCAATTCAAGATTATGGGCGAGGACTTGTGGTCGGTGATAAAGCGACTCACGGGAAAGGAACCGTACAGAACTTGCTAAATTTGGCAGCCCAGTACCTTAGCCGGGACGAAGCGGCAACCGCCACGACTTTGGGTGCGTTGAAAATTACGATCCAGCAATTCTATCGTCCAAGCGGGGATAGCACCCAAAAACGAGGTGTGGAAGCTGATATCGTGTTACCCTCCATCAGCACGCACATGGACGTTGGCGAAGCCGACTTGGAATACGCGATGGAATTCGATCGCATCCCAACAGCTAAGTTTGACAAGATGGCCATGGTCAATAATGACTTGCTTCAGGAACTAAACACGTCCAGTGCCTCGCGACGCCAACTGTCCA
Organism: Mariniblastus sp.; assembly: GCA_041688615.1. Lineage (GTDB taxonomy): Bacteria > Planctomycetota > Planctomycetia > Pirellulales > Pirellulaceae > M30B19. The sequence continues at coordinate 22,026 of JBDNHU010000122.1, read as the reverse complement.
AGGATTTCCAAGAATTGGATCGGGATATCGCAAGATACATCGAGCAGAAAGAGAAGAAGTCGGTTACGTTGAACAAGGAAGCGTATTTGGCTGAACGCAAAGAATTCAGCGCAGAAAAACAAGACGAGGACACGATCAATAAACAGATCAACGGTGCCAAGGACGAAATTGAACGCAATTTCTACTTAGACGAAGTCCTGGAAATCACTTCCGAATATTCGAAAATGATTGGCAAAAGCTAAGCGAACTTTCGTTAGCAATCACCACTGAATATGGCGGCCACTTGCAGACAGGTGGCCGCCATTTTTCATGATTTCAATCGCAGCCAAGACTACCGCAAATAAGACGAAATACAAATATCGCTAGTTGAAAACAAAAACAAGTGCCAGGCACTTCAAACAACACACGAAATATTCTTAGGCTTAAAGCCGCACAAGTCTTTCTGCCGCAAGTTTGAGCTTTTTTGCCGCAAGTTTGCGGGCTTGCAGCAGCATTTGATTCCATTTAATCAAAGCGGCAAAGGCTAATGCAGGTCGATCTGAAGCCCGTCATAAGCCAAGGCGACCCCTGGCGGCAAGATTGCGTTGACTTTGTGGTAGTCAAAATGACAAGCACAATGGGTGAAGTAAGTTTGACGCGGTTTCAAACGCCGCACGACTTCCAACGCCTCTTCCAAGTTTAGATGGGTAGGATGAGGTTCGAAGCGAAGGGCGCTAAGGACAAGCGTGTCCAGACCTTCCATCAACCCCCAGGATTCGTCAGGAATCTCCTTAACGTCGGTACAGTAAGCGACATCACCAATGCGAAAGCCCAACACATCGAAATAAGGGCCATGTTTTAGTGGAATTGGCTGGACCCGAGTGCCCATCACCTCGAAGGGATCACGATCAATCGAATGAAATTGCAAACTGGGTGCGGCGCCCGCATGGGTGTTCGCTCGATTCGAGAACGCATAATCAAAGGAATGTCTCAGGCGTTGTTCGACCACGTCATTGCAATAAAGAGGAACAGGAGTCCCCAAGTAGAATTGCATCAAGCGTAAATCATCCAAACCAAAAATATGATCCGCATGTTCGTGCGTGAAACAGACAGCATTGACCAAGCCCAGCCCTTCGCGAACCAACTGTTGGCGAAGATCTGGCGGGGTATCAATTAACAAATTACCTTCGGGCAGGCCGAAAATTGCGCTGCAACGCGTGCGACTATTCTTGGGATCGTTCCCTGAACACACCTCGCAACCACACCCCAATGCAGGTACACCTACGCTGGTTCCAGTCCCCAACAAGATTAACTTGCCACGAATATCGACGCTTCTCGGGATTTTCCGAACTGTCAATTGCGTCTTTCCTCTCGTAAGTTCTTTGACTCAAACACATGTTGGCTCAAGAGATACCCTTGGTATTTTCACTCGCCGCCGCGTCCGATGGTGTGTTTACCATTGGAGTATAGAGAAAAAAACGGCAAGCGTTGAGTGGGCAAAATATGGTCTTACCGTCAACGACGACAATTTGGCGGAAATAATACACGCCTAGATCAGTAGCGGCGTTGACCCCAATCCACATACTCAGATAGTCTTTACACTGGAACCAAAGCACTTTCCTTAAAAAGGGCTTCGGGTTGATTCGTGCTTTTGCCAACTAGCTGAGGGCAAAAACACGAAGCCAAGAAAACACCTAAACCATTGAAACACAACAACTTACAACCAAGCGAGCGTCAGGGGGCACGGCAATTCACTGACTTTTGCTGGCACTCAGCGTCCGGCGGGCTGGCGCAACGTTGCGGCTTTGGTATGAAATTCGCGTTTGGATTCCGTGGGGAACACGATATTCTGCCTATTTGACAGAATGATCACTCAGATTTTCAGGGGCTAGATTTTCAGGGGCCAGTTTTCCAGAGCTTGGAACCGGTCGCTTACCTGGCGGGCGGGCGTAGTATAATGGCTTTTTGACCAAACTATCGTTTGGAATCAATCCATTGTTTGGTAGGTATTGTTTTGCAACTTGAGGCTGCGTTGAAACGGTTCTGCATCGTCGGGTCGGAGCAGGCTAAGCTATTTTGACTTCATTGCTTTTTCCCGAGAGTGATTCAAGTTTGCTGGGCAGACGGTTTTAAACGTGGGACAATCTTCAATTTGACGGAAATATTAGAGATACTCGAAAGTCGTCTCGATTTGAGCGATGGCTTTGGCGTGTTTGCCATTACGGTGATCCTGTAGCCCTCAATGGATCTTACGCACGCGGTTGGCGGGTAAACTGGATTTCGTTTCCGTCAGAACGGTCTGAACAGTGGGTCGTTGATTCTTCAACAGGATGAATGACGCGGTGATTTAGCATCGCGTTGTGACTCAGGCGGCGTAATTGATTACGAAATTTGGATCGCAGAATTTATATAGGGCATGAATGCCTTAGAATGTAATTAAGTAGAATTAGCAAGATCCAGACCATTGCTTGGTCTGACTTTACGCAACAAGGTTACAAACACCTATGGCGAAGACTTCCACCCAAGGAACTGGTTTGAAGCTTTGCCTCATGATTGGTAGCGAATATGGATTACTTAGAAAAAGGTTTTGATGCAGTCTCCGGCTTTTTCAACGGAGTTCTTGGCGGATTCGAAAAGGGCGTGACTGCGCTTTTTGGATCGTCCAACGCGCGAACCATCAAACGCTATCAAGGTAAAGTTGAGGCGATCAATCAGTTAGAAGATCGTTACTCGAAGATGAGCCAAGAGGAACTGCTGGGTCAAACCAATCGTTTCAAAGAACGTTTGACTGCTGGAGAGACCTTAGACGACTTGCTACCCGAAGCGTTTGCACTTTGTCGCGAGGAGGGCAAACGCTTTCTAGGCATGCGGCACTACGATGTTCAGATGATCGGTGGCATGGTTTTGCATGGTAGCAATGTTGCCGAAATGGTGACCGGTGAAGGTAAGACGCTGGTGGCAACCCTTCCTGCCTACCTGAACGCGTTGACAGGCAAGGGCGTTCACGTGATTACCGTGAATGATTACTTGGCTCGACGGGACATGGAATGGATGGCTCCGTTGTACATGGGGCTGGGCCTGACGGTTGGCACCATTCAATCGGACATGCGAGCGGCTGACCGTCAAGCAGCTTACGAATGCGACATCACCTACGGTACGAACAATGAGTTCGGGTTCGATTACTTGCGCGACAATATGCGCCCGGCAGCACGTGGCGACAATCGCTTCCCCAAAGAAATGCAACAGAGCCAAGGTCCGCTGCATTATGCGATCATTGACGAAGTTGATAATATTCTGATCGATGAAGCTCGAACGCCGTTGATTATCTCGGGCCCAGCCCATCAGCAGAAACGGCTTTACGATGAAGCAAATCGTATCGCTCAATCGCTCAAAGCTGACAAGCATTACACGATCAACGAAAAGGATCATGCCGTCACTTTGACCGACGACGGTGTACGCGAGGCTGAAAAAATGGCCGGCGTAGAATCGTTTTACACACCCGGCAACATGGAATGGCCGCACTTGGTTGACAACGCGTTGAAGGCCAACTTTCTTTACAAAGAAGGTGTCAACTATGTCGTACAAGAGGGCGCGGTCGTTATTGTCGATGAATTCACCGGCCGCCTGATGGATGGTCGGCAATGGAGCGATGGATTGCATCAGGCAGTGGAATCCAAAGAGGGAGTGAAGATCAAGGATGAGACGCAGACACTGGCAACGATCACGCTGCAGAATTATTTCAAGCTGTATGAAAAACTAAGCGGCATGACAGGTACGGCGTTAACCGAAGCACCCGAGTTCTGGAAGATTTACAAGCTAGACGTCGTCGCAATCCCCACCAATCGCAACATGAAGCGGATCCAAAAGTTAGATCTAATTTATGCAACCGAACAGGCGAAATGGAATGCTGTGGCTCGCGAAGTCGATGCCTTGCATCGTTGGGATTTTGTCGAAACCAACAACGACGAACGAATCCTAGGCAAAATAACTAGCGAAGATGATGATTCGTTAACCATTGAAGTCGATGGTCAGACGAAGACTCTTGAACGCAAGTCACTCAAGCGTGTGCAAAGGAAAGGTCGTCCGATTCTAATCGGTACCAACTCGATTGAAAAAAGCGAATTGCTGGGACAGTTACTCGAGCGAAAGAAAATCCGGCACGAAGTGCTAAACGCGAAGAACCATCGACGCGAGGCAGAGATTATCGCGCAGGCGGGCCGAATTGGTGCGGTGACCATCGCAACGAACATGGCAGGGCGGGGTACCGATATTGTATTGGGCGGAAACCCTGAAAACTTGGCGTGGGCACAATTGCAAAGCAAGTACGCTACTCGGCTAGACGTGCCGCGTGAAGAATGGGACGAACTGGTCGAAGATATCGACAAACGCGAAAAGATGTCCGAAGAAGGCGAAGTCGTCAAAAGCTTGGGCGGACTTTGTGTGCTGGGTACCGAACGAAACGATGCCCGACGAATCGATCTTCAACTTCGCGGTCGCTGTGGACGCCAAGGCGATCCAGGCGACAGCCAATTCTTGCTGTCGCTGCAAGACGATTTGATGCGAATCTTTGGCGGAACTTCGGTGCAAAAATTCTTAGGTAGCCAACTTGGCGAAGATGCGTTGCAAAGCAAAATGCTGTCGCGGCGTCTGGATGCAGCTCAAAAGAAACGCGAAGAAATGCACTTCGAGGCCCGAAAAAGTCTGTTGGAATATGACGAGGTCATGGACGAGCAGCGAAAGCGAGTCTACCGCTATCGCCAGCAAATTTTGGATGGTGTGAACTGTCGTGACCTGATCGAAGATATGATCCAGGACCAAATCGAGCACCGATTAGAAATCTCTCTGGCACCAACCTTCGGTTTGGACATGTTCGCAAACTATGCCTCGAATGAATTACGCCTGAGTACGCCGATGGAAGGTCGCGACTTCCGCGGCATGGATTTCGATACAGCCAATCGCTGTGCTGTCGACGAAGCAGAACGATTAATCGAGACCGACCTCTTGGCGGCGTTGGATGAGAACCTTCCCGAAGGTGACGAAGATGCGCAGTTGGATTGGAACTGGAACGCGATGTCGCAAATCCTGCGAACTCGATGGCGAGTTGAAATCACTGATCGCGAATTGAAGAAAATTGGACGCGACGACTTGGCCGAATTTTTGATCGACCGAGCCAAAAATGCTTTGGCAAAAATGGACCTTAGCGAAGGCGCTCCGATGCTGGAGCAGGATTATGGAAAGAAAGTTGCTGTTCGTTGGTTGAAGGACAAGTTTGGCGTCATCCTGGACATGGACGCCATTCGAAAAATAGAAAGCCCGAAAATCATCGCCGAAGCGGCGAAGGAAGGGCACCAACTTTATAACCAAAAGGAAGCCAGCTATCCTTTAATCGCGGCAATTACGCGGTTTTCGCAAGACGAAATTGGCACGCTGGACCGTCAGGAACTTTCGGCTTGGGCGACCCGCCGTTTTGACACACCGATCACGGTCGAAGACCTAAAAGGTATGCAACGGAACGAAGTTTATGAATACTTGATGGTTAAGAGTAACGAATCTCAAAGTCACTCGGCTGATGTTGAAACAGAATTGAACAAACGCATCACCAAGATTCAAATCGAACCCGTCAAGATGATTGGCGACATTGATTCTAATTTACTTGCGCTAACCCTGTGGCTAGGCCAAGAGGTTGGGCATACCTTGGATCCAGAAGAATTCCGAGGCTTGGATTCCGACGCTTGCAAACTGCGTCTTCGATCTTGGGTACACGATCGCTTCCATCCAGAAATGCGGCGAATGGAACGAATGGTTCTGTTAGAAGTTGTAGATTCGGCGTGGAAAGACCACCTATTGGTGATGGATCACCTGCGTTCGGCTGTGGGACAACGCGGCATGGCCGCCATGGATCCGAAGGTAGAATACAAACGCGAAGGCAAGGTCCTGTTCGATAAACTTTGGGATTCGATCGGAGAACGAGTCACTGACTTAGTCTACCGCGTGGAACACCTAAACGAAAACTTCGTGAAAACAACACTGGTGGATTCTCGACCGAAAACGATTGAAGTCAAACGCTCTGTTGAAACGCTGGATGACAGTGAGATGTTGATTGGCAAAGAGACTTTGCGTCAACAACAAGCGATCGACAACGCGCAAACCAATCGATCGGAAGAAAAAGTTCAAACAATCCGAAAAGTGGGTGAACGGGTTGGACGAAATGACCCATGCCCGTGTGGAAGCGGTAAGAAGTATAAGCAGTGCCATATGAACAGCGAGTAGATCGTGTTCAAGCAGAATGAATGGGTCCGGTTTGAATTTCGCGACCAGACCGAGCGTTCGGGGCGGGTAAACTTCCTGTCCTTCACGACTTCAACACATTGCTGGAGCTTCAACACATTGCTGGAGCTTCACACATTGTGTAGAAATTTGTTTTTTTACTCCAACACATTTTACTCCAACACATTTTACTCCAACACATTTTACTCCAACACATTTTACTCCAACACATTTTACTCCAACACATTTTACTCCAACACATTGTTAGGTATGAATTTTCTGGCTCGTTGGTTGTGCAACCTTGCCTATTTTTTGGCAATATCGCTAATGTTGCCATGGATGCTGGGGCGGCATTTGGCGGGCAAGAAGAAACGCAGCGGTTGGCACGAACGATTACTCGGCCCCAAAATAGACCTTCGTGATACCCAAGATTCTACGCTGGATGCACGAGCGATACTTTGGATTCACGCTGTTAGTGTGGGTGAGGTCAATTTACTGGGCACATTCGTCCCAGCGATTCGCCAAGCATACCCTCAATATCGCATCGCAATCTCGGCTTCTACCGACTCCGGGTTAGAACTTGCGTCTGGACGCTTCAAAGACTGCATCACTTTTCGCTTTCCAATCGACTTCAGTTGGGCGATAAATCGAGTCCTCAGGCAACTACGTCCGGTTGCTTTGGTGCTAACGGAGTTGGAAGTCTGGCCGAATACACTGTCCTTACTGCGCGAAAAAAACATTCCTGTCGCCGTCATAAATGGAAGGCTAAGCGACACCAGCTTCAGAAATTATCAACGACTAGGAATGATAGGGCGTTCATTGTTTTCGAAGCTACAACTGGTGGTTGCCCAGAGCGAAGAATACACGGATCGATTCACACAACTGGGAGTCCCAAACGGACTGGTCCATTTGGCGGGATCAATCAAATTTGATGCCGTCCGCACCCAACGTAACAACGCTCAGACGGTCGCGTTGCAAATGCTGGTCGGGATCAAACAAGACGATATTGTTTGGCTTGCCGGAAGCACTTCAGAACCTGAAGAATCCGTGGTCATTGCCACATTCTGCGAACTAAGATCCCAGCTACCTGCATTGCGCCTGATTATCGTACCGCGTCATCCCGAACGATTCAAATTAGTTGACAAATTGCTGCAACAAGCAGGAGTCCACTACATCCGCCGCTCGCAAGTAAGCACTTTGGCATCCCCTTGGGCGCGAAACCAATCTTCTGAATTCAGACCCGACTGGGAGGTTCTGTTGGTGGACACCATTGGTGAACTGAGTCACTGGTGGGGGGCCGCTGACATTGGATATGTTGGTGGCAGTTTGGGAAATCGAGGTGGCCAAAGTATGATCGAACCTGCTGGCTTTGGAGTTGCCACTTCGTTTGGCCCAAACACCAAAAATTTTCGCGACATCGTTGGACTGCTGCTGGCTAGTGAGGCCGCGGTTGTGGTTCATGATGGCAAAGAAATGGCAGAATTTGTACACAAATGTTACCGCGACGCTGGCTACCGCGAAGCCTTGGGTTGCAATGCCCAACAGTTAGCGATTCAACAGCAAGGAGCGACTGGGGCTACAATCCTAGCCCTTAAAGCGATTCTTGAACGCTGAACCAAGGCCGCATCAAAAGGCTTTGCTTGTCATTTCAATCGATGTTTGAGGTGAACATGACCGCCCTTGAATCAAGCAACAGGCTTTTGAGTGTCGCTGACAGCGGTTCACCAAACTTGCCCAAGTTTATGGGCAACCGGTCGCCAAATTCCTGAAACCTGCCTACAACTCGCCTACAACTGGACTTACCTACGGGCGGAAAACCAGTGTTCAGCCCGTTGAGTTCAGTCGAAATTTCACTACAATGATGCTGCAAGTCTCGCTTGCGTTTTCAGGCAATTGCAAGGATTGCTTTCAGATCCTGGCCGACGATTAGATGCAAATTCCATCGGGACCCTCCGTATTGCATTTTGATTCTGACAGAATCCATTTGGCCGAGTGAACCTCGGACCTGAATTCGTTCGAATTTACGGGACAAACCGAACACGACAAATTTATCACGATGAAATGCCGCGGCCGAATCTGGTTTAGGTGAAAGCAGACTGCGTTTTCAATCGAAGCCATAAGCTGTTCAAACTGTATCGGGTGCTCAGACGCTATTAGGCACCCAAACCATATAGTTTGTATCGGTCTGCTTGGTTACGTAGAATTCCTTTCGAAGTTTCCATCCAGGCGTTTTTGTTTATCTGTTACAGGAGTTTCACTGAAGTGGGTTCAGGCAAATATTTATTCACAAGCGAATCTGTAAGCATGGGGCACCCAGACAAGCTGGCCGATCAAATTTCGGACAGCATTTTGGATGCCTTCCTAGCTCAGGATCCCAAAAGCCGCGTTGCTTGCGAAACTATGGTAACGACGGGTCTTGCCATTATCGCTGGTGAAATCTCCAGCACCGGCGTAATCGATTACCAACAAGTGGTTCGCGATGCCATCCGTCGTGCAGGTTACACCGATGACAACATGGGAATCAGCGGCGATACTTGTGCGGTCATGGTGACCATTGACAAGCAGAGCCCGGACATCGCCCAAGGCGTTAATGAAGATGAAGGTTCTGGAAAAGAAACCGGTGCTGGCGATCAAGGACTGATGTTTGGCTTCGCTTGCGATGATACGCCCGAACTCATGCCATTGCCGATTTCGCTTTCGCATAAGATCTTGAATCGCCTTAGTGAAGCTCGCCAAAACAACGAAGTTAGTTGGCTTCGTCCAGATAGCAAGAGCCAAGTAACGGTTGAGTACGATGGTTTGAAGCCTGTTCGCATTGACACCGTTGTTGTCTCGACCCAGCACGCACCTGAAGTTTCGCAACAAGAGATCAAAGACTTTGTGATCAACACGATCATCAAGCCATTGCTTCCCACCGAAATGGTGACCACCGAACCGACTTTCCATATCAACCCTACGGGTATTTTCGTCATTGGCGGACCACACGGCGACTGCGGTTTGACCGGACGCAAAATCATTGTTGACACTTATGGTGGCTGGGGTCGTCACGGTGGTGGCGCATTTAGCGGCAAGGACCCAACTAAGGTTGATCGCAGTGCAGCCTACATGGCTCGGCACGTTGCTAAGAACATTGTTGCTTCGGGCCTTGCGACGCGTTGCGAAGTTCAGTTGGCCTACGCGATCGGCGTCAGCGACCCTGTCAGTGTTCACGTTGACACCCAAGGTAGCGGAACGATCGATGACTCTGCCATCTGCGAATTGGTGAAGGAAATCTTCCCGTTATCACCTGGTGGGATCATCAAGTATCTAGACTTGCTACGCCCAATTTACACCGCAACGTCTTTTGGAGGCCATTTTGGTCGCGACGAATTCCCTTGGGAATCCACCAAGAAGGCTGCAGAATTAAGCGAAAAAGCGACCGCAATGGTCTAATCCCACTTAAGTTCGCTAGTCACTGACGGTTCAATTTTTGGCGAAGCTTCTCTTAGGAAGCTTCGCCTTTTTTTATGCGAAGCACCGCACAGTGAATGCAAAAAGAACTTAACCTGCATCTGGACTTCCTTGCAACAAAAGGCATGAAGATCCTTGCGATGCCCACGTCGTCGAATACCTATTTAGAATCAATCAACGTTTGCTGAATATGGGTCACCAATTCCAGGGCGGCCTGATCTTTGGTGCCGCTGATTTCAACAGCAACGGTTTCGGTTGCATCAATCACTCGAAGCTTTGTCTGGCTTGAGCCAATAGCGGTGACTTCATTCAAGACGACAAAATCGCACCGCTTGCTTCTACGTTTTTGAACGGCGTTGGAAATACCATCATGGGTTTCCAGGGCAAAGCCAACATACCAGGCAGAAGGTTTCGTAACGGTCAATGCCGCCAAAATATCTGGCGTTTTTTCTAACGTAATACTCAACGTTGGAACATCATGCTTCTTCTTAATTTTCTCATTCGAGAATGCCACGGGTCGAAAGTCGCATGGGGCGGCCACTGCGATCACTCCATCGCATTGATCGATTCGATTCAGACAAGCTTGCAACATCTGATCCGTTGACACCACGTGATCCACGACCGCCGCTGATGGATAGCTGACCCAAACCGGGCCACTGACCACGACCACTTCATGGCCCATTCCTAATAGAGCATTGCAGATAGCCAAGGCCATCTGCCCACTGGATGCGTTAGAAAGAAATCGGACGGGATCTAGGTACTCTCGGGTTGGACCAGCAGTAATTAAAACGCGTGCCATCGGTTTTCCGCTTCAAAGAAAATGCACCCACTCCAGATTCCGACCGACCCATTATCTCACTTCGAAGGTTAGCCAGCCAATTCCTTTTCAGTCTACAGTCGTCGCTGCAGCAGACCGCAGTTCAAGTGGTGAGCACAACCCCAGTAGCGGTGAAACCCAGCAACAATGAGCAGAAACTAGAAGCCCAAACCCGCTAAAAAACCACATGTAAGGGCAACTTTTCCAGCCGGCAAGCCCGAACTGCAATCGCTTGCTTGGCTTCGTTTTTGGTCACCGGCTTGGCCCCGAATTTACCCGCTGCCGATACCAGTCCAATGGGACTAATAATTGGGGGTCGGTGGACGATATTGTTCGATGTCCACAGTTTTGAACCACTCAATTGTCTTGGAAAGCCCTTCTTCCAACGGAATCGTCGGCTCCCAACCCAGTTTTTGTTTTGCCAATGTGATGTCAGGCTTACGACGAGTTGGATCATCGGTAGGCAAAGGATGATAAGTCAATTTCGACTTACTACCTACCAATTGAATGATCTTCTCTGCCAACTGCTTGATTGTGTATTCGCCAGGGTTCCCAATATTGATGGGATAGACCGTATCATCACTCGCATTCATCAAGCGAATCATGCCATCCACCAAGTCATCTCGGTAACAGAATGAACGCGTCTGCATTCCGTCGCCAAAGATTGTGATATCGTTTCCAGCAAGAGCTTGGCGGATAAAATTTGAAACGACTCGGCCGTCAAACGGGTGCATCCTTGGACCATAAGTGTTGAAGATTCGAATCAAACGAATCTTCACTTTATTCATTCGGTGATAGTCCATAAACAACGTTTCGGCTGCCCGCTTTCCTTCATCATAACAAGCTCGTGGACCGATCGGATTAACGTTACCACGATAATCCTCGGTCTGTGGATGAACTTCGGGATCACCGTACACTTCGCTGGTTGAAGCCTGCAAGATCTTGGCATTGCAACGCTTTGCCATCCCCAACAAATTGATCGCTCCCATCACCGACGTCTTCATTGTTTTGATCGGATTGTATTGATAGTGGCCGGGTGAGGCAGGGCACGCCAAATTGAAAATTTCGTCAACTTCCAACCACAGCGGCCGAGTCACATCGTGACGAAGCAGTTCAAAGTTACTGCAACCTAACAGATGCTCGACATTCTTTTTCTGACTGGTAAAAAAGTTGTCAAGGCAAATCACGTCATGATTTTCTTTGACTAGCCGTTCACAAAGGTGAGAGCCCAAAAAACCAGCACCACCAGTGACCAGAATTCGCTTTAATTGTGACACAACTACTCCTGAAATTTCAATTGATGTAGGCAGCAACAACGTCACCAAACCTTCTTTGCACTACAAACCGGCAAACTTAATCCCAAACATCGTAATCGCAATCGCCTACTTTGCGGAGGGTTGCACTTGGGCTTTTTGCCACCCAATCCAGAAGCCACTTGCTAATGCTGGAATCCCACTCGTTACAACCGCCGTAAAGCCAAGAGACGGCATCTTCCAGTCCGCTCAGTTACCTAGGCCAGCGGCAATTCTTGGTCAATGCCGCAGGCTTGGTCATGTAATTGAATTAAAAACTGGGCCTCTGGGTCGAATCGATCAGGCCCTTGTCGCTCGATAAATTCACAAACCTGATACGCCTTACTCTGCTGTTGGTATTGATTTAACCAGGATTCGAACTCAATCTGGGTTTGGTGCGAATACGGATAGAAAACCGAAGGCGTGGCAATTTTCATGTTACGTGGTTTGGGCGTCAGACGCGCACGAAAAGACTTCTGGTACAGGCAAAGATTCCGATAGTTTGCGTCTGCAGCAAATGCCAAAAACCACTCACCAGTCAATTCCGAACCAGGTAAAACACGTTCACTGGCAACAATAATTCGAAAGCCGGCATGGGTCCGGTAAATTCTAAAGTGAGTATCAGGAAACTTTGCTGCGGCCTGACGGATCTGATCCAAACGTTTCTCAAATGGATCCGCTTGCTTTGCAAACCAATTGAAAAAACTTGACTTGCGGTGGTACGCCCAGTCAACGTCGGCATCAATAATCGCAACATCGGCGGTATTTAAGACGAGTGCACCATAACGATTTCGAGTAATCGCGGCAAGAATCGATCCAGCCATAGCAGGGTAGGTCGTAATTAATTCTTCGGGAACATTCCTGCGTTGGTAAACGTAATGCTGTGCATCCAGGTCACCCTCAGGTTGCTTATCCAACCGCAATGCAACCTCTTGGGCTGCCGCGGCCGCCAACTGCGCCGCTTGCTGGGGGCAGTCATTTGAACCACGCCACACTCGAACCGTCATTCCGTTGGCGCCCGTTGCGGCCCCCAACGCCCAGTATTTCGCGATATTCATCAATCGCCTCCGTCAATTCCACACTTGAATCGCCCCTGGCTTTTTCAAACAATACGAAGGTTCGCACAGGCGTTGTTTTCGCTTAGAATGTAGTACAAATGATCGGCTTGGCCAATCCTTATATTACCGATCGATCAGGGTTGACTTTCAATCTTTTGAAAACGCAACACTAGTGAACAAATTAACACAGCCTCGCACGCGAAGACGATAGAAAACTATCGTGCCTAGGCCCCAAGCCATATTTCAAACGTTTATGTTTGGAAACCAGCCCAAAATTTTGCCACACTGAAACTTGCCAACCCTCGTCATTCAAACACCTAGTAACTTGCTAACCTTTGTTGCCTTGTAGGAGCACTCCCTTGTCTGAATCGAATGAACTTGATCGCTTGGTCAATACCAACGGCCAGTTTCGACCATGGGTCTTGGCGGAAACGCCGTACTCTTATGTGAAGGAAAACCCATACGATTTAGTGGTGCTTCCGATGGGAGCCACCGAACCTCACAACCTGCATCTACCCTACGGAACCGATTACTATGAAGGCACAATCATTGGCGAACAGCTATGCCGCCAAGCCTGGGCTCAAGGGGCAAAAACGTTGTTACTGCCAACGATTCCCTATGGCACCGAAACCAACATGAGCCAATTTCCATTGGCGATGAACTTGAACCCGTCGACGCTGTCAACCGTTATTGCAGACCTAGTTGAAAGTGTTCAACGCGCCGGCATTCAAAAGATGGTCATTCTCAACAGCCATGGCGGGAATGACTTCAAGCCTGTTCTACGCCAGCTGGTCGACAAAACCAATGTCCACATTTTTCTTTGCAGTTGGTTCACTTGCCTACAGGACGTGTATTTTGACATCTTCGAAAACGCTGAAGATCACGCTGGCGAGATGGAAACCAGTTTCATCATGCACTACCTGCCCGAACTGGTTTCCAAAAAGGCCGATGGCTCGCTAAACGCAGATTCTGGGTCAGTTCGAAAACTTCGATTCGAAGCGTTGCAAAAAAAATGGGTCTCAATCACCCGGCCCTGGCACTTGCTTACCACCAATAGTGGTTCGGGAAACCCGCACGCCGCATCTGCTGAAAAAGGACGCCTTCTTACCGAACAGGTTTGCCAGCGTTTGGTCCCGTTTTTGGTAGAACTGGCTCATGCAAAAGTTGATGACACCTTTCCCTTTGAATAGTCTTTGAATTCCTACCCCTTCTGCCCCGTATTGTTTGCGAAAACGCCGTGCCGACAACCTCACAAACTTGCACAATTGCTAAACCACCTCACATTAATGGATGCTGGGTACTATTAACCATTGCGTGCGGCATCCTCGTGGCAGCATACGGTAGCTGGTGCTTTCAAGCTCCCAATCTTGCAAACGTTCGGACAACCGGCGGAGGCTCGGGAATCAACAATCAGGCTTTTGCTCCAGACAAAGCTTGGGCGCATCTGCTTGCAATTACGGGAGATCTTCAACCTCACCCCACAGGTTCAGATTCGCACAACCGAGTCCGTGATTACTTGATGGAACAATTGGAATCGTACGGCTATCAAGTCACTTGCGAACCCAGCGATGAAATGACGATTTGGCAAAAACAATCACCGCTACAGAACATTATTGCCTGGCGAAAAAGCGAACCCTTTCCCCCCAAACCTTCCGGCACCCTCCCAAGCGGTCGTTTAGAACCCACAGACGCAGCACCCACTATCGAAGCAGAAGCACCGCCGCAAGATACGACCGAACACGATTCAATCCAAAGCACTACACCGGCGCCCAGACTGCTAGTGTTCGCCTGTCACTACGATTCACATCCTAACGGGCCAGGGGCAGGGGATGATTCGGCTGCAGTTGCGGCTTTGCTTGAAGTAGCCAGAATCGAAAGCGAACGCCCGGTTGGAAAAAGAGAAATTGTATTCTTGATTACCGATGGGGAGGAAGCCGGGCTATTGGGAGCCAAACATTGGATAAAAACTTGCGATTGGCTTGATCGAATCGACTTGATTTTCAACTTTGAAGCCCGAGGCAGCAATGGCGCTGTCTTTCTGTTCGAAACTTCTTTTGGAAACCAAAATCTGATAAGAGATTTTGCCGGCTTGTCACCTCGCCCGGTAGGAACATCTCTGGCGTACGAGGTTTACAAGTACATGCCCAACGGCACCGACTTCATGGTCTTCAAGAAAGCGAGTTTGAACGGACTGAATTTCGCATTCGTAGGAGACGTCAAAAATTATCACACGCCGCAAGACAATCCCGACAACCTAGATCCAAACAGTTTGAACCATCAAGGCAAAACAGCCTTAGCCTTGTTGAATCACTACCGCAATATAGCGGATATCCCGACAAGCTCCAGCAATGCTGTGTATTTTGATATCGCAGGTCTGGTCATGCTGTGGTGGCCCGAATCTTGGAATTATGTTTGGCTAGTAAGTTGCATGCTACTTCTTGGATTCACTATCGTCTATTGCAGCCGCGGTTCGCTGCGAGACCTCCTCTTCGCAGTGTCTGCTGCGGGACTACTAACCTTTACGATGGCAACGTTGATCTGGATTGCCGGGATTGGCTTTGATCAACGTCAATGGCTGGTCCCATTCTGGGGACGCGACGTTGCAATTTTTGGTCCCAATGCTGCCTTGTTAGCTTTTTGGTGCATGGCATTGATCGGTTGGGCCTTCATTGGTTCGGCCGTCGAAATGATTACGAAAGATAAGTCGCTGTGGATCGCCATTTGGCTGCTGTGGCTAGGTCTTTCTGGCTTGACAGTGATCCTGACGCCAGGCGCTAGCTATTTATTCTTGATACCGCTAGGACTTGCGTGTTGCCTGCGAATTTTTGGGCGGTTCTTTTTCCCAATTTCCAAAATTGAATTGATAAAGACCTGGGACGAACTGAAAATCACCAACAGCGAAAAGACCGGGGAGGAGGGTGATACGAAACGCCACCCCGCAGAAAATTCTTGGTTCCTTGTGGTCCTGCCGTGCATTGCGACTTGGTTTCTTTGGATGCCAACTCAATGTTCACTCTTTTCGGCGTTAGGTTATCGTTATCCAAGCCTGTACGCGATTTTGATCCCGCTGATGCTCACTCCGACGCTACCGCTAGCAGCTCACACCAGTTTCCGAACCAAAATCCGCTTGATTATTGGGGCAAGTTCGCTATTGGCCGTGATTTTGGCCTGCTTTATTTTCAGCTAAATGTGCGGTGAAGGCATGGCAAAAGTTCACAATTTACGTGCCTGCCACTCTAAATCGAAAGCCCCTGGGCATTGGGTGGCATATTGGGCTGCATTGATGGTATCAACGCTAGCATTGATTTGACTTGCCACCATCGGCTTGTTTTTCTAATATCCGATCGCCAATCCATTTTGGCTAAAGTTTTTCCTGATCTCATCCGGGCCAAGTGAGTCCATCGTGCTTCAAGCATTGATCGACATTTCGCTTCACAAGTTAAATTGAATCAAATTCTCGTGTTTCAAATCAAGCCTATAAATCGATTCCCAATGACGCTGCGAAACACTCGTGTTCGCCAGAGTTCTAAACTTGCACAAGGCTTTCGATTTACGCAGAAATTCGACTTGGACTTGGGGCTGGGCTCAGCATCATTGAAGGGATCGGGCAAGGGCTTCCAATGGGTACTCGCACCCACTTGGACAGTGATACTGCTTTGTTTTTTTACAGGTTGTGTTCCCATCTCACAAACAGGAATGCTGCCGTCGTTTTTGCGAGGCCCCGCGGCCTCCAACAATGCGAACGAAGACAAGTTTGGCGACGAAGTTGTGTTGGTTGATCGCACTCGGCCAAGCAATCAAAACGACGCCCCGCTTGAATCCTCAAGTCAAGCGAGTGGTGATAATGGCCTGTCTCAACAATTACTGTCAGAAATGTTGGCAAAGACTGGCGATCCAATGCTACAACAATTGACTGGTAGTCAATTAAGCGAACGTGGGTCGCTAGAAAATGGAACGGCAACTCCGAACTTGAACGATTTGGCCATGGCCAAGGCCAAGGATTTAATATCAGCGTCTAGCGTGCAAGCCAGAGCCGGGTTCCAGACGAACATCAACCCGACGGATTCCAGGCAAACCGACCTTTCGATAGGCGGTTCGGCTCGCCAGCTTTCAGGCATTGCCGAGCAAAGTTCGATATTGCAACTGCCTCACGGCGATCGTCATCACGCTACAACCCCATCGCTAAACCAACAGGATCAATTCCTGGGGACGACCGCTTCGTCCAGTAGCGGTGGAAGTCTTCAAAATATTACCATCGAAGTTACAGACAGTTCAGCTAGCGTAGCACAGCCCCAATTCACAAACGCAACCGCTTCTGGTGCAAACATCGAAAATCGATTGCGTACCGATCGAAGCGATGCAACTGCGATTGAAAATCGCCTTGCAGCCTCCACCGCGAATCGTTTTCCCAGTGCTTCTGTTTCGCGGAATGCACAGTCAAGCGATCAGCAAATTCGGGACGCGGACCGAATGCTGGAACAGGAACGCCGCGATGCAATCGAATTGCAGTCATTACAACAACAAGCACAGGTGATGCAACAGTCACTGGCCACACTGACTCAATCGGCCAATCAGTCGTTTGGAAGAACGACTGGAAATTTTTCGAACGCCAACAATCAAGATCCTTCGTCCGGTTCGGCACTTGCCAATTTGTTGCTGGATCAGGTCAACCAGTCGGTCGCCCACCAAATGACGGAAAAAGCCGGTACAAATACGGCGGAAATCCCTGCGTTTGATCTCAATGGGAATCGTCCATTACGAAATACGGCCTCAAGCCAAGCCCCAACCCATACTTCGCCGGAAGAATTGCAGGGCGATGTTCTTCCAGGACAGTGGAAGACGGAAATCACCAGTGCAATCGATTCACTCGAGCGCACGATTCACAAAACGCAAGAGACCACAGAAAAGCAGACGCTTGAAATTTACCTACGCCTGTTGCGGTTGATCGCCAGCGACCATGATGCGGCGGTTAGAACCATTGAATCGCTGCCACCGCAAATGCAGAGTTTCTGGAGAGAGCAATTATTTGCATTAACGCAAATTACGAAGCAGACCGATCACGAACAAGACGCCTTGTTTATCAACAATTCACGCCGTGCCAGCAAAGCGCTTAGCCACTTACAGAATGCCGTCACATCGTTGCAGTCTGAGGCCACATTGAAATTGCAACAGGTTCATTTCTGTAGCGAAATCCGGTCGTACGGTGATTACGACTTGGCCACTTCTACGATGTTAAAACCCAATGACCCAATATTGATTTACTGCGAAGTTGAAAACTATTCGACTCAGAAATTGACGGGCCCTAGGGGCGATCGCTTTCAAACGCGGCTAGTTCCCTCGTATACAATTTTCAATGATGCCCACGTTAAAGTTAGCGAAAAAGTCTACACGATGGTGGAAGATCAATGTCGCAGCCATCGACAAGATTTCTATTTATTGCTTCCAATTACCGTGCCAACGTTGCCGCCTGGAAAATATCATCTTCAGATAACGATCGAAGACGTCGAAGGACGCAAAGTGGCTGTTTCGGGGCCTCTGACATTCCAAGTTAGAAACTAGTGCACATTCGAAGATCTAGTCGACGCCCAAGGGACCAACGAAAAGCTCTCGGCGGTCTGCCCTCAAGAAACAGTGTCCTGAATTGGCGATAGAAATTTGCTAGAACGTCAATCTGACAAATGCCCAAGCCAAATGGCAAGCCAAAAGTGCATTCAAAAACAAGGTACTGAGGATCTAGAAAGCCACGCAGCCAGAAGTCGACCATCTAGAGTCAGAGCGGAAAGAAATCAATCTCTTCAGAAATGGCTTCTTTCAGACCAGTGCGAAATCCACACCAGGCCCAAAGTCCATGTGCTATTTGACCAGAGAATGACCTGAGAATGACCTGAAAACTAGGAAACTTAAACCACCACTAAGTTACTAATCATGCGAAGTGGCTACGGCAGTACCTGCGATCAGCCCAAACACGCAGTCTCTCCGCAGAGAGCATGCTTAGGCTTTTCGAAATTGCCAGCAAGCGGATGGTAAGTAATACCCAGACGTCCAATACCCTATCGTGGCCAGCCTCGTCTGATTGAATCTTAGGCACCCCGTCCTAGGCACCCCGTCCTAGAAACCTAACATTGAACCCTGGCGGGTCCAATTTGCCGCAAATTAACGCTCGCGATACACAATTCGACCCTTGGTCAAGTCGTAAGGCGACAGTTCCACTCGAACTTTGTCACCAGGAACAATCCGAATAAAATTCTTGCGCATTTTTCCAGCCACGTGGGCCATCACTTCGTTACCGGTCTCAAGTTGGACGCGAAAACGAGTGTTCGCCAGTGCTTGAGTTACGGTTCCCATTACTTCGAATGAATCGTCTTTAGCCATACGGCTCCCATCTAAGTTTACTACTTTGGAGTACATTCACGCAGACGCGCCTTTTCCCTACGCTGCGATCTTCTCACCAACGCGTATTTGAGCATAAATCATAGACGGTCAACGCCTGTTCGGTCCAGTCCCTACGTCTGCCGCTAACGGGATTTCACCCCAGGTTTTACGATAAACCGGCAATTATTTTTCGCTGCAAGACTTCCCAAGGTTCAATTCCCAGGCAAAGCCTGACAGTCGCAGTCGATATGCCTAGCTGTAGTCGCTGGGCCGAGGTCAAGTGGCGGTGGCTACTTGTGCAGGGGTGACTTAGAGTTGTCGTGCACTCGCCCAACGACGGAAAATACTCGATGCCACTTTTCTCCATGAAGTTTTGTACCGATTGTTCGTCACCAACCAGATCGAAGGTAACCACATTCCCAGCGATTCTCGCCCCTTTGTCACTCGTTTGCCCCCGATAGAAACAACGGTCAACTTTCGCGCAATCGGGGTGATTGGGAAGGCCAGGGTAGTGCACTTTGGCGACCTTCGGATCAGTTTCCAAACAAGTTGCCGCTAGACTGGCGTTCCTGCTGGCTGCTTCCATCCGCACGCCAAAAGTCATCAAACCCCGTTCGGCCAGGTAGCATTCGAAGGGCGCTGATGCCAACCCCCATGCCGCAACCACCTTGGGAACCCGTTGCCAAAGCGAATCTCGCCCGCACAACATGCCCATCATCAAGTCGCTGTGACCATTGAGCATTTTACTGTAACTTTCCCAAACCCAGTCAACTCCCAACTCCAGGGGACGACAGAAGTAGGGGGTCGCAAACGTGTTGTCCACCGCAACTTGAAACTTCATCTTCTTGGCAATTTCGACCAACTGGCAGATATCTACAACTCTTAATAGTGGATTGGAAACCGTCTCGACGAACAGGATCTTCGTTTGACCTTCACGAACCAACCCAGGAAGCGACGAAAGGTCGGATGGATCAAACACGTCACACGAGATTTGCAAACGAGCCAATTCGTCGACCAACAAGACACTGCTGCGTCCATAAAGTTGGTTGCTAACCAGTATGTGGTCGCCAGCCGAAAGTTGGGATAATACGATCGCAGAGAGCGAGGACATACCGCTGGATGTGATGATAGCCCGCTGAGCATGATGCAACTGCCGACATTTCTCGGCCAGTCGATCTGCGTTAGGGTGTCCGTCGCGTTGATAAACATATCCGGCCGACGTTCCCCCCAAAATTGAATCCGCTTGCGATGTGGTTTCACATCCATAAACTGCCGCCGGATAAATTGCCGGGACACTCGAATGTGTAGCAACCTGAGGGGCAGGCGGGTTGGACAAACAAACTTCTTCTAAACCAAGAAAACGTTCTTCTTCCAAACGACGATCAGCGGGGTCTGACGAGGACATGTATTTGCCAAAAATAGAGAGGAACGGTGAACGGAATAAAGAGCCCCAGAAAATAACCGAGTCCTTAATAATGATGTCGCAAAATATTCCTGGCTACACCTCTTGCTTCAAGTTTCCGGACAAACTGGACTGCAACATTGGATTCTCAATTTTGGGATCGGCAACTTCAGGACCCTTTTGCTGAGTCGAATCACTTGGCACTTCCCTGAGAACTTCTTTTGGTCCAACGACCAATGGTAGTCGCAATTCGAAGACCGTACCATTCTTCGCGTCGCTTTTTAGCACCTTGATCTGACCTCGCATCCGATCAACGATCGTTTTTACAAGATACAATCCCAACCCCGTCCCCTTTTGGCGTCGTTCCAGTTCACTACCCAAGCGAACAAAACGCTGAAAAATTCGGCGGCGATCCCCCGGGGCAATTCCATTTCCATTGTCTTGCACATGAAGTACGGCCACCTTGCTTAACTCGATGGCATTAAGCTTGATATCTAATTTCGGAGGACTGCCGCCATACTTGATCGCGTTGCTGATCAAATTGCCTACCACAATCTTTAATTCACTCTCCGACGCCCGAACTTCTACTGGCATTGTGGACAGTAGAATCTGAGTGTCTTCCAAAGATGAATTTCGAAATTCTTCGACGACTTCGGTCACCAACTGATCCAAACGCACTTCCGGCAACGTGGCGTAATCTAACGAATGATCAAGCCGAGCCGCAGCTAAGACTTGGTTGATCATCAAGTCAAGACGATTGGCATCACCTAGCATCAAACGATAAAACTCTGCTCGTTCAGCATCAGTCACTTCCTGAGCGTTCAGTGTTTGCAATAATAGTTTTAGCGACGCGATGGGTGTCTTTAACTCGTGAGTGACCGCGTCAATAAAATTCGACTGCCTGCGAGTTAGATTGATCACGCGAACAGATAAGACCAAGTAGGTAATGATGCCAATCAGAACCACCAGAAAACAAATGGCTCCAACGGTCAAGAGAACCCAGTACAGCCCAGGACTAGGATCTTCAATTGCCTTAAAGACGTTCAGCAAGATCCAGCCTGTTGTCAACAACAACGTTAGCACGATTAGAACGACACCCAAGGTGATGGGCAATTTTAAACTTCGTCGCTCAAGCATAGTAAGATACGACTTCTAAAAGAAAACACCTGGCAAGGCTTCGTCGCCAGGAAAACAAGCAAATGCTAACCGAACAAACCACACTCGGGCATTGAATCATTCGACGGCGTAAAGATCAAGCTTAGGATCATTTGAAGGTGAAAATCCAACCCCAGACGCCCCACACAACCCATAACTCAAGGTCCATAACTCAAGGTCCATAACTCAAGGTCCATAACTCAAGGTCCATAACTCAAGGTCCATAACTCAAGG
>JBDNHU010000121.1:0-11743 GCA_041688615.1 Mariniblastus sp. | reverse complement strand
CTGCCGACTGGGCTGATGCAAGAGCTGAATCTGCAAAGTCGCGGCTTTGAACTGTGTGCCGAAATCAACGGCAAGCTGTTGCGACGTCGTGTACCAATTGTCGAGTTACCGATCTCGTATCACGCTCGAACAGCAGCCGAAGGCAAGAAGATCCGGTGGTACGACTTCTTTCATGCGGCCTGGGTCTACTTCCGGCAACGTTGGCAGGTGAATATAGGGTAATGGCTATTGAGATGTGATTCCAACGACACTTGTTAATCGCATAGGGATACTGTGATGAAACACGATTGTGAAACTCCACACGATCCGGCAATCTGTGCAGCCCTAGTCATCGTTTAAGATTGCGCCCGACAGCAAAACGCACTTCCAACGCATCCCACCGGTTGTTTTTACTTTGCTTTCTCGATTTTTTTTTTTGTGGGTGACAAGCTTTTGGCTCCCGTCCGCTCGGGTAGCGTCAGGTCAAGGACCGCTTTCTGATCTTTGATGTAAGTTCCGTCAAAGAAACGTTCGTCCAAAGGCTGGTTCAATGAAAACCAATGAAATTGTTTATTGGTGGTCCGTGTGCCCGCTTCATCAATGCCTCCAATATTCACGTTTGCGCTGTGCTGGAAGGTAAACGACTGTGGCACAAACAGGTCGCTGATCTCTTGCCATGATATCTTCGCATTGCTAACCGGCGACTCGACGGGAAGAACTTTGCCTACGGTCACAAAGTGTTGGACGCCAACCACCTGTGAACTGAGTTTGTCAAAAGTGTAGGTCCATGTCGCATCGTTGATAAAAAAAGTACCACCATTGTCCCAGTTGGGAAACTCCGCATTGATTGGCGTTACATAATGCAAGGCGATTTTGTCTTTGGCTAAGTCCACGCTTTTCGAAAAATCAGGACGACTTGCCAATTGTTTTGCCAAAGATCTATATTCTTTCTGTGGATCCAAACTAGTGAAGAAGACGATCCCCAAAGCACGATAATCTTCAATGCCACTGATCGTGAAAACGCGTTCCAATTCGTTTGTTCGCTTGTAGGGACGCCCGTTGGACTTATCATTCAATTCGTGAAAAATTTGCTTTTCGAAATCCACGATGACCGCTTTCCAAGTGATGACTTGAATTGGATTATCGGCAGCTACAGTGAAGTTGGTTGTATCTGTCTTGCTTAGGCGATATTGGGCAAAACGCCGCCTTTTGTAATCAAACAAAGTACGAACACGGCACTCTTCTGAAATAGAAACGCCCTTGGGTTGCTGTTGGTCCGTCGCCCCAACACTGTCGAAATCGTTGGTGTATTTAACCAGTACGTCTCCAGTCTGCCAGGCGTCAGCGTTGGCGACAACCGAATCAAACAACGACAAAGCCGGGTCAGGCTCTTGACCATTGCAATAAGATGCACCGCAAAAAGTTAAGACCAAACCTATCAATGGAATTAAAAATAACCGCACGGCCAATCTCCTTGAAGTCAAACAGCAAAACAATTTAGATTCAAACGATCAGAAATCCTAGCAAGTTGGACCACCGTCATGCTTGCTAGGATTTGCAACAATACATGCTGGTTAATCCTGGCAGGTCACTCCGTCCAAAAAGTAGCTTCGATACGTGGTAGGACTTGCTGTTGGGTTCAGCAAATCTGTCACACACGGAGAATAGGCCATTCCACTACTACAGTCGCACGCATATCGCTGGGTACAACTTTTTTGGACATAGTCAAAACAACTTTGCCCAATCTCTTGCTGGTTAGTATTCCGAACGGTGCCGATGGCGTTGTCTTGGAGATACGCAGTTTGAAACGGTTGCATGCAAGAGAGCTGAGTAACTCCGTTTTTCATGGTGTAGACGCAAACACTCGTTGGACAAACTGCCGTTAATGGCTCCTGGGCACCGCAAGAGATCGGATCGTCCATTTGAAAGCAACCGCCACAGATTTTGGTTGAACCTGGTCCACCGCCAGGTTGCGCCACCGTTACGCCACAGAAAAGTGATGTTCCAATGAACAGCACCACACTAAAAAGAAATCGTGAGTCTAACATTACTTAATCCTTATCAATTGATAAAGAAACCGGGAAAATAGTTCTTTCAATCCTTGGACCCTGTTGTTTACTTGCTCCAATCGCAGACCAATTCAAACCTTTGCCCGCCCCGCTTCAGGGTCCAAATAATTTCGTCAAGCTCATCAAATTGCTTTTCAGAGATTCGCACTTTGACACGAACGATTTGATTCCCCAATGGTTTAACATCGATCAAAGGACGATCACCGTTGCGAAATTGGGCAGTGACTTCTATGATCGAATCTTCTTGCAATTGCCGTTTCTTCCCTTGTGCGTCTGCGTTTTGCAGTTCTTCCTTTGCGACCGAAGCTTCAACTTCATTAGGTTGGGTGTCCGTTTCCAGAAATCGTAACATGGCATTCGCGATTCTATGCCCGCTGTCATCAACCGCCTTGACGAAATTCAAACGTCGTGGCGAAATTTGTACCGGTTCGCGTTTAGAAATCAACACTCGCGCTTCGGCTTGCTTCCCACTTACACGGTCGGTAACTATAACCGATCCTGAAACGAACGAATAAGGCATATCGACAGCTGACGAGACCACCGAAACAAAGGGAATTCCTTGTGCAGTTATTTCAAGCGTTGTGGTGACGTCAAGCCCTTCGAAAGAACTCGCTGGTACGGTGACCTCCAGGTTTTCAAACTTAATGGGCGCTGTAAAGTCGATTGGAATGCGATACTCGGTTACGGAATTCGGTAAATTCATCAAATGTTGCACGTTACCCAAGTACAAACCATTTGTGATTCCACAGGACACAAAAATCTGCCTCACCACTTGGCCGGATTTATACAAATCGATGAGGGTCGAATGCGTCCCAGTGGTATTACCCTTGGGAATTTCAAAGGCGACTTCCACCGTCGCACTTTCATTTACCGAAATTTCTTTGCTGCTGATTTTAAAGTCGATGCATGTGCCATTTGGCTTTGCGAAATCGAACGTAATCAGTTCATCAGTCTTGTTGGTTAAGACAAATCGAACCGAAACGTTGGCTCCCGCTTCCAAGTTACCGGCGAAGACCTGGGTTATACTTCGATCGAAATTCATTTCGACCGGATCTGGCAAGACTACTTCAATCGGAGCCTTTTTTGCGGGTTCGATTAGCTGCCCAACCAATCGCTGGGCACTCGCGATTGACAAAAACGCCACGAGAAAATACGCGAAAATTCTTTCCGACTGTCGGTTCATCGATCCCATCCCCTAACATCGACCAAGAAGTGGTGCACAAGAAGTTGTGCACAAGAAGTTTGTGTTGGGAGCCTATTGGCCATTCAAAGTGGATCTACCTTCGCCACTCTCTTCGCCAAAATCCCCACAAAAATGTTCTCTGTTAAGTCCTTACCTGATACCAGTGCACAATCACATGCAAGTCTTTTTTTTGAAAATTCCCAGAAACTAAATTAACCAAGAAGTAGTTCTTCAAATGAATAAAATAGGCGAAGAAAGTTCCCATTCTAAGTCGGAAATCCGTTTAGGGCTCAGGACTGGAACTCTAGATGACCGACCAAACACCCCAATTCGCTTTGCCGCGTTATGTTTGGAAGCTTGGATTGGATTTCTCAACAAATTCACACTGCTGCAAGTGATCCCGCAGCAGTTACCCGATCACCGGACACGTTTGGATGACTTGAATCGTTCACAACTTGGCAATAAAAAAACCTCGGCCTATCCACAATGGGCCAGGTCGAGGCTTCAAAATTTCAAACCGTTGGTGTGATCGCAACTAAGTTATCGACACTTTCTTGGCGTCGCAAAAGCAACGACAACCTATTCGGCGGTTACCAAGGACTTCTTACGCTCTTCCATGATTTCCACTTGGATGTTGCCTGGAACCTGGCGATAGCCTTTTAGTTCCATAGTGAACGTTCCCTGACCTTGAGTCATCGAACGAAGGTCCGTTGCGTAACCGAACGTTTCGCTTAGCGGCACTTCTGAAATGATCACGCAAGTTCCATCAGCCTGAGTGTCGGTCGATTCGATCATTCCACGGCGACGAGTCAAGTCACCCACCACGGTACCTTGGAATTGGTCAGGGATTTCGATTTCGATCAACATCACAGGTTCCAACAACACAGGGTTTGTCTTTGGCATGTATTCACGGAAAGTCGTACGTGCACAAGTTTGGAAAGCCATTTCCGAACTGTCCACATCGTGATACGAACCGTCTTTCAAATGGACCTTCAATTTCACAACCGGATAAGCCGCCAACGTTCCCTTGCCAACGCACGACAAAAATCCTTTGTCAACCGCTGGAATGTACTGCTTTGGAATCCGGCCCGAAACGATCGAATCTTGGAAAACGTAATCGCCTTCGATATCATCGCCCAAGGGTTCAAGCGTGCCCACGATATGAGCAAACTGACCCGAACCACCGGTTTGTTTCCGGTGCTTGTAGTTGAAATCGACTGCGGTGGTTGGCTTTTCGCGGTAGCTAACTTTCGGAGGCCCCACGATCACGTCCACTTTGTATTCGCGACGAATTCGTTCCACGTAAACTTCCAGATGCAATTCACCCATGCCGGCAATAATCGTTTCCGAAGTTTCCTCGTCCGTAGTGACTCGGAACGTTGGATCTTCCTTGCGGAAACGCTGCAAAGCCGAACTTAGTTTATCAGCATTGGTACGATCTTTTGGTTCAATCGCAATCTTGATAACCGGTTCAGGCACGAACATGCTCTCTAGCGTGCACATTTGGTTCTCACCCGCATAGGTGTCACCCGATGCCGAATCGATCCCCATGATTGCAACGATGTCACCCGCTTCGGCGCTATCGATTTCTTCGCGACGATCCGAGTGCATCCGGACCAGACGACTGTAACGCTCTTTACGTTGAGTACGTTGATTGAAGTAGGTTTCACCCTTCTTGATCACGCCTTGGTAAATTCGCATAAACGTCAACTGACCAAACGGATCTTCGACAATCTTGAACGCCATGCCGACGAACGGTTTCGTCGCATCAGGAACCAGTTCAAACTTCTCTTCCAAATCGTGCCAACTGCTGGCATAAATTTCCCGCTCAAGCGGAGAAGGCAAGTAGGCGTTGACCGCATCCAACAACAATTGAACACCCTTGTTCTTGTATGCCGAACCGATGAAAACCGGAGTCGCTTGCAACGACAACAAGGCCTTCTTGGTGACTTCGTGGATCTGAGTTTCGGTCGGTTCTTCGCCACCGAACAACATTTCCATCATTTCGTCACTGTACATCGACAAGCTTTCCAGCATCTTCTGACGATACTCGGTCGCTTTATCAAGATGTTGAGCTGGAATTTCTTCTTCGCGGACCTTCTCGCCTTTGTCGCCATCAAAGAAGTATGCCTTCATTTTGACCAAGTCGATACAGCCTTCAAACGTTTCACCCGCACCCATTGGGATCTGCATCATGATCGCATCGGCACCCAACTTGTCACGCATTTGCTGCACGACTTTGTAAGGGTCTGCACCGGTCCGGTCCATCTTGTTAACGAAACCCAAACGAGGCACTCGGTAACGCTTCATCTGACGGTCAACGGTAAACGATTGAGCCTGAACGCCACCCACGGAGCAAAGCACCAAGACCGCACCGTCCAACACGCGAAGCGAACGTTCCACTTCCACTGTAAAGTCAACGTGGCCAGGGGTATCGATCAGATTGATTTTGTTACCCTTCCATTCCAAACTGGTCGCAGCACTGGTGATTGTGATGCCGCGTTCTTTCTCCAGTTCCATGTGATCCATCACCGCGCCATCGCCACCGCCCTTCACTTCTTCCATTTTGTGAATTCGACCCGCGTAGAATAAAATTCGTTCGCTAAGGGTGGTTTTACCCGAGTCAATGTGGGCGGAAATACCGATGTTTCTTACTTTTGTCAGATCCATAAATCACCTGTGAAAAAATATAGCCATTGCTGGCCAACGACTATCGATGATCGCCAAAAAGCAACCACCGTTGGAAGGTTGTTCAATTTATTGCTTGTCGCGGAAACACGTCCGCACAGATATCCATCAACACAAGTCAGATCATTGCCCATTGGTCAACAAATCTGGCTGCGAAATTTTAAAGTTTGCCTTACCAAGCCCAGAAGGCTTGATACGATTCGTTCCATAATTTCAGACTGATTACGGTTTGGAATCCATGACTGCACCGGAAGTTTATTCAGCCAAGCCGAGTACCAGCACGATGTTGACCCTAGAACCTGGGCGAAGAGAAGGCAAAACCTAATTTGGATTTAACTTACATTCACACCATCGAGTCAAGTCGATACCGGTTGCGAAACCCTAATCGCTACGCTGCAAAATCTACGTTTCTAAACATTTCTGCCTGGAAACCGCTTTGTCTTGCAACCGACTAGGGTCTGACCAATAAACGCACTCGAACTGCCCGTATGAAGTTCATTAAAGTTTTGCCGTTAAAGAAACTTGTTTTCAAAATTGCCCTCAGGCCCCTCTGCCCAAAAGCCTGATCGTATGCAGCCTGATCGTATGCAGCCTGATCGTATGCAGCCTGATGGTTTGGTTACACCAATCTTGGCGGCTCTGAATAGGCCAAAACCCATCCAGTCCCGACACGCTACCGGCGGTATTCCACCACCAGATCAAGGCGCAATCTGGCCACAGATATTCACATAATATGCCTTTCCCGTATTATTTCAAGGCCAAATTGACTCAACCTTCGCCAACTCCTGGTCCCAAAGCCCCGTTTCCCAGCCACAACCGATCCAAAATCAGACTTCCGGCCTTTTTATTTGGGGTCCTGGGTCCGGTGGCGTAAGCCACCGGACCCAGGATGTTTCGCCCTCCGGGCTGTGTTGTGGGATCCGGGCTGTGTTTTGGGATCCGCCGCTCCTGGTGGCTTACGCTACCTGGGAACCAAGCGTCCTATCAATAAAAAACACCGCCCAGAAATCTGGGCGGTGTTGGACATTCTTCAACGGATTCATCGTAAGTGGCTGCTAATCCAAGTAGCGTTTCAACAAAACGGCCTTGTCCACATTCAGATTCTCGCCTGGTACGAAGCCGACTGGAATCGAACGATCAAAGATGTAAAAAGCACGATCCCGCTTAACTTTACCGTTGTCAATTCCGTACTCCTGACCAATACAAGACTTCCAC
This sequence comes from Mariniblastus sp., assembly GCA_041688615.1. Classification (GTDB taxonomy): domain Bacteria; phylum Planctomycetota; class Planctomycetia; order Pirellulales; family Pirellulaceae; genus M30B19. Next base: position 4,609 of record JBDNHU010000121.1, on the reverse strand, counting down.
ACCACGTTGCCACTATATGACACGTCTCCATAAAATGCGTCAGGATTATCGGGGACGGGAACCGCAATCTCTTCCAATTCAAAGTAGCCAACGGTTACCCAAATCGCGAACACGCTGGAACGTTGAGTCGTGGTGTTGGCCATTCGCTGGCGTTTTTGGTTCCGGAAATATTCATTCTTGTCCGTGTTGTATGCCGGCGCAGCGTTCTGGTAATCGAACATCGGTGCGCTCATCGTCGTCATCGGACGCCACAACGAGTTTTCCCGATCATAAGCCGGTAAGCGATAGGGAGGAATCGTTGCCACTTCGTTTTGACGAAACGGCGTGCTGCGGATCGGCAACGGAGTCATAAAATTACGAGTCGCGGTGTTGAAATCGGTGAATTGTGTATTCATCAAATAGGCCGACCCCGTACCACCCATCAACGCGGTCCAGGTCTGTTCCCAATTGACTGTGTTTACGTTGATCTTTCCTGGAATCCGACGTTTGCTGACGTAATTGAACGGAGCATTAAACTTAGGTCCATCACCAAACGACCCGCCCGGTCCGGTAGTGTCCGCACCAAAACCACCATTCGACTTGGCAAACGGACTTAGATAAATTTCAGTCCCCACAAACGGAGAAGGCACCGTCGTGAATTCAAAAATTCTAGCCAGCGATCGCACACCAGCAGTCTCACCGAAAAAGTTCAGCAAATAACCAGGTAGCGGAGCCGCTGTCGTGCCAACCGGCGGAAACGCCGTTAGATTGACAATGTTCGAATTGGACAGGAACGCATCGTCACCGTAGTGATCGTAGCGGGTTGGGTCTGTCCAAATCACATGTTCCAACATCAGGCCAGTGGACTGAAACGGGACCGAAGCTAATTCAAACTGACTGATCAATGGCCGGTTGGCAAATCGCAACCAAGGTACTGCCTGGGTTGCCACAGTGGGATCGGCATACGGCTGGTTAACCTCTCCAAAGGAAAACTGTGCCGGATTGAGGTAATTGAAGTTGGTTCCATCATACTGGGTCAACGTCAGCGGGAAGGTGCCGTCGTCGGTTCCTGGAATGGGCTCCATGTCCCAGTTACCATTGACGGTCCGAAGCCATACGTTCTTCTGAGCCACTCCGGCTACGATTGTGGAACCAACCGCCGCTGTGTCGTAAGCCATTTGCGAAGCAGCTCCAAATCGGCCGCGTTGATTGGCGGTCCTCATTGGCAAACGTTGAGTGATATTCGAATCCTCGCCCATGCCACCGTAGGCGTTCAGGCCGACGCCTAAATCATCCAACGTTAAGTAAGGATTGTACTCGGGATGGAATGGTTGTTCGGGATTGGCCAAGCGTTGCAAAACGACGTGGCGATGCGTCGGGTTGTTGGCATCACTTGGATCCGAAATCGCACCATATCGCCGGATATCCATGTCCACGCCATCGTAGAAACAGTTGGCGTAAGCGGCTTGGTACAGAAACCCATCTTCTTCGGGAACCGCTGGGTCGCCGGCCGAATCGTTCAAGTTATAACCGACGATCGGTTCAGACAGCGAAAAGTTGCGATAGACATTAGGATTGGTTGGATCAGCACGATCCAAAGGTATCCCGATCGTGTTGGGAACCAAAACCATCTTCGAAGCATCGTTTCGGTCATACAGACCCACCTGGATTGGCAAGCCTGGATTCAAACGAACCGCAGGTCGTTCAAACGAATCCACCGTTGGATCGTAAGTGTCATCTGCAACCGCCAAAGGAATCCGACCAAAAATTGTCGTGTTTAACGTCGATGCAAATTGATCATGCGGTCCCGCCGAACCTACCACCGCATGCTGCCCAGGCAACAATACAAAGTTATTCACATTGCTTGGGAAGTGCTGAACGCTGCCCTTGGCCAATTGAACTCGTAACGGACTGGTTGCCATATCGATCGAGTTGGCAGTGACGTAGGTATCGATATTGTTAAGTAAAACATTCGGGTTGACAAAGTAAACCGTTCGCTCGATGTCATTGACTCCCGTTTGAGCGAAACGGCGATTGCCTCCATTGACTTCCTGGTCTCGGAACAGAGCATCAAAATCTGAAATCAAGTAATCAGGATTCAAACCTCGATCTTCATCCCGAACAACCAACATGCGGTACGCGGGTTCACCCGCTGGCGTTACCTTGCGCAGGTCAACACCTTTGACTGTTGCCGACAGTGACGAATAAGTGTCACCTTGCTCCTGTTGATCAACGCTTGGTACCAAATTTGGATTGTACAGTTCAACAAATGCAGACGACGTCGGCATGTGTGTTTGGTCGGCATTGGTTCCCGATTGGATGCGGCTACGATGATCATGAAAAGCCATGCCTTCGGTCAGCAAAACGTCCGGCCGTTCCGCACCCCAAACCACGTATCGTTCGCGTCCGGTGGACGAATCCATCACATCGGTCACGTCGCCTTCAATTCCATTTTCAAGGAAGCCAGGGTTCCCGACTTCAGGACGAGTTCGCAACGCACCATCCACGTGCCAACCGTTAAACGGATTGATATCAAATTCAAACGGAGTGCTAATCGAATCCGCATCCTGAAAATCAACCACATTGATCACCCACTGGGCCAACGCAACCCGGCGACGAACCGCAGCAGGCGTCAAACTGGCGGTGGACGCCGACATATCAGGATCACTAATCATCAGCACGAGGGTGTAAAGTTGGCGAGCAAACGCCGCACGAGCCAAATACTGATCATTGTCGCCACTGGTCGAAGGCAGAAATCCGTCGTTGTCAAAATCCAAATCAATGACCGTACCCGCAATCGCGTCAACGGTTGTCGCACTCTGGCCACTGGTACTTTCCACCATACCACCGACTACCGGGTCACCATATTCGTCATTGATCGTGTCATTGGCTGGATCGTCATTGATACCGTTACCAAACTTGCGATGCAAATTAAACGGCAGCCCGGCCACAATGTCCGAACCCAACATCATCAAAACTTGCTGTTCCACCGCCGCTTCATAGTTAAGGGCACCAGCAGGTGTTAAAAACGCTCCGGCAGTTTGAAAACGACTGTTCTCATTGTAACTGGCATCGCCCAGGACATTGCCATTGACGATATTCCGACTGGCCAGCGTTCGACGCAACACACTGGCCAAGTTGCCAGGCAACGCTGGAACTTCGAAACTATGCGTGGTCATTTGACGACGCAAATTGTCGTTTGCCGTCGAAACCGTGGGATCAAAGCTACCTAAGAAACGTTCTAGCAAGGTCCGCTTGGGCGCGGTCGTGCGTTGACTCTTGGCATCCTCGCGACGCTTGATGTAGTCCGAATCGTAGCCACGCAACAAGGTTTCAAGATCAACCACCGAGAATGGGTGATCTTCCTCGGCAGCATTTGCCGCCAATGTCGCCAACGTGGGCGGTGACGTGGTGTAATTGTAGAAACGGTGCGGCGAACCATCTCGGAACAGGTCAAATTCGTAAGGTGAATCCACGATCTGAGTCAACAGACCCGCGGCAGGTGCCTTCTGAAAAAAGGGCAAAACCATTCCTGGATCTGGATTGGCTGGCAAAGTCGGATCGACCGATTGACCAACCGAACCCACCACAAACTGTCCCTGATAATCACTTGCGGTCCCGTAAAGGCCACCAGAAATGTTCGGCAGAATGTTGTCTAAGAAACCAAACCAACGGGCCGCATGCAAAGGATTGGTATAACCTGGTGCGTCCGGGAATGACAAGACGTTGGAAGTGTTGGTGCCGTACTTCAAAGTCAATGCCCAATTCAACCGACCGTTGGCAATCATCGACCCCAGTTTGACGTCGGCTGGACCGTAACCTTGACCGTAAGGAATTCCAATCCCCGACGGGGTACCGTTATTGCGAAGGTCGGCCAAAGAACCATGAGTATTCAAGTTCAACCGACCATCCATATCTTCAATCTTCACCGCAACCAACGGTTTCACTCGTCGGCCATTGGGCAGAAGAATCGGAGCCAAGCCCAGATCCATCCACATCGCATCGACTCGCCCATCACCGTCGGTGTCCACGTCCAAACCAGGACTGGCAGGTAGACGTAAGTCCGAAAGTTCCATCGGGTCGTTACCCAACAGGCCATGCAGCAAATGACGCCAATGATCTGGGCTTTGCGGGCTAAATCCGTTCTCGGCATAAAAATTTGGCAAGGCCAGAATCGGACGTGGGGTTGGAAACCGATTTTGGCTCGCATAACCGAATGCTGGATCGTAAAACCTTCCGTTGGGATTCGAACCGGTAAAGTTTGGATTCTCAACCGGACTTGGACGAAGCGCCAACGCGGCGACACTTCGCAAATGGTTGTAAGTCACCGTCGCTGGATCAATCGACTGGGCCGCGAATTGAGCGTAACGATGGAACGACGGAACCTGTCGCCGTTCTAGCGGCAGAGTGGTAGATCCCAACGCATCCGTTGAAAGGAACAGGTTTCGATTGCTACGAAACGGATACTCGATATCATCGCTGACCACATCGTACGGTTCATTGGACTCGGGTGCCTTGACAACAATTCCAGCTTCATTCTTGCCATCGATCCCATCAAACGGGCGACCATTGATCACAAACCTAGCTCCGCCCATCGATCCTAGCACACTTAGATTTTGACTCCATTGTT
>JBDNHU010000120.1:0-14356 GCA_041688615.1 Mariniblastus sp. | reverse complement strand
TAGTACTCAAGTGCTAGTACTCAAGTGCTAGTACTCAATTGACTTTGGCGATCAGGCCCAAATCGATGATCTGGCCCCCATGCGTTCAAACTACGTGTCAACCGACCAAGCATTCTGCCCTCAGTCCCAGCGGTTTGAATTGGGTCGTGACCAAGTTCAAGGCGAATCGATTGAACTTGTGACGTTCGATATTAAACTTCCCTTACGCCAGACCGCCCGTGTTCTGGTTCGACCATGTTCTGGTTCGACCAAGTTCTGGTTCGACCGTGTTCTGGTTCGACCGTGTTCTGGTTCGACCATGTTCTGGCTCGCTTGCATTGACCGTCAATCGATCGCAAGCAAAACGACTTCGCAAGGAAAATCGGCCCAGTAAAATCCAGGTGACCTCCAGGTGACCTCCAGGTGACCTCCAGGTGACCTCCAGGTGACCTCCAGGTGACCTCCCCACCGGCGTTCACCAACATTTGTCGGTGCGCGCACTAAAGCCCTCGAACACATTCCTACTCGTTTTCAAAAAAAACGGCAAGGCGGCTTTTCAATCCAGCCATCGCCTTGAACACTCCAGTCTGCCCAAATCCAACCTTCCAGAGATTACCCAATTTAAGAAAATCGCAACGTCTAGACCCGTCCATAGCGGCATCGCGATAACATCCCGCAGTGATTCTGCATGCGATGGTCGTATCGCGAGCATTTGCCAATGGCTATGTGTCAAATTTGAAAACTAGATCTTAGAATGGATTGACAGTCCCTCTTTGGGATTTCATTTTCGATAAGCTGACACTTCGCACCGCTGACAGGTAAATTCGCGATTTCGAGTTTGGCTGCCGATTTTCACATGCTTCCAACGGATTGAATTCGATTTCCAATGCCCAAAAAGAAATCCAAAGCCAAGGCCCAGACCACTTCGGGCGATTCTCCGGCAAAAGCTGCTGTAAAATCAAAAACAATTCAGACCACCGCAAACAATGAAAAACCCAAGACAACTCTGCGAAAGGCCAAAAACGTGGCCTCGGCCAGCCTTGATGATGTTTCAGCGACCGATCGGCCAATCAAGGCAGCGAACTGCATTCGAGTTCGAGGGGCTAGAACGCACAATCTGAAAAATCTTGACATCGATCTTCCCAGAGACCAACTGGTGGTGATTACCGGGCGCAGTGGGTCAGGCAAGAGTTCGCTAGCATTTGACACCATCTACGCCGAAGGTCAGCGTCAATATATCGAGACCCTGAGTGTATACGCCAGACAATTCCTAGGACAAATGCAGCGTCCCGATGCCGAACTCATTGATGGCTTGCAACCGACCATCTGCATCGACCAAAAGCCTGGAGCCGCCAGCCCGCGAAGCACCGTCGGAACCGTGACCGAGATTTACGACTATTTACGACTGTTAATGGCAAAGGCAGGAACGATCCACTGTCGAGGCTGTGGAGATCCGATCCAGCAGCAAACTTACGAAGAAATCTCGCGCCAGCTTCTGATGTTCGCGGATCGAACCAAAATGATCTTGCTGGCCCCGATGGTCCGCGGGAGAAAAGGGGCTCACGCTGATGTCATTGAAAAAATTCGTAAAGCAGGAATGGTGCGAGTCCAAGTCGATGGAGAGATCTACGACATTGATTCGATCCCAAAATTGGCCGTCAAGACAGAGCACGATATTTCGGCAATCGTGGATCGAATCGCGATTCGCGAAGGAGTCGAACCTCGGCTGAACGAGTCGCTACGTCTGGCTTTAAAATTAGGCGATGGAATGGTGGTCGTCCAGCATCAATCAGGCACCCAATCTAACGGCGAAGCGACCTGGGAAACGAAACTCTATTCAACTCACTCGGTTTGCCCAAAATGCCAGATCAGTTACGGAGAAATCCTGCCTCGAACCTTCAGCTTCAACAGCCCGTACGGTGCGTGCCAGGCGTGCGGAGGTCTAGGTTCGATCGAAAACTTTGTCGCCAGTGCCGTCATTCCCAATCGTAATCTGTCGATCGCCCAAGGCGCAATCAATCCGTGGAAAACGCTTACGGGAAAGACGCTGCAAAAGCGCCTGGACGCGGTCGAACCTATCTTCAAGCAGTTGGCATTTACCCTGGACCGACCACTTGCCCAGATGGAGGATTCGGACTGGCAAACGTTTCTTTTCCAAACCGAAAAATCAAAGCCAGGACTGTTTCTGTTGCTGGAAAAGGAAATGGCGACCACCACCAATGACCGCCAGCTTGAACTAATTCAATCACTGCGCGGCCAAGTCCCCTGCTATGCGTGCCGCGGGTGCCGCTTAAATGGCGAAGCGTTGCAGGTCAAACTTGAAGGTGTGGCCATCGATCAGATTCTGGCTTGGGACATCGACACAGCCTTGACGTTTTTTCGTGATCTTGAAAAATCCCCGAATTTGGTGGGCGTTGTTCGCGAAATCGCCATCCCGCCTGTTCGCGAGATCGTACGTCGCCTAACTTTCCTGCAGGACGTGTCTGTCAATTATTTATCGCTGGGACGAGGAGCAGCAACGCTTAGCGGCGGAGAATTTCAACGCGTCCGCTTGGCCACCGCGATCGGAATGGGCTTGACTCATGTTTGTTTCATTCTGGACGAACCGTCCATTGGTTTGCATCAACGCGACAATCAACTGCTGATCAATGTGTTAAAACACTTAAAATCCGAAGGCAATTCTGTCATCGTTGTGGAACACGACGAAGAAGTCATGAGGGCTGCAGACTGGGTCGTCGACATGGGACCAGGCGCCGGAGAACATGGCGGTACGATCGTTACCCAAGGGCCGATCGAGAAGATATTGGCTAACACTCAATCGCTAACGGCCCAATACCTAAATGGGAACCGACATATTCGACGAAATACTCAACTTCGCACCAAAGAGCCCGCCGGCTGGATTGAACTTTCAGGAGCCAGACACCATAACTTAAAGGACGTCAACGCCCGTTTCCCGATCGGCCGTTTGATTTGCGTTACGGGAGTCAGTGGCAGCGGAAAAAGTTCTTTGATCCACGACACTCTTGGCGCTGCACTCCAGCGAAAACTGGGCAGTCCCACGGTCGTGCCCGGCCCCTACGATGCATTGACCGGGACCCATGGTATCGAACAAGTTATTCGCGTGAACCAATCTTCTATTGGCCGATCGCCACGAAGCAACACAGCCACCTACACGGGCGTTTTTGACGAAATTCGCAAAGTTTTCGCTGCCACAAAACTGGCCAAACAACTAGGGTTTTCAACCAGTCGCTTCAGCTTCAACTCGGTACAAGGGCGGTGCCACCAATGCGAAGGCCATGGTCGGCAGCGGATTGAAATGAAATTCCTGCCCGATCTATTTGTTCTGTGCCCCTTGTGTCGCGGAGCCCGATTCAATTCGCAAACACTCCGGGTCAAATTTCGCGAAAAGACGATCGCGGACATTTTGGAAATGAGCTGCGGGCAAGCCAGACAATTCTTTGATCAAATCAATCGCATCCACCGAGTCCTGGATGCGTTATGTCAGGTCGGACTGGATTATTTACCCCTAGGACAGCCTTCAACCACCTTGTCAGGTGGCGAAGCCCAACGAATCAAACTGGCTACGCAACTTGCCAAACCCGAAGCCGGAAAAGCGTTCTATATTCTGGATGAACCGACCACCGGATTGCACTTCGAAGACATTCAAAAACTGTTGGATGTCTTAGATCTGTTAGTCGAAAAGGGGAACACCGTTCTGGTGGTCGAACACAACCTGGACTTGATCAAAAATGCCGACTGGATCATCGACATGGGGCCAGAGGGAGGGTCGGGCGGTGGTCTTGTGGTGGCCAGTGGCACGCCAGCGCAGGTGGCCAAAGTCAAGAACAGCTACACGGGCAACTACTTGGCCCCAATGCTTTAGGCCAATGCGGTTACCCAGTGTTTTCGACCACGACGGTTCACGTGGAATTCAAGTGCACCCGCGGCTTTACGACTTGAACTTCGCAATACGCTTTGCTTCCAATATTTCTTGGCAATATTCGATCGCTGCTGAATAGGACATCAGCGACTGCTTCTGATCTTTATTTCGACGGAACCATGTGCTCACAATCGATTGCATCAGTAATTGGACGACCGATTCGTGAGGAACATCCAAATCATCGACTCGGTGTTTCACGGGCGGAATGCAATTGTGTTGACTTTCGATCAACTGCTTTAAGATTCGCTTGGCAAGAACCTTGTGGGTTGGACGCAAAAGCACACTGGACACCGCCCCTTGGTTAAGCAGTACCCACCACGACTTTCCATCTGGATCCGCAATCTGATAAATACAGTTGTACTCGTATCGAGTCTTGCGAAGATCCTCTAGCCGACGGTCCACCCATTTGAGGAGTCGCAAGCGATCTCGCAAGGCTGCGGCCTTTTCAAAACGTCTCTGACCAGCAGCATCTTCCATCGCGTCCTGTAATTGCTGGAACAACGTTCGATCATAACCACTTAGAAATCCAATCGCACGGTCAACCGCCGCTTGATAGTCGGCTTCGGAAACCTTACCAGCACAGGGTCCCAGGCACGTTCCAATTTCATGCCGCAAGCAGTGGGCCTCGCGGGCGACAGGAAACAGCAGTAACTGTTGACCGTAATCGATGGGGGTCTTCTCCGAGCAATCCCGCAATGCAAAATGATGATTTAGGGTTTCAGCGACTTCCCGTAGATGCTGGCTACCCAATATTGGACCAAAGTATTCACACGCGTCACTGGTCCCGTCAAACGAAACGTATAGGTTTGCTGCTTTGTGCCTGGACACACACAAAAAGGCAGGTCGCTTGCGTTTGGGCTGGCCCTGTACGTTGAACCCTGGGCGGAATTTTGCAATCAGCTCTTGTTCACGCACCAAGGCCAAAAATTCGTGAGAGGTTTCCTCCCAAATGATTCTACGCCCGATGTCGCGAATGCGACGCATTTTTTCATCACTTGGATTTGCCGCATAATAAGTTAGCAACCGACTTTGCAATGATTTAGCTTTGCCAATGTAGATCAATCGTCCAGTCCCATCGAACCAACGGTAGACTCCTGGCGTTTTAGGACACAATCGACGAAGTCTTTGCCGGCACTGCAGCAAATCGTCAACCAACTGCACGCCGAAATACAACTGTCGACACTGATTCCCAATGACGGAATCTTCTCCGATCTGCTCGGCGAAATCAGCATGCTTGCTCGGAACACTCTTGGACTTCCCCAGGGGCGATGATGACTGCGACCGATCGCGTGCCGTGCCCTCAGATGCCCCAATCGCATCAATCGCATCGATTCCAACATTGTTAGCGGAGGGGCACGCATTTGAATTGGACGGAATGGAACCGGGTTGCTTAGAATTGGGGCGTGGGCTTGGGTTGACTCCAGAATCCAGGGACTGCTTTTGCGGTTTCCAGACTGCCGCTGCTTCGTTTAATTGCAACGACATTCGATGAAACGCTTCGATCTTTCCAAGGTCACTGGCCTGGAACGAATCACTGGCCTGAAGGGGATTCCTGTCCTGGCTAGGATTACTGTCTTGGCTGGCGTTGTACGCCAATGACGCCGAATTTTCCTCCACCGGCACAACCTCCATGGTCCTCTTACTTTCAAATCCATCCCAAGCACTACGTTATCGGTTATCACGGACCTCGTAAAGCTAAGGCAGAACGCGGCTTATCAACGTTTGCCAACCAGCGACATCTGCCAATGACGCCATCTGCCAATGAATCCTTAAAACCCAAACCAAAAAATGCTGGCAAACTGCCGTTCAGGGCTGGATTCTCACCTTAAACTAGCACTTATCGTTCATTTAACTTCATTTCTTGGCCTTGGTTCGCTAAATTAGTAAGGTCACGTTTGGCAAACCAATCTCCAAACGCACATCAGAATTTCCTACCCCAGGAGCCCTCATGAAAATCAATCTCGCCGTCTTTGCCGCCTATTTTGTGGCCGGATTTTACGCAGTCCCGCCCGCCGTCGCTCTACAGGTCAGCTCGGTCCCCACGGTTGCACCCGCCAACGATGACGATTCCCGAACCGCAATTCAACCAGCGGTCGTCGAGTTTTGGATTGGCGCTGTGACCAATCGCTTTTCCGACGATCAAACCCAACACCTGGGAGTTCAACGAGCGCTATCCGAATCTCCAGCCGCTGAGGCCCAGATGCTGCCAGGCGACTTAATTGTTCAATACGGCAAATTGACGGTAAAAGATCATTTGGATTTGGTGGCCGCAATTCAAACTCACGGCCTAACTCCGACTCCCGTTGCCATCAATCGTAATGGCCAACCGATGGTGCTGACCCTTAATGCCAAGGCGAAACCCACCAACTACACGGCCCAAGTCTTGGCAGACCAAGCCCAGGCACAACAAGCCCAGGCACAACAAGCCCAGGCACAACAGGGCAGCCAAATCGCTCAAACGCAGGTGAACTCTGCTAACGTGTTGGCGTCAATCAACAATGCAACTCAAACACCCAACCCAGCTGGCGCTGAAATAGGCCAAAACGAAACTCAGCCAACGCTGGAGGCATCGGATGCAGTCGAAGTTTGGGGCACTGCGGCCAATAAAAATCAAGACGCTCAGCCTGTTGCGGTTCAAGAGAAAGACGCCCAACCCCTTCAAGAGAAAAAAGTCATTGACCGACTTGAAAAGGTTCGCTCCAAAGCCTTAGCAACTCACAAAGAAGCACTGAAACGGTCCGAGCAAGCCATTGCCGAAACACGAGCGGCGGCTGAAGCTGCACGACAACAAGCAAGCAGTGCGGCTGAAGCTGCAAGAGCCAATCGACAGCCGGTTCAAGCCGACGACAAGACACCTGAAAATTCCTTGAAGAAAACTCTCGCTGTGGCCGCAAAGGCAAAGGCGGAAAAGAACAAAGCCGCAGCCGAGCGGGCCCAAGCCAATGCCCAGCGTATGGCGATGCAGGCCCAACGTGCGGCCCAAGCGGTAAAGAATGAATCAGGTACCGTCCAACCGACTCCCCCCACGGCGGTTGAAGATCGTTGGACCAAGGAGAGATTGACCCAAGCAGTGCAACGCGTCGAAGCTGCACTCAAACAGATGAACGAAGCTGGCGTTGATTCAACTCAAACCCGACAAAAAATGATGCAAGCCTTCAAGGAACGGACCGGCGTCAGCTTCAACCAAGCTAAAACAGATTCGCAAAAGAAAGATTCCCCTGCCAATCGCGACGAAAAGAAAAAGGAAATAATGACGCCTGGAAAGGTGCCATTGGAACTTAAAAACGAGCAATCAACACCCGGCGATAAGAAACCTGGCAGCATGCAAAGCGACCGAATTACGGAAGCGGTTCGCCGTCAAAATCAGCAGCTAAAATCGCTCCAGGACCAAGTCCAGGAATTGCAAGGTCGATTAGATCGCCAACAACAATTGCTTGCTCGCGTTCTTAATTCAAATCCACCCGGCGCTAGAAATTCCCCTCAACCACCACAGTTTGGATCGCGACCTCTTCCTTCACAAGCAGGCCAGCCGCAACAACCATTTGGACCAGGACCAGACCGCTGGATGCCAAACCAACCGGGGACCGATCGCCCCAACCCGTCGCTTTTTTGGGCGCCAGTTCCAGTTCCCGCAGGTCCAGGGAGGGGCGAAAACTCAGATCCCGCGACTCGCCAACGCCTCGGTGCAGGCGTTCAGCCTCCCATGCCAAACTCAGGGCCGGCCGCACCGCCCAAGAGACCCCGACCGGATGCAACAAATCAGCAGATCTTGAGAGATTTTCAGCAGCAACAGGATGAAATGCGACGACGCAGCATGGACAAACCGTCCACCGACGGTCCCCGTCAAGCCGACCAGAACAAACTTCAGCAACGTTCTGGTAGATCTCCAGCAAAGCGCGATCAGCCTGCGGGACGAACCGATTCACGGCCCAGCCAACGTCCAGACCGAGCGACCGACGCGGCCACCCAAAAGAAGGCCAAAGCCGCACAGCCCACCGATCGTAGGCCGGCCCCAGACAAAGCAAATCCCAAACGCAAAGGGCCTGCCAAAGCGGAGCAAGCCAAGTCGAAAGATCGTAAATCCGATACCAAGACGCGGGCGGAAAAAAAGACCGACGATCAAAATCTGAAGGACAAAGAAGCCAACGCCAAACGCTCCCAAGCCAATCAAAAGGCTAAACCGAAACGCCCAACCCGGGGTCCGCGTTCCGCCGAAAGTTCGGCGCAGGAAACAAAGTCTGAATCTGGAAAAGCCAAAGCAAAAAACGACAGGGATGAACACATTCCGACCAGTTTGCCGCTACCTCGTCCTGGAAATGCAATTCCCCATTCCACCGCAACCGCACCGATGCTTGATGATTTGCAACAGGAACTTCGCTCGATCAATCAAACTTTGGGTAAGATCAAGGACGAAGTCTCGGAAGTGGCTGATCACACCAACGAAGGAAACCGCGAAACGAAGCAAAGCTCCAGCCAACTCAAAGGCCTAATGGAGAAGTTGATCGACGCGGTCAAGAGTCTAAAGTAAACCTTCGCTCAGCATTCCCACCGAAAACAAAAAAAAGCTCGCTGGACCATGGTCCAGCGAGCTTTTTTAGTGTTCATTACGACCCGCGGCAAGAATCATAGCCTAGCCATAGGTTAACGTTGCATATGAATTTTGATCGTTTGATTCTTGTCCTGGTCAATTTGATAGGTGGCAACGTTTTTCAAGTCGCCCTTGGTGACCGTGACTTCGTATTTCCGCCCCTTGACGACAGCAAACGTCAAAAAGTCATTCGTATCTGCTGCTTCATCGCGGCTGGTACCTTTCATCGTCAAATCTACACAGTCCAGGCACTTCACTTCGACCGTAGCTTGAATCCGCTTTCCGCCTTCAGCTTCCAGCACTTGAATAAACAGTTGCACGGAATCTGCCTTGGCAATTGACTTATCTTTCGTATAACGATCGGTGACATTCTCTGCCCAAACATCATCACCTTCACTGCTCCACACCATTGGAAACTTGGCGTCTGTGCGTTGGAAGCTGACCGCATAAATGGAATTCATTTTCGAATCCTTCAACGCCAGCGATGCATCGTGTTCAAACCAACCATGATCCAGTCCTTGATCGCTGGGTTCATCCGCCCCTGTAAAACGCCATTGCCCGTCCCAAACTTCGACCCAGGTATGGTTCCCGCGTTTGTTAACCCAGCTTGGAATTCCCGCCAGCCGCGCTGGAATTCCAACACTGCGGCAAGCATCCACCAACAGAATCGAAAGGCCCGTGCAGGATGCTTTGGATTGCTGAATGCTTTCACTTGGGCTTTGATTAGCTTTCCGTCTTGCGGTCGAATAGTGAACATTGACCATCTTGAAAATATTCCGGTTCAAGACTTCAGCCGCCTCTCCGGGCGTCTTACAGTCCTTGACCAGTGGCATAAACTGCTTCATAAAATCCGCTCGCCAATCTTCTCGCGTTTCATCGATGTTGGCATAAGGCAAAACGTCGTTCAGAAACAGCTCTTTGGAAACTTGCGTCTTCCAACCAGACTGGTCGAACGCCTGATAGGCCAAACGCGTATTTTGAAGCAAAAATTCTGGCGTTAAGCTTTTCAGATCATTCTTGGGCATATGCCGTAATTGAAAAGCAATTCCTTCCCGTAAATCTTCGGGTGTTTCCCTTAGCAGCGTCAACCAAGTGTTCGCTTGTTGGGGTGCATCCAAGGAAATGCGTTTTTCCAACGCAGCAGGCCACCACGATTCACTGATTTCCTGTTGCCCGACAACATCCTGAAGTTGATCCTGATCTTGCCCGACGACGCTGTTGACAAGCGAAACGACTAACCATCCAAAAAGCCCAAGCAGCTTGAAGTTCATTTGACCTCTCCTGGTTCCCGACCTAAGTATCCGCAATTTCAATCCACCACATAGATTGCCTATTAAACAATACTCCAGCCCAAACAGCAACTCGATTCAATCTGCCGGTCCAAACGAAATTAAGCCGACTGATCTTTGATAAACCAAGTTTTACAGCAAGAATCGCTAGATTTGTCGAATTCTAACACTTTGAATCAACGTGATGCCTTGGTTTTTTCAGGTTCGCGAGTATAACCGAGGACATGGCAATTACGAAAAAAACGTGCACTGTGACTGCGGAACAAATCGGCCGCGTCGATCGAGTGATTCAAGGCATGACCGAACTTTCGCGCAGCAAGGTTCAGGCATTGTTTGACCATGGTTTTGTCACGGTGAATGATCAACCGTGTTCCAATGTCGCTCATCGGGTCGCATTGGGCGAAGTAGTTCAACTACAGTACGACCCGCACCATGGCTACAAAGAGAAGAAGAAACCTTGGTCCGATCGAACTTTCTCTAACGTGTTTGAAGATGAGCATGTGATCGTGGTCAACAAGGTGGCTCGCGTCTTAACGGTCGCAACCGATACCGGCGACGAGGATAACACCTTGCAAGCTCGAGTCAATCGATACGTTCAACTTCAGACTCATCGAGATGCGGCATTGGTGGTCCATCGTTTGGACCGTGAAGCCAGTGGCTTGATCGTCTTTGCAAAGAATGCTTTGGCTGAAAAATCGCTGCAGGATCAGTTTCAGAATCGCCGCCCGTTTCGACAGTATTCAGCCATCGTGCTGGGAACCGTTGCCACGGAATCAGGAAGCTTTCAGTCGTATGTCGCTGTCGGCGACAATTTGGATCACTATTCCACTTGGGACAAAGAAGAAGGCGTACTAAGCGTTACGCACTATCAGTGCACGGCCCTGTTGGACAACGCAACCTTGGTCAACGCCTACAGCGAAGCGGGACACCCCAACCAGATTCGCCTGCACTTTGCGCAGGCAGGGCATCCCGTGTTGGGCGACGAGCGTTACATTCGAAAAATCGCAGCAAGGGAACGAGATCGCAATCAGAAGAAAGCCCAAGCGAAACTATCGCATCCCAATTGGACCAAGAACCGGATGGCGATTCACGCATCCAAACTGTCCTTCGTCCACCCCGCAACCGAGAAGACCCTCACCTTCGATTCACCGCTTCCCAAAGCCATGACCAACTTCATGAAAGCCAATCCAGATCGGTTTTAACCGGCAAACCTATCTGACTCAACCGCCTGCATCACATCCGGTGAACCTTACATCCGGTGAACCTTACATCCGGTGAACCCTACATCCGCTGAAGCTTGCCCTGCGTAGTGAAAACGCCTGCCGGCAAATGCTCGCAACTTCCCTAACAGCAGACAGCACCCATTAAACGATATTGCCGTATCGGTGTACGGTTTCTGATATCGATTGCTCGCGCAGGTACAACTGTAACTCAATTCGACCGTTAGCCAACGGCATTTCTCGTACGACGTGTTTGTAGCCCATCTCATTGGAGTAGAACACGTCACCGCCCAAATCACCAATCGCTCGAATGGTTCCGTCGCGCAATAGTGACAAGCGATTGATCAGTTCTTTGTGCGTTTCCACCAACCAGGTAACGCCCGTCAACTCGGTGAACGATTGCAAATAGGGTAGTTCAATCGGAGAGCTGATCGCCAGTCCAGTTCCCACTCGACAGGTACCCAAGGCCGCCATGGCCACCGCTTGCTTGACCTCGGCCTCCAGCATCTTGCCAACCCGCAACACATGCCACGGTCGCTTGCAGTAGCGAAAGTGATTCGTTTCCCCGTGAACTTGCGATGGGTCATGTTCAATAGAGAACTCTTGGTTCCACCAATACTGAAAACTACCGGCAGCCGCGGTTAACGCTTGCTTGGCTTGGTCGCCATCAATCCACTGCACCAAATCGGAAGTCATTTTCCGCAACTCGCCTTGCGGTTTCGCTTGTAATTCAGGCAAGGCGTGTTGCATCCATTCAACAAAACAGCCAACGTAGTTGGGGCCCCCCGCTTTTGTCCCCGGGCCGACACAAGAATCCTTCCAACCACCAAAGGGCTGCCGTTGGACAATCGCGCCAGTCGTTCCGCGATTGATGTAGGCGTTGCCAACTTCAACCTTTTCACGCCATAGCTTGATCTGTTGCGGTTCCAACGAATGCAACCCAGCAGTCAAACCAAAGTCACTGCTATTCTGGATTTCAATCGCCTGCTCCAACGTGTCGACACAAATAATGCCAAGCACCGGCCCAAAACATTCGGTCGTATGGAACCAGCTACCCGGCTTCACACCCAATTTAATTCCGGGACTCCAGAGACAAGGGTTGCCATCGACTATTTTGGGTTCTAACAACCAGCTTTCACCGTCAGAAAGAGTGGTCAAACCGGTCTTTAGATTTTCGTCTGGTTCCCGAATCACTGGCGTCACGATGGCGGTAGGATTGTGCGAAGATCCCACAACGAAGCTACTGGCGGCGTCCAATAACTGGTTTCTAAACTTCTGACTGTGGTACAAACTTCGCTGCACAATTGCTAGGCTTGTTGCCGAACACTTTTGACCCGCGTGGGCAAACGCCCCGCGGACCAGATCCTTGATTGCCAAATCCACGTCGGCATTTGCGGTGATGATCATACTGTTCTTGCCGCTTGTCTCTGCATACAGCGGCATGCGATCCCGCCAGCTCATGAACATTTTTGCGGTCTCCGAACTACCTGTCAAAATCACGGCAGAAGTTCGAGGGTCGGCAATCAACTTCCGCCCAGCTTCGTGTTCATCAACCGGTAGGAATTGCAACACATCTTTGGGAACTCCGGCCTCCCACAACTGTTGCGCTAACAAATAGGCTGTCAAAACCGCTTCGGGCGATGGCTTTAAAATAACGCAATTGCCTGCCATCAATGCGGCCAAGCAACCGCCGGCAGGAATGGCGTAAGGGAAGTTCCAAGGTGGCGTAACCACCACAACGCCGCGAGCCTTCATTCGACTTCCGTCAAACCAACCTGGCATGTCCAGCGACCGAGCGTAATAGTTGGCAAAGTCAATTGCTTCCGACACTTCGACATCACCTTCGGCCAAGGCCTTGCCGCAGTCGACCATCATACCGCCCAAGGTTTCGCCACGCTGCATCGCAAACACGACCGCGACCTTACTCAACACTTGCGATCGGCCGGCCACGCCCAAGGCTTCCCACGCCACCTGCGCATCCACAGCCACCTGCAACGCCTGATCCACCTGTTCGGCATTGGCCTCGCAAAATTGATAAATCTGCTGACTGTTTCGCGAAGGGTCGCGACCGATTCCAGTGGGCTGCTTGGGAATTAGCTTTCCACCGATCTCCAAAGCAATGGTATCAATTACTTTATGACTCCAACGCTCCACAATCCCCTGAGCCCAGGTTCGGTTTTCAGGCAACGAGAAATCGGTGTCAGGTTCATTGCAAAAGGGTACACCAATATCTTGCGGTTCACGCCCTTCGTGCATCCGATCTTGAATCCGACTGGCACGGGACAACAGCTTGGGATCGCTGGACAATTGACACGCTTGCAAGAACGCTTCACGCTGTTGATTCCATTGCGGTGAATCTTTTTGCAAGGCAAACAAGGCTCCCAAAAAGCTACCTTCGGACGTATTTTCGTCCAAGCGGCGCACCAAATAGGCAACCGCCGCTTCAAAATCTTTATCTCCTACCGCTGGAGTATATACCACCAAACTACCGGTCCGCTGACGCACTTCTAACGCTTGAGCATTGGCCATGCCTTCCAGCATTTCAAAATCCACCCGAGCCTCCACACCGCGATGACTGCGCACTAACATCGCGTATGCGATATCAAACAAATTGTGGCTAGCAATTCCCAGGCGAACACCTTCAATATTTTCTGAACGAGTCCCAAATTCTAACATTCGCTTATAGTTTGCGTCGACTTGGATTTTGGAGGTGTAAGGAGCCTGGGCCCACACCCGCAAAGAGGCTTCCACTTGTTCCATTGCCAAATTAGCGCCTTTGACCAATCGAATTTTGATTCCAGCGCCGGTCTTCTGAAAACGGTCGTGGGCCCAACGAGTCAACGTTTGCTGAACCGGAAAAGAATCAGGCAAGTAGGCCTGCAAAACGATCCCCGCTTCCAGATCTTGAAATTCAGGTTCGTCTAGCACTTGGCAAAAAACATCAACGGTCAGTTGCAAGTCGCGGTATTCTTCCATGTCCAAATTAACAAACTTGGGCTTACCTTTTCCGTGTTGGATCGCAGCCCGATACAGTTCTCGCAAACGTCCTTTGATCACTTGTAACGTTTCGCGATAGCCGGTCAAACTAATTTGACTGACCACCGACGACAGCTTCACTGAAACATAAACAATGTCATCGCTGGCCAATCGATCCAGATAAAGTTGAAATCGATGCTGCGCTTCGCGGTCACCCAAGACCGCCTCACCCAATTGATTGAAATTAACTTGGATCTTATCGGCTTTGCGTTTTGCCAGATATCGCTCAAATTTTCCCGGTTCCGCCGAGACGATCACGTGCGCTGATTCTCTGCGAACTTGCCTTGAGATCAACGGCATCACG
>JBDNHU010000016.1:0-4208 GCA_041688615.1 Mariniblastus sp. | reverse complement strand
TCCTGCCCAATGCCGCGACCAAGTCGGCATTCAGGCGAAATCCAAGGCTGATATTGATTGATTTGACGAGATTTGGTAACCCAACGATGGGACAGTTGGCTTTGAAACGCCAAGCCCCGTTTTCTACACATCTGGCCTTATTTCGAAGTTATCCAAATGATCTTCGACCCTGAAGTCTGGGACGTTCTGCTGATCGCCGCCGCCGCCTATGTTGCGGTCACTTCGCTGGTGCGCATGATGCGTTCCTACCGCTCGGCACTGATCATCCAAATGCGCACACTGTTCCTTAAACGTCGCATGGGAAAATCGTCAAAGCCAGCACCAAAATCTACCGACGCTAGTAACGTCTAACGGTCACCGGCTCCGGTCAGAACCCCTGGCTTGCATCTGCCCCTAAAGGTCAGGCGATCTACAAGGCCAGGCGATCTACAAGGCCAGGCGATCTACAAGGTCAGGCGATCTACAAGGCCAGGCGAAGTATCCCCATCAAGATCGCCGCCCCCAAGTCAAACCGCTCGGCCCCTTCCCATCACACGCCAATGACTTTGCGATCATTGCCTGAACGTAAATTGTGTGCTGATCGCCTAAATCCAGTCCAGGATAATTTCTACGGATCTCTCTCCCCAGTCTGGTAGCAAGTCCACAAAAAAACCCTTGATAAGCAGTTATGCTTTCAAGGGTTCATCTGGTTCATATCAGCAGCCGTCCCATTCTGCCAACGAAATTTACGCAGCTTCGGGCAAGTCTGTAAACGGCCAGTTCTTGGCGGCTTAACATTTGTGCCGTCCAATAAATGGTTGGCACACAAGATAACAACTTACCCGATATTCAATCGCTTACCCCGTCTTGGAAGACAGTTCGGTAATCATGGTAATCAAAGGCATAAACAATGCCAAAACGATGAAAAGCACAACAACACCCAAGAACACGATCAAACAAGGTTCGATCAGTTTCATCAATCCGTCGGTCAAGGTCGTCACTTCTTCGTCGTAGTAATCGGCGACCTTGTACATCATGCGATCCAGTTCACCGGTCTCTTCACCCACATCCACCATGTTGATCACCAGATCTTCAATCACTGGCTTCTTGTGCAACATGAAGTAAACGGATCCGCCCAGCAACCCGGCTATCAATGCCAACGCACCCACCTCTTGGGCGTAATCCTGATTAAAGAACAGAATCACCAGGGGCGGCACAGAAAACATTGCCATCCAAAAGAAACATGCGATTGGGTGAAAACCAGGGATCGAATTTCGCTTCATCGGTTTTGAAATACTCTCACCTTCGCGAATCGCATCACTCACGCGGTGAAAAATCTTTTCGTACATCGCGTTGCCAGAAGTCTCGCGAGTAATCGTCAAACTCTCCAAAATCGGCACACCTGAAGCAACCAAAGTACCCAGTGTCCGGGTCGTTCGAGCCAGGTTAGCCTTCTCGGCCAATTTCCCGAACAGCGGCAATTTCAAAATGTACAAATGCCAGCCCATTCGCCCCGCCTTGAAGCGACACACCAAGGCGATGAACATCACCAAAGTAAAGGGAATCAAAGGGAACAAAAACCACAATCGAGTACAAGTGTTAGTCACGTCAACCAACAGAGTGGTAATCCACGGCAAATCCTTCATGCCGAATTCTTCGAACATCTTCAAAAACTGAGGCACGATGAAGAAAATGATCGCGGCCAAAATAATGGCGGTCACCATCATAACGACGGCAGGGTAAATCATTGCCCCAACGACTTTGTTTTTCAGTCGTTGCGAACGTTCTTTGAACTCAGCCAAACGTTGCAAAATCGCTTCCAACGCACCACCAGCCTCACCGGCCTTGATCATGTTCACGTACAAACGATCAAAAACCTTTGGGCTCTTGGCCATTGCTTCGGAAAGAGTCGAACCACCTTCAATTTCCTCGCAAACGTCAATCAAAGCATTCTTTAAACCACTTGGCTTGGCCTGAGTTTCCAAGATCTTTAAGCTTCTAAGAATCGGTAAACCGGCGTCCTGCAAAATCGACAATTGCCGAGTGAAGGTCACAATCCTCTTGCCACCGTTACCCCCGATCGCAAACGTTTTTCGTTTCCGACCGCGTTTAACGCCGGCTTTTGCTTTCTGGATACTAATTTTAGTAACGTAATAGCCCATCGACCGAATAGTCGCTTGCGCTTCGTCTTGGCTCTGGGCATCAATGACGTCCCGGATCGCTTGACCCTGAGCATCCAATGCTTCGAATTGATAGGTTGGCATAGAAAAGTTCCCGGACGAAAAGGTTATCCAGCTATGTTTATTAATTTACGTTATTGACCAATGACTACCGCTGTTCCAAAAACAACAGACGAAACGATCACGATTCCAAGTCATCTTCCGGAAGCCAAACTCACCTTCAACCCAGTCAATCGATCCTTCGAATGACTTAACCCAGAGGCTTCAACCCGAAAAAAACTTGCTCCAATATCTTAGCCATCCAAAATAGTTTCTCGGATGACTTCGTCGGCAGTCGTAACGCCCTGCCAAAGTATTTCCATTCCCGTATCTCGCAACGGTTGCATTCCGTGGGCTTTCGCCACCCGCCGCAAATTGTCAGCCGATTGTCCTTGCATAACCATTTCACGAAGTTCATCGTTCATGACCATCAATTCAAACATGCCCACCCGCCCCTTGAAGCCAGTGTTGTTGCAAGCTCCGCAACCCGCGCCGCGATAAATTATTCGGTCGCCAAATTCTTCACGCGTCATTTCTAACTCGTGCAACTGCAACTCCGTGGGTTCCACGGGTTCGCGACATTCGGTGCAAATCCGACGAACCAATCGTTGAGCCAAAATCGCCTCGACAGTTGCGGTGATCATAAACGCCGGAACCCCCATGTCCTTCAAACGAGTAATCGTCGAAGGCGCATCATTGGTGTGCAATGTGCTAAACACAGTGTGACCGGTCAACGAAGCCTGGATGGCAATTTCAGCAGTTTCCAAATCGCGAATCTCACCCACCAGAATCTTGTCAGGATCCTGACGCAAAATCGCTCGCAAGCAAGACGCAAACGTCACACCGATATCATGATCAATCGGGATCTGTACAATGCCCTCAATATCATATTCAACCGGATCTTCGGTGGTAATCAACTTGTCTTCGATCCTGTTCAATTCACTCAGCGCCGAATACAACGTTGTAGTTTTACCCGATCCGGTCGGCCCCGTCACCAGAATAATTCCATTTGGCTTCTCCATAATCTTGCGAAAACCTGCCAAAGTACGCTCATTCATGCCTACTTTGGTCAAATCCAGCGAAACCACGGAACGATCCAATACCCGCATAACGACACTTTCACCGAAAAGTGTCGGCAAAACGCTGACGCGAAGATCCACCGGGTGACCACCCACCGTCAATTCAATCCGACCGTCCTGAGGCAAACGACGCTCGGCAATGTCCAGATTCGCCATCACCTTGACCCGCGTGGTGATCGCAAACGCCAAGTGCCGCGGCGGTGGAACCATTTCATACAGGACGCCGTCAGCCTTGATCCGAATCCGAAATTCATCTTCAAACGGCTCTAAGTGAATATCGCTAGCATGATCCTTGATTGCCAACAACAAAACCATGTTCAACAGTTTGCGGACCGGCGCGCTTTCCACCAGTTCATTTACATCGGTCAGGTTGATCGGGCCGCCGCCAGACAGATCATCAACCGCCTTCTTAAGATCTTCATCCGAATACAATTCGGCGATGATCTTGTCCATACTCTCGATTTCTTCGTTGTAGTACTTGTCCAAAGTCTTGTTGACTTGACTTTCAGCACTGACCACTAAAGAAATTTCGAACCCCAAGAATCGGCGCAATTCATCGCGAATCGACAGATTCTGAGGGTCACAGGTCGCAAGTGTTAGTTCATTATTCTCCAACTGCAACGGAATCACTCGGTAAAGCTGAGCCATCACATCGGTAATCAACGTCTTGGTTTCCGGCTTCAGCACCAAACCTTCTAAGTCGAATGATCTGATCCGAAATTGTTCTGCCAGGGCGACGACCAATTGGTCTTCGTTAATCAAACCCATGTCGGCAGCGATTCTACCAATCAACTGCCCGGGATGTTGATTCTGTTCTTCGACCAACATCACCAATTGTTCATCGGTGATAAAACCAAGGTCGACGAAAATTTGACCGATGCGACGAATTGCCATGAACAAACTTACCTTCAAAATTTCGAACGAACCAACT
>JBDNHU010000119.1:0-4738 GCA_041688615.1 Mariniblastus sp. | reverse complement strand
TTGTCTTGCACCAACGCGTGCTAAAACTGGCGGGCGCAGAGGCATTGACGGTTGTGGAAAATCACCACAACTTCGCTTGGAAGGAAACCCACGAAGGGCGAGAAGTGATTGTCCACCGCAAAGGTGCCACCCCGGCAGGCATCGGCGCTCTGGGAGTAATCCCAGGCAGCATGGCAACGCCCGCATTTATTGTTCGCGGTAAAGGCGGGACTGGAAGTCTAGACTCCGCTGCCCACGGTGCTGGCCGTTGCATGAGCCGAACGGCGGCTAAGGCCAAATTCAACTGGGGTTCGTGGCGTGACCATTTACGCCACAAGAATGTGCGACTATTGGCAGGTGGATTGGATGAAGTACCTGGTGCTTACAAAGACATCCACCAAGTCATGGCGGCACAGGCAGACCTGGTAGATACTTTGGCGACATTTCAACCGCGTATCGTGATGATGTGTGGCGATGGGAGTCGCCCCGAAGATTAAACACCGCTGGATTGCAACTCCGGTGATCAAGACTTCCAAGTGAGAAAACCTAATAGCACTGGCCGGACTAATCTTCTGCCAGTGCTATTTTTCTTCCGATAACTGGCGAAAATATTCTTCAACCACACGGCGATAGTGTGGAGGCATTTTCCGAGTCATCTCGGCAATCACTTCCGCTTGTTTTTCAGGTGGTAAATCACCCCAATCTCTAGCCGACATCCGTTTAGGGTCGACCTCGCCTTTGCCCAACAAGGGCGCCCGCATGCTGCGCTGGAGGGGCTTGGAAGCTGAAGGTTTTGCCTGACTTTGTTGCTTCTGCTGTTGCTGCTGTTGTTGCTGTTGTTGCTCTTCTTTTTGCTTGATCATCGTGTCTAACAGATTGACGATTTTACGCTCCTGATCCAGAACCAATTTTCCACTTTCGCTAAGCGATTGCCTGCGAAACGCGTCGTCCATCAAGCGGGTCACCTGCTCCAGGGGCTTGCCAACAGTTGCTGGCAAATCGGCCAACATCAGCCGAGTCAAGGTCTGCATCCGACGATCGAGTCGCTGCGCATGTTTGTTGATTAATTCTAAATCTTGGCCAGCGGCGGATAGATTTAGCAACTTGAAGTTCGCCACCGCTCGATAAAACAGCAACTGCCGCGGAAACATAACCTCTTGACTCGACAGGTCTGCCAGCATCATCAACGCCTGATCATAAAATTCGTGCCGAACAAGCTTTCGCCCGATTGCCAAACGTAAATGCACCACACCCAATTCTGCAGACACCGTTGAACCCGGCACTTCGGATGTCGCATCTTCTGGCAATGGCATGATGACGGGCACTGGCAAAACAACCGTGTCGCTGTTAAGCCACCGTAATAAGTCGAACTGTAAATCAACCGATTCGGACGGGCCCAAACGCTGCCCAAAACTCTTGTCCAACGTAAAAAATTGTTGCGATAAGAAATCTAATCGATCAAACGCAGCGTCCTGCCTAGACACCGCCGCTTGCCACTTCGCTAACCAGGCGTCACATTCGACCTGCGATAACGACTGAAGTTGCATCCAGCCTACAAACTGCTGCCCAATCTGTTGATCCGACCACTGTCGCCAGTCCGTTTCCAGTGGTGGCAATTTCTCAGATTCATGCTCGAGCGAATTTTCCATTGGCTGATTTGCTGAACGTTCAACAACGGGATTCCCCTCCAAATCTTGCTTGAGGTCATGACCGCCATCCTGCGCCGACAATCCGACAATCGAACTTTGATGAAGTAAGAAACAAATCGCCACTAAAAACAAGTTCAAGTTTAAATACGGTAACAATTTGCTCATAGGTTCCAACTTTCTATACAATCAAACGGTGGCCCGACCGCCAAGGACTTGAACGATGTACCTAATTCATTCGCTTTAACATTTCGCGTGTCATCTGGTACAACTCGCCCTGTCGATTGACCAACTTCTGCAAGATCTGTTGGGCGTCGGCTTCTTCAACGTAACCAAAAAGATCGTCGCTGGTAGCATATTGGCGAGACAGTTTTTCGTGCCGTTTCAATATTTGCTGCTGCAGCGCCCGCACCAATTTCAGTTCAGCAATCTGATCAACCAAAGGGGTTTCACCTGCTTCACCAGCTTCGGAAGAATCTTGCGAATCGTCTTGCTGCCGCTGCTGGGCCTCTTCTTGGGCTTGAACCACCGCTGCAATCAACATTTCCAGTGTTTCAACGATGTCCGCTTGGGAATCTTGAGTATACGCTTCAACGTTTCCTTCCAACAATTGATCCGCAACTTCGCCCATGTCTTGCTGCAATTGATCCATGGTTAAAGCCATAGCCACACTGGTTGCATCTTCTCGCAAGATCATCGCACAACGGAGCGCCGTAACGGTAACTTTCCGCTGCTGGCCACCCAACTTTGCAGTTGCAATTTGTTGGTCCGCTCCTCGGACAGCGATGGGCACCTGAGCCAATTGAAGCGTCTTCTGATTGATTCGAATCTGGGCCTCCAACATCTGCCGAAACTGATCTTCCAAACGAGCCAGCGTCGAAGTCACCTCCTCTTCACGCGACTGACGCAGGATCTTTTCCAACTCTTCTTTGGCCTCCTGCAGTTGCTGGATCGCTTGGGTCATCTGATCCAATGCTCCCTCTCTTTTCGCTTTGTCCAAATCTTGCTTGGCCTGCTGCATTTTTTGTTGGGCGGACTTGATTCGATCTTCAACGTCCTCCGGTTGTTGATCCCAAGAAGACGACGGTTCCCCCGAACGGTCTGCCTGTGGTTGGCTATCGTCGTCATTTCCTGGAAGCGGGTTGTCGGACTGCCCTTGTCCTGATTCGTCGGGACCGTCCTTAGGTTCACCTTCTTTTGCCTGCCCCTGACCTGGCTGGTCCTCACTCGGCTGGTCCTCACTCGGCTGACGGTCAGAGCCATCGGTCTTGGAGGGCGAGCGGTTCTTCGAGTCGTCCAACTTTCCTGAGTTGCGATCTTTGTCTGGAGCGTCCCCTTGCTGGGCTTGCATACCCAACTTGGATGGGTCCACATCTGTGGAATCGGGATCAGTGCCTGACCCCGATTGCAACCTAGCTTCGGCACCTGAATCAGAATCCAACTTCTGACCTTGCATCTTTTCGGCCAGGTCTTGGGTCTGCTTTGCAATCTGATCTTGCGGCAAACTTAGACTAAGCAAATCCTCTCCACCTGACGCAGAACTACGAAGGTTCTGCTGCATTTGGAGCAACCGCTTGATTTGCCTCAGATTCTCCTGCTGCCGCTTCTTTTCATCACGCAATTTCTGACTTTGATTTTCATTCTGCAACAGTAACATCAGCGATTGAAAGTCATCCAGTATTTGCTGTTGCGACTGTTGCGCCAACCTCAACTGCCCATCGTTGATCAATTTCACGATTGAATCGAGCCTCTGAGTCGTGGCCCTTTGCTGCGAGGTTTCATACAACTGTCGCAACATTTGGGCTCGTCGCGGCCTAGCATCGCGTTCCATTTGATAAAGTTCAAAAAGCTTCCGTTCCAACTGCCCAAAATTTTGACCGATGATTGCCTGCCGCTGCAACAACTGCGTCGCCGTCAACTCACCAACGTTGGGATCATCCTCACCTTGCGAGCTTCCCGATCCTTGGACATCCTGAAGCGTTGGGCTGAGCGTAAATGTTGCTAAACAATGCTGAGTTTGCAAACCCGCCAAGCTGGCGATCATTCCACAAACGACAGTCATTGGAATCATGATCCGACATCCAGCCCCAACGGCAAACCGAAGGCAGGGACCGCTCAACGCCCAGGCAAATTTATCAGAAACCAGTTTATTCATCGTCGGACCCGCCAAATAGATCATCAAAGGCTTGCTGCTGTTGTTGCTTTTTGGTTGCATCCAATAATTGTTTTTGACTGTCGTACATCTGCCGAACCACTTCATATAATTCGGCGTCACTTTCAAACTTAGTCAAGTCTTGCAAAATCTGATTCAACTGTTCAAGCGCTTTTTCATTGATGACCATCGCACGATCCAGACGCACAACCAGTCCCGAAATAATCGATTCGGCAATTTGCCGGCCTTCTAGTGTCAAATCTTGATTTTGCAAAGCCACCATATCACTCGTAGCTTCGGCGACTTGTTCCTTAAGTTGATCCAAAGTTTGCTCTGCCAATTGCGACAACGATTTGATGATTCGATCTTCTAATCGCCGCCGATACTCAGCGGCTTCCAAGCGATTATTAATCACCTGCAAGACAATTTTTTCGAACGCCAAACGAACGCCTAACAGTTCCTGCCGACTCTTTTCATTCTGCGTGTTTGCCCGTCGCACGAAGACCATCGCCATATCTCGACTACTTTGAGTTTCACTTAAAGACGATTCGCCCACCTTTGGTGACGCTGCCTTAGCCTCGCCTGCCGGCAAGACGCCAAGCGACTTGGTGGCAGGCTCAGTGGTGGCAAGCGACTTGGTGGCAGGCGTCTTGGTGGCAAGCTCAGTCGTGGTAAGCGTTCGACAGCGTTGCAGATAGAAACGCAGATCGATCAGTTCATCATAAATTTGCTCCAACCGTTTGCGCTGCCCCACTTCCGATCGTTTTAATAATCGCAACAAGGTCGCCGGCGACACGACCTCCAAATTGATTACTTGACCTTGGGTCGCGTGCGATTGACCATCCCTATCAAAATAGTCATCAGCGACCACCAACAATTGAACCCTCTGTTTTTGGTCAACCGATAGGGTTGCTTGCTTTTGATACTGTTGCTGCCAAAGCCGAAGATCTACCGTTGTCAG
>JBDNHU010000118.1:0-5192 GCA_041688615.1 Mariniblastus sp. | reverse complement strand
GCGCTCGAAGGAGACATCAAAGGTCTCGACGATTTCGAGCTCATCACTTTCTTGGTCATTTATGACCCAGCGGAAGCAAATTGAAACGCGGAGGCGCGGAGTTCGCGGAGAGGGAGCGAAAGTGATGGTGGATGATGAAACGCAATTGAACGATTTGACAAAGGCAATTATTGGAGCGGCAATTGAAGTCCACCGGCAACTTGGGCCTGGGTTGCTCGAGACGGTCTATCGAAAGTGTTTGGCCTACGAATTGAGAAAACGTGGGCATAACGTCATTGAAGAACGCCCGATTCCGGTCGTTTACGACGACCAAGAGCACGAGTGTGGATTTCGAGCAGACCTATTGGTGGATGACTGTGTAGTCGTTGAGTTAAAAGCAAAGTCTGCGATCCATCCAGTCGACAAAGCACAAACACTTTCGCATCTGCGATTAATGAACCTGCCCGTTGGGCTCCTAATCAACTTCCACGAAGTCAAACTGATCGACGGCCTACACCGAATTGTCAACAACTATAAAGGCCCCAAGCCCTCAACCTAATTTTCAAACCGAACTCACGAAACCTTAACTTTCTTCATCCCAACACTCCGCGTCCTCCGCGGCTCCGCGTTTCAAAACTCCATGCTGTACGAATTCCCCACATCCGCGAAATTCAACCGCGTTCTCAACAAAGAACGGTTCTACGCCGGTGCGCGGAATAATCGAAAACTCAAATCTCTGTTCACCAACCAAGTCACACGAATCCGCTGGGCCTATAAACTGTCCCCGCAAACGATCAACATTCCCGCGACCGCCGAAGTCCCCGAGATCGAAGTCATTCAAATCGAAGCCAGCGGCAGCGAGCTTGACCCGGCCGTTCTGCTGGCTATCGACAGAGCGATTCCCAATCCCACGATTCATGAAATTCATGTCGCAGGTCGTGTCCGACAAACCGCCGCTTACAAACGAGCCAGCGAAGCCGACGTCAAAGCCTGGGTCATCAGCCATTACGTCTCCTGTCCGTCGCAAGCGGCAGACGCTAGTCGCAAGCCGCTTCCGCCGTCGCTCAACCTAGGCAACCTCTACGCCAGTCTGCTGCGATCCATGATCGACGTGCCGGCGCGAGATGGCGAAACTTTGCGAGCCCACATCGAGCGACACGGTCAGATTTTGGCCCATCGCCGCGAAGCCGAACGCCTCACACAGAAGATGAACGTCGAGAAACAACTGAATCGCAAAGTCGAGTTCAACGCACAACTGCGATCCATCAACCAGCAAATCCAATCCCTCACATAGCTCTGCACCTCCGCGAACTCCGCGCCTCCGCGTTTCAAACGGATGGTTGGAGGAGATGGAAACGCGGAGGCGCGGAGGACGCGGAGAAAGAAAAGACTCATGCCCGAAAAACTTAAAATGCACTCGCCTGATTTGGTCGCATCCAATATCGACCGCATCGCAGAACTTTTCCCAAATTGCGTGACCGAAGCCGCCGGTGACGACGGACAAGTGACGCGCAAGATCGACTTCGATATCTTGCGGCAAGAATTGTCGGGCGAGATCGTCGAAGGACCGCTGGAGCGTTATCACCTCAACTGGCCCGGCAAGCGTGAAGCGATGCTGGCCGCCAACGCCCCGATAGCCAAAACGCTGCGTCCGTGTCGCGAAGAGAGTGTTGACTTCGACGCCACGCAAAACCTGTTCATCGAAGGCGACAACCTGGAAGCCTTGAAGCTGCTGCAAGAAACGTACCTCGGCAAGGTCAAGATGATTTTCATTGACCCGCCGTATAACACGGGACGTGAGTTCATCTACAACGATGATTTCGCTAGTGATGCAAACGAGTATTTACTTCGTTCGTTGCAGGTTGGTGAAGGCGCGGTAAAACTTGTCGCCAACACCGATGCGAATGGACGTTTCCATTCAGATTGGCTTTCAATGCTTTTCTCGCGACTGCGTCTCGCGCGAAACTTGATATCGGACGATGGAATTGTCTTTATCGCGATTGACGACAACGAGCAGGCAAATTTACATACAGTTTGTGATGAGGTGTTTGGCGCGGATAACTTTGTTGCTACCGTTGTGTGGCAAAAAGTGTTTTCGCCAAAAAACAGTGCTAGACACTTCTCCGTGGATCACGATTATCTACTTGCCTATGCACGGAATGCAGATTCGTGGAAACCGAGACTATTGCCACGAACAGCTGCGCAAGATGCGTTATACAAGAATCCTGATGACGATCCACGAGGACCTTGGACATCAGGTGATTTGACCGCACGCAATTTTTACGGAGATGGCCAGTACGAGCTCACTGGACCCACGGGAAAGAAATTTAGTCCTGGGCGTGGCACCTACTGGCGAACGTCGATGAAAAAAATGGCGGAACTGGATGCAGATAACCGCGTTTGGTGGGGTGAAGACGGGAACAATATGCCACGGCTGAAACGATTTCTTTCGGAAGTCGCAGACGGCAGGGTTCCACAAACTCTTTGGTTTCACAAAGAGGTTGGGAATACGCAAGATGCCAAACGTGAGTTGCTCAAATATGTTGAGTTCAAGGAGTCCGAGAA
Source organism: Mariniblastus sp. (assembly GCA_041688615.1). GTDB lineage: Bacteria > Planctomycetota > Planctomycetia > Pirellulales > Pirellulaceae > M30B19. The sequence continues at coordinate 2,648 of JBDNHU010000118.1, read as the reverse complement.
TGTCTTGAACTCCGTCAAACCGACAGCGTTAATTCAGCGTGCGTTGCAAATTTCTACGCAGCCGAATGAACAGGCAATAGTCGTTGATTTCTTCAGTGGTAGCGGTTCAACGGCGCATGCAGTCATCAAGCAGAATTTCGAGGACGGTGGTAACCGACGATTTATCGCGGTCCAGATAGACGAACCGCTGCCGTCACCTGAGCCGTCGTTGCAGAGCATCTTTGACATCGGTGTGCAACGCGTAACCAACTACCGGAAACAGGTCCAAAATGAAGTGTTGCCTGGATTAGGAGAAATAGACCTCGGTTTTCGCGTTCTGAAAATCGACTCATCCAACATGAAGGACGTCTACTACTCACCTGCCGACACGTCGCAGGCAATGCTGGGTGGGTTGGTCGATAACATCAAGCCGGATCGGACGGGCGAGGATTTGCTGTTCCAAGTCTTGCTCGACTGCGGCGTTGACCTGGGACTTCCTATCCGCACAGAAAAGATCGACGACTGCGATGTGTTCTTCGTCAATGACAGCCAGCACGCATCACCCGATCTTGTCGCCTGCTTCGACCCCGACGTTCCCGAATCCTTGGTCAAGACCATCGCGGCGAAGTCGCCACTGCGTGCCGTCTTCCGCGATCAATGCTTCGCCACCGACGCCGACAAAATCAACGTCGAACAAATCTTCAAGCAAATGTCTCCTCAAACGCAGCTTCGCAGCCTTTGAGAATGGTCAATTTTGAATGATGAGTAGTGAGTTAAAATATTAGGTCCCCAATCCTAATCCAATTCCCCATTCCAAAGATCCCCATGGCTGATATACAAACGGATCAAATCAACGCGTACCGTCGAATGAGCGGTGAGGAACGATTGCGCATTGGGCTGGGTCTGTTCGAGTCGGCAGTCAATGTCGCTCGTGAGGCGGTTCGTCACCAATTCCCCGATGCCGACGACCAAACCATCGAGCAGAAGGTGCAGAATCGCATTCGCATCGGTTACGAAATTCAACTGCAAAGTGAAGCACAATGACGGAAACCGAATTGCTCATCGATTGCCTGAGGCGTCTCGAACAATCCGGCATCGCCTACATGCTGGTTGGTTCGATGGCGGGCAACTACTGGGGCGTGCCTCGCTCGACCCACGATATTGACTTCGTCATCGAGTACGAATCGACGGATGTGAATCGCATCGTCACGGCGTTTGAAGATCAATTCTTCATTCAGGCCATCAGTGTCCAGTCCGGCTTGCGTCCTCCGAACCAATTCAACGCGCTGGACAACCGTTCGGCGCTCAAGGTTGACTTCTTTCGCGTCGCCGGCGACGAATATGAGTTCGAGCGATTCAAACGGCGACTGCGAATTTCATTGTTTGACCAACCGGCCTGGATCGCAACCGCCGAGGACGTGCTACTGCACAAACTTCGTTGGCACACAATCAGTCCGACCGATCGGCAAATCACCGACGCCCTCGGCATCGTCGCTGTTTCTGGCGACTCCCTCGATATGGACTACTTGAATCATTGGGCGTTGCAGATTGGTGTAGCGGACTTGTTCAAAAAGATTATTGATACGAATAAAAACTTATGAAAATACAATTCAAAGTTCAAGACTACCAAACCGATGCCGTTTCGGCGGTCGTCGATTGCTTCACCGGCCAGCCGTTAATTGCAACGCCTAAGTACGCCATCGATCCTGGGCGGCTTGCGGGAAAGGCGGCACAGCCACTGCTTGACGGGGAAGAGCTGGACGGTTTTCGCAACGCCGATCTTCGGCTGACGATGGCACAGTTACTTGCCAACATCGGGCGGATCCAGCTCGAACAAGACATACCGCAATCAGCGACGATGGTTTCCAACCCGACTTGCAAAATCAATCTCGATGTCGAGATGGAGACCGGTACCGGCAAGACGTACTGCTACATCAAGACGATGTTTGAACTGCACGAGAAGTACGGCTGGAACAAGTTTATCGTCGTCGTCCCCAGCATCGCGATTCGTGAAGGCGTGCAGAAGTCGTTCGAGATCACGGAAGAGCACTTCTTGGAACAGTACGGCCGCCGAGTCCGTCACTTCACGTACGACAGCAAACAGTTGCACGAGCTGGAGAGTTTTTCGTCGGACGCCGGTGTCAACGTGATGATCATCAACGTGCAGGCTTTCAACGCCTTCAAGGAAGACGCGGCAAACAATGCGGCTCGGATCATGTTTTCACAACGGGACGATTTCCAGTCACGCCGCCCCATTGATGTGCTCAAAAAGAACAAACCGATCCTGATCTTGGATGAACCGCAGCGAATGGGTGGAGCGCAAACCGTGAAGGCACTGGCTCAATTCGACGCGATGATGATCCTGCGCTACTCGGCGACTCACAAGGTAGAGCACAACAAGGTCTACCGGTTGGATGCACTCGATGCGTACAACCAGAAACTGGTCAAGAAAATTGCGGTTCGGGGGATCGCAACAAAGGGTCTGAAGGGGACCAACGGTTACTTGTACCTGGAAGGCATCCGGCTGAGCAAAAGCAAACCGCCGGTCGGCGTGCTCGAGATCGAACAGAAGACGGCCAGCGGCATCAAGCGAATTCGCAAGCTGGTCGAAAAAGGAACCGACCTCTTCGTCGCCTCGGGAGAGCTTGACCAGTACAAAGGTTTTACCG
>JBDNHU010000117.1:0-5699 GCA_041688615.1 Mariniblastus sp. | reverse complement strand
CGTCCAGTGGCAAGAATTCAGAAATGACTTCCTTCCACTCAGTGGGACCGACCATTCGAGTCGAAACCGTTGGCCCACGTTCGATTTCGGTCAACAAGCCCGCCAGCTACGAAATTCGTATCAGCAACACTGGCAAGACCGAAGCACGTGGCATCAACATCTCGACAGGCTTTCCTAGCCACATCGAGTTGATGTCGGCCCAACCGACCACCGGCACCCATACGCACACCCCAGAAAATGAATCCGCCGGCATGAACTGGCGGATCGAAAGCCTTGCCGCGGGCCGTACCGAATCGGTGATCATGAATTTGACGCCACGGGAGGCCAAACTGTTTGATCTGCAAGTGAGCTGGGCAACCGATCTGATCCGTGGAAATACTTCGATCGAAGTTAGTGAACCCAAGCTTGAAATGAAAATCGCCGGACCGGCAGACGTTCACTACGGCGAAAAAGCAATCTATACCGTTACCATCCGAAACCCTGGCACGGGCACCGCCGAGGATGTTGAAATCATGCTTAGCGAACAACTGGGCGGTCAGCGTGCTGCCGTAGGTGACATCCTTCCTAACACCGAACGAAGCTTTGAAGTGGAATTGGTTCCCGGTGAAGCAGGAAATCTAATGTTGGAAGCATTCGCGACCTCAGAGACATTGGAACATTCGGTCGCCAAGGAAATCATGGTTCGCCGTGCGAATCTGGAAATCAGTGCTCAAGGTGCCGCTACGTTATACGCTGGTACCGATTGCACCTACAACATCACGGTTCGCAACAATGGCGATGCGATCGCCCGCGATGTTATTGCTGCAGCGGTTCTTCCTGTAGGAGCAACCTATCTCTCGGGCGTTGAAGGGGCGGACCAAGTCGACACTGGCCTGCGTTGGAACATTGGCACAATGGCTCCAGACACTGAAAGAACTTACAAGATCAATTGCACTTTAAACCAACCAGGTGACATGCGTCTGGAAGCTGGGGTTCGCGGTTCGGGAGATCTCGCAGCAACTAATATCGTTTCGACTCGCGTCGAGGCATTGGCCGACATTGTCTTGGTGGTTGAAGATCCCAAAGGCCCTTTGCCCATCGACCAAGACATGGCCTACACGGTTCGAGTCAAAAATAGAGGCAGCAAAGCGGCTTACAATATTCAAATCGCTATGCAATTTTCTGAAGGCCTCGAACCTGTCAGTGCCAGCGGCAACGAATACCAAATCGAACCTGGTCAGATTAGCTTCCGCGAGATCCCAAAGATCGAAGTGGGGCAAGAGATCATGATCAAGATCGTCGCCACTGCCAGCGAAAGTGGAAGTCATCGTTTCCGTGCCGTTTTGAACTGCATCGATCCCAAGACCGAAGAAATCGCCCAAGGCACCACCAAGTTTTATGGCCCAGAAATCACTACCAGCGTTGCTCAGCCGTCTACCAATGAGGGCTACCCAACGGGTGGAACCTTAGACAGTTCGCTTCGTCGCTAAACTGATCTAAACCAATGAGAGCGTGTTCCGATTAAGGATCGCCCCGCAACTTGTCGATGCGGGGCGATCTTTTTTTCTTGATCCCCTGAAACCACTCGTGACAGGGATTCACGCCCCTAGCCCTCGCCTAAAACCGATTGAGTACCTAGCCAAAACCAGAGCGATTGGGGGCGTCGCTGCTAAGCCAAAAAAACAAAGAAGAGCCCGAAGGATGGTCAATCAGAAAATCAGGTTGAACCTATAACAAACGGTAATCGACCAAAAAAAGCCCACGTCATTCAGACGCGGGCTTTTCGTATTTCATGTGGCCTTTTCGTGCATCACCTTGTCTTGCTTACTTTCCAGCGACTGCTAATCGCCGTCGGGCATCGATCTTCCATTTCACGTGGGTCACGCATAAGGAGAGTTCCTGACAGAAGACCGGTAAATTTGTAGACTGCCTGCAAAATTGCAATGGCCAAAATACCTTGCACACTGAAAATCAACTCACTCAAAATTTATTTACCCCAGCAGACGCTGTTTTTCACTGTTGGGGTGCGATTTCTTTCAGCGAACGCCCTAGCCTCTTTTTGCTGGTCCTAGTTCGCACCGCGGTTGATGATTCCAGCGCGGTCAAGACATCCTTCTTCAGTTCATTGCCTTCGGGTTCACCAATCTGTTCCACCGCGTCGGAAATACCCAAAAGAACCGACTGCCGGACGCCGTTTCGAATCCATTCAAAGAAATTAAAATCTGCCATGAACGTTACTCCTTTAGCGTTTAAGAGGAATCCGCCAATATGCAAACTTACGCGTCGACGCGAAGTCCTTGGCTTCTCCTAAGATTAGTTCAGTTGGCCATCTGCGTCCAAGAGCAAAAGTGCACCCGTCGCTAGCGAGAACGTCACACTGGGTAAGACCTGCGATTAGCTGTCAATCGACTCAATCAGGCGGTCGCGAAGGGACTGGCAGACGTCCTTCATCTTCCCGGGAACCGCTGGCGACTTATCTTCACTTCCGCTCATCGGCTTTAACTGGCTATCCTGGCTAAACCAAACGCGATTACGACCTGCGTTTTTTGCCGCATAGAGTGCACGATCGGCCCGATCAACCACTTGGGCTGGGGTATCCCCGGACAGAATTTCGGTAACGCCTAGACTGGCGGTGATCGAAACGGTCTTACCTCCGATCTTCAAAGCCGTCTTCTGAATCGCCGTACGAACTCGGTCAGCGCCTAAACAGGCTTCCTTCAAACCCGTTGACGGCATGATGATGCCGAATTCTTCGCCACCCAACCGGGCCGGAAAATCACTGTCACGAGCGGTCGAGCCAATCACCTTGGCCACCGTCTGCAGGACTTCATCACCCACCAGATGGCCGTAAGTGTCATTGAACAACTTGAAGTGATCGACATCGATGATTACGAAACTCAGTTCACCCTGGTATCGAGTGATCTCGCTGATCCTACGAGTCATTTGTTCGTTAAAAGAACGACGATTCGCAAGCAAGGTCAAGGCATCGGTACGTGATTCCGAAATTAGGTCGTCAACCTGCGAAGCCTTGGCATCAAGCTCCGCCTGAACTACTTTCAACCTTGAATTAAGTTGACTGTTGGCAGCGTTCATTCGATCCAGGATGTGTTTGAATTCAACCGAAGCCTCGGACGAATGACCCATTTTGTCGAATTCGTTAGATACATCTGCCAACAATTTTTGATGGTCCGAAAAGTCACCCGAAAATGTCGCGGTCAACCGCGACAATTGGTCCATCAGACCAAGCAAGTCAGCTTGCTCCTGGCTGGTTTTGGAATTGCGAGTCCCCGCCAACCACACGCTCAGAAAAAGCCCTGCTGACAACAACAACGCACCCACGACCACGGCAATCACAATGGTTAACGGAGCGATTTCGATTCCAAACATTAATCAATCCAAGATGTGAACACGGTGACGGCAGAATTTTCGCGGCTTCCTGAAATAACTGCCCTCAACGATAGCTTGTAATATCACTTGCACGGCACACAATGAGAATTCAATTCGTCGAAACTGCCTACCAGAATTATGCAGTGGTTATAACTGTTTTTTTCTTGAAATCTATTGTATTTGTCACGATCCTAAAGATCCGAATGAAAATCGCCCCGGCGAAAGCTATTCTTCCAATTAAATTCAGGTCGTAACGATTGGCGGGCTGCCGCACACGCCGTGCTAAGAAAACAACCGATAGGCAAACAACAGTCGAATTTCGTGTTCCAGCCCTGTTGTGTCCGTAAGTAGGCCCCTGGAACCGGGTGTCCGATGATCATTGCTTTAGCGACGTAGTGCTTGCCCAACCCTGAAGTCCGAAATGAATATTATTACGTTCGAAGATCGATTGACCCAACAGTTACATCCAATCAATACCGGACGCCCCACTTATGCGGTGACGATCGCCAGTTACCGCTTGATTGATTGGCTAAGACGGATTGACGGTCACCTAGTGGGTTGGATCCGATCGCACCTCTCTGAAATACAGGCGGCGGATTTCAGCGACGTCGATTCCGATTTGGACTCGAGTCAAGATTGGTCACTGCTGGTAAATTCTCGCTTGGTTCCCAGTCGCCACACCTTTCAAACGTTGCAACAAATTAGTAAGCGGCAAGCACCGTGTGTGATCCAAACCGAAGACGAAGTCCAAGTCGCCCTATTGCCAACCAACCACTTGTCCAAAAACGGGAAAACCGTCCTAGAAAACGGCTTGAGGAAACTGATCGCCACCGTGGATCCCCCGGCCCAGGCACTGGAGATAAAACTTGACACGTACCGGCACCCACATGAATTGGTGCAGTTCCAATTGAAGATCATTAACGAAAACCTAGAAGAACGACTAACCGAAGATAAGTACGAACAAGTTCAAGATGGTTTATTCATTGCTAAAGGCGTCTCGCTTCCCCAGTTCTTCGTTGCCAATACCACGCAAGGTCCGATCTTAATTGATGAAAACGCGCAAATAGGGCCATATACTTTTCTAGCGGGACCCATCTTTATTGGTAAAAACAGCCGGGTGATTGAACACGCCTCCATTAAGGATGCGGTTTCACTTGGACACACCACGAAAGTTGGCGGCGAGGTGGAAGCGTCCATCATCGAACCCTTCACCAACAAGCAGCATCATGGATTCCTAGGACACAGCTACGTAGGAAGTTGGGTCAACCTTGGTGCTGGAACTTGCAATAGTGACTTAAAAAATACGTACGGCGAAGTTAAGATGGAATATTCCTACGGGAAAACAAACACAGGCAGCCAGTTTGTCGGGTGTGTCATCGGAGATTATGCCAAGAGTGCGATTAACACCAGCATCTTTACCGGTAAGATGATCGGTACCTGTAGCATGATGTACGGTTTTGTGACCACCAACGTGCCCAGCTTCGTGAATTACGCACGCCACTTTGGACAAGTTACCGAAATGGCACCAAGTGTCATGGTGGCAACTCAAGAACGAATGTTTGCCCGACGAAATGTCAAACAACGTGAATGTGACATTCGTTTGATTCATGATATGTATGACCTCACCCGACGCGAGCGCCAACTGTCCGAAGAACCGCTTAGTCTTTAATCCTTGATTGCGGCTGCCAGCCCTTTCTGCCTGCCATACTAGGTCCTTTAATTCAATATTATGTCCCAGCAATCACCAGAACCTAATCCGCCACTTGCCGCAACCAACGATTCGTCCAACGATAGTGTTTTGGAAAAGGAATCGACCAATGCCCGTTCAACGCCCGCTGCAGAGATGGCGAAGATCCACCAGATCGAACAGCAATTGGCTCATATTTGGATGGTGCGGAACTTCTTAAAGCATTGCGACGAAGCGGAAGATGACGAAGACCTAAAAAAGGTGCAGCGCCAACTGTATGACTACATCCACGCGGTTGGCATTCACATCGAACAAAAGAACTTTGCCGAAGCAATTCGGTTTGCTAAGAAGAAATTGACTCGCTTGAAAAATGCGACGCTGCTGTTTATCGAAATCCAAGAAGAAGTGTCAACTCACACCAACTTTCGCATGGCCAATCGCAGTCTGCAAGCCGCCGCCGATACCCTTGCGACTATCATCAAGACCCACTGATCTCTCCCACCAAGTTCGTTTGCGCGTTCGTTTGCGCGTTCGTTTGCGCGTTCGTTTGCGCGTTCGTTTGCGCGTTCGTTTGCGCGTTCGTTTGCGCGTTCGTTTGCGCGTTCGTTTGCGCGTTCGTTTGCGCGTTCGTTTGCGCGTTCGTTTG
>JBDNHU010000116.1:0-5435 GCA_041688615.1 Mariniblastus sp. | reverse complement strand
TTCCAAAACACAACCATTGCCTAAAAGTTTCCCACACTTTGGCTGCCGACTAAGACAAAATTGAATCCCGGCGAAAATCCACGACACTTGCAACCAGGTCAGTCGGGAACCTCAACACCAAGGGAAATCTGGTGGCAACTAACCATTGAGAAACTTTAGATTCAAGCCAAAGCACTGTTTCGCCAACACGCGAAGAACCGGTTGAAAATAATTGCAAGCGATTGTGCAGGCGATTGTGCAGGCGATTGTGCAGGCGATTGTGCAGGCGATTGTGCAGGCGTAAAACACACGCCCCACTGCTGGGCATAGATTGCAAGTTTACTTGCCCAAAGAAAGTTCTAATTAACGCCGCGAAAGTTGTCATCGAAACAGACACAAGTTCGTCCAGCAAACGCAGACAGTAACTTAAGATCAATCGATAATTCGTCAAAAACCAGAGCTGGGGTCTACCAAACACTGTCAATAAATCCATCAGGAATCTTCCTATCACGACAAGCAACAAGTTTAGGAAAAGAATTCACAGACTATTGGCAACCTAAGAACACAGGTTACCCGCTAACCATCACGATCCAGAAAAGATTCCACATCGACCTAAGATCTTTATTAACCTTACAATCAACTGCACAAAATTCTTAATCAACAGACCAGTGTTATAACAAAACCCGTAAGGTCGTACTACTCGGGAAACAAAAATCCCAAGCGAACAAGCCAGTCACAATGCAAACCCAAGCGATCAAAATCCAACAGCCAAAACCAATAAATCAGTTGCGGCTACTGAATTCGCATTGGGTCACCGACACAGAGCCAACAAGCAACGCTTGAAAAGCTTCCGCCTATTCTCTGCGCAACCAACCACTTGTCAAGCAAACACTAAACCTTTTTTGAACAATTCTATTTTCGCTGGCATCCACTCTTTTTCTACTAGCTTGCTTGACATGGCATTGATTCCAGCGTACCCGCGACTCGAATAATTTCGCAGTGTCCTATCTCCAGCGTACTGCAATCGTGCACCAATCGATTGTATGATGCAGCAAAGCAACCCGATCAATTTAGTGGCTAGACCCTTTTCGCATTCACTTGTCCGTTCACTTGATTTCAACTTCTGTTCTGCTTCGTTGCAGAATCCGAATAAATGCTTTCACTGATGTTTCATTTTGATTATCGATGGCATGGACTCCTGTCACGATTACATTGGAAGTCTGCTAAACCATGCCGCCCAATCCAACAGCTGCAACACCTTTGACGCCGCAACAGTGGCATGATTTTCGTACGCGATGTTTCCAGGCTTTTCGTACAACTGCGACTTCGCTGGTCAACGATCGCCCCGCAAAGCGTATCCAATCCGTTGAATCGGACGCCGAACTTTTCAATTGGCCCAATGCCGATCTCTACAATCACTTGATCGAACAAGCGACCACAGACTTGGACCGTCAAACGATCCGTCAATATGGACTGCAGCCGCTAACCACAGAGGATCTAATGTCGGTGGTCGTGCCTGTTTTCAACGAAGGCGACACCATCATCGGCGTGCTGGAACGTCTGGCCAGTTGCCCCGCGGTATCACAAATTATTGTGGTTGACGACGCCAGCACCGATCGTACTGGAGAAAATCTACGGCAACTGCAATGCGATGAACCCTTTTGGACACGGCGACTTCCCGGTGGACTTTCGATTGTGTCACACACGGTCAATCAAGGAAAAGGAGCAGCCTTGCGAACAGGATTTCCGCTGGCCAAACAGCCTTGGATCGCAATTCAGGACGCGGACAATGAATACAATCCAATGGATTTAATGAGACTGCTGTCAGCGGCAAATGAAAGTCAATCAACGGTAGTTTACGGCAGTCGCTTTTTGCTGTGCGTTAACGATTCGTCACCTTTGTGGCACCGTTTTGGAAATCAAACGATCACCAAAATTTCGAATGTCTTCAACGGACTTCGACTCACTGATGTGGAAACCTGCTACAAGTTGATCAAGACTTCCTTGATTCAATCGATCAGTCCTTCTCTAAAAGAAAATCGTTTTGGAATTGAAATCGAACTGACCGCTAAACTTGCCCGATCTGCGTCAGCTAAATTTTGTGAACAACCCATCTCCTACAACAAACGAACCTACGCCCAGGGAAAGAAAATCGGCATCAAAGATGGAATCCGCGCCATCTGGTGTATGGTTCGCTATCATTGGTCCGAATGACCATCCCCCGCAATCCTCTTCCCAATCGCCATGATATTCCTGGAAATTGGCTTCTCAGGATTGGCTCGACTGGAATCTGGCGGCCAAGTCCATTGACGGACCCTCGATCCACGAATGGCCTGCGACAAAAGCCTAGCAACCGTTTCTTCTTGGCTGGGCGTATTCACAGCGATTTTCCTATACCCACTAGCAACCAAACTTGGGTCAAGAACCGGCCCGAATGACCGGTAGTGAACCAAGGCGAAAAACGTTCTAATGTAGGGCCTAGAATCCACCACAACAGTGCAGCAAAAATAGTACGGTTTCCACGTAGGTTCAAGCATCCTTAGTCTGGGTTCTGCTTAGTCTGGTGCCTGCTTAGCGTGAGGTCGGTTTTACAAATAGGCCCGCCGTTGGATCGACATTGATGACAACCGATGCAGGGTTCACGACTTACCAGCCTTGACGAGAAATTGATGAACAACCCATTGATCCCAACATTGACACCAGAAGAACGAACACTGGCGATCATTACTCACCCGCACCCTACACTGCGTCACAAGAGTAAACCGATCAAACGAGTTGACGCGCAGCTAAAGGATTTCGTGTCGCAGATGTTTGATTTGATGTACGAATCAAAAGGCGTGGGCCTGGCCGCAAACCAAGTCAACCTGCCGCTGCAACTGTTTGTCATCAACACAACAGGAAAACGCGGCGAAGGCGAGGAACTAGCATTTATCAACCCCGTCATTAGTCGCCCAAAAAGCTCCGAAGAGGGCGAAGAGGGTTGCCTAAGTTTACCCGGCGTCTACGGCCCGGTCACAAGGCCATTGGAAATTGATTTTCAAGCTTATAATTTGAAAGGCGAACTGGTGAAAATTCGCACCAGTGGCTATTTCGCTCGAGTTCTCCAACATGAATTCGATCATCTTCAAGGCGTCATGTTCTTTGACCGTATGAGCGACCCAAATCGCAGCGAAATCATCGACCTGATTGAGGAATTTGAAGACGACTACGAAAGCCGTCAACAGACCGGCGACGCGGCAGACGCTGAGCACGTCCGCCAAAGAATCGCCAAGTTCGAAACGATCTATTGCTAAACCCGACGATGGCTTTGGACTGGATTGGGAACTGACTTTCGCCCTCTTACTTTCGCCCTCTTACTTTCGCCCTCTCGCACAAGACACGCTAGTCCAAGGTTCCCCGGGCCAATCAGTATGTGTTTGGATACAAACGTAAGCAATCCAACGGCAAACAATCAACCTTGCGGGACCGAATCTAGACTTGGCTTCGGTTTCAGCCGCGCGTCAGGGCAAATGACTTTTCCCGCTTCCACTGGTAGTTTTCACGCGAGATCCCAGCATGCAATCGCAATCCAATCTAACTCCTTTGCGATGGAAATCGTTTTTAGAAGCACCGTCCACTTTGTACCCCGTTAAACCGCCCATTTTCCAATGTTTCAAGGCGCCGCAAGCCCTTATTGGCTAGGTCCACGCGGGGAACTTGTCAAGCCTTATTGAACTATTGACCATCCTTCGGGATGATGGGCACCCTAGTGACGTTGGGACGCAACGTGGCTCTGTTCGCAACAATTATTTTTTAATCGGAAATCTTATCCATGTCACTCGAAGAAATCTTGGCCGCAATCCCGCACCGTCCACCGATGTTGTTGATCGACGAAATCGTAGAATCCACGGACGATTCGATTGTCTGCCGTAAAACCTTTCGAGAAGACGAATTTTTCGTTCAGGGCCACTACCCCGAATTTCCACTCGTTCCTGGTGTGATCCTGATCGAATCGTGCTGCCAGGCCGGTGCGGTTCTGGTTTCTCGCATCCTCGACAAAATCGCCTCGTCCGCGGTCCCCGTGCTAACTCGAGTCGACAAGGCGAAGTTCAAAAAGATGGTACGCCCTGGCGATACCGTTGAACTACACGCTGAAGTTCGCGAAACCGTCCAAAATGTGATTTTCCTTAGCGGAAAAGTCATGGTCGGTGATGCACTTTCGTTAAGATTCGACTTTGTTTGTTCGTTGGCGCCAAAAGCTCAAAAGTAGTGCCCGTTCACTGCTGCGATCGGACGATCCCCCTTCCTCTGTAACTAAAATTTGCTGCCATGGATTTCTTACAACTCGCTGGAAAAACGATCGTTGTGTTTGGTGTCGCCAACAAGAAAAGCGTCGCTTACCACGTCGCAAAAACGCTGGAAGAACATCAGGCCCAGGTGATCTACGTGGTTCGATCGCCCGAGCGAAAAGAGAGCCTAGGCAAGCTTTTGAAGGATAAGCCTATTTTGGTCTGCGATGTCGAATTCCAAGATCAGATTGACCAAGTTGCCTTGGAGGTCAAAGCGATCGTTGGGCAAATCGATGCACTGGTCCATTCTATTGCCTTCGCCGATTACTCGGGCGGCATGCGTCCCTTCCACGAAACCGGGCGGCAGCAATTTTTACGCACCATCGACGTCTCTTGCTTCAGCTTCATTGCGATTGCCAATGCTTTCAAAGAAATGCTGACCCCAACCGCGTCGGTCATCACGATCTCGATTTCCACAACCACCATGGCCAGCGAAAATTACGGGTTTATGGCGCCTGTCAAAGCGGCACTGGATAGCAGTTTGGCATTCTTGGCCAAAAGCTTCAGTCAATTTTCCCAAGTTCGCTTCAATGCCGTTGCACCCGGACTACTCAAAACCAGCGCCTCCGCCGGCATCCCCGGCTATGTGGACGCATATTTGTACGCCGAGAAAGTAATCCCCCGCCAACAGGCCGTCACCACGCAGGAATCCGCAGACGTGGCCTGCTTCTTACTTAGCCCAAGGTCTTCAGGCCTGAACGCCCAAAAAATTGTTGTCGATGCCGGCATGTCCATTAATTACTTTGACAACGACATCGTCAATAAAGTGAATCAATAGTCGTCGCCCCAGCCAAAAACCATTCGCGGCCAAGCAATTCGCAATTCGCGACCAGGCCATCAGAAACCAGGCCGCACGAATTTCCTGTACCGACTAGGGCCGACACTACATTTTTTCAACGACACCAATTCCCAACAACGCCAGTCCGGTCTTGATCGTCCTGGCCACCAAATCACACATCACTAATCGGCTTAATTGAACATCCTTCTGGGCACCGTCCACATGACAGTCTTTACGGTTATAGAACGAAAAGAAAGTCTGAGTCATTTCAAATAGATACACGCAAAGAAGATTCGGGCGATAATCCACCAACACTTCTTCTAACGCATCTTGGAATCGAACCAGTGACA
>JBDNHU010000115.1:0-7505 GCA_041688615.1 Mariniblastus sp. | reverse complement strand
TTCACAAACTTACTTGGTTCACAAACTTACTTGGTTCACAAACTTACTTGGTTCACAAACTTACTTGGTTCACAAACTTACTTGGTTCACAAACTTACTTGGTTCACAAACTTACTTGCCCAAGCTTCCGCACGTTATTTTTAGGGTGTTATTTTTAGGGTGTTATTTTTAGGGTGTTATTTTTAGGGTGTTATGCCTGCGGTGTTTCCTCGGCCAGGACGCCCATCACCAACCTAGTCAGCCTAGGAGCCGCAGCGTTTGCCGTGGCAATAATTTCGTTAACGTCGGCTGGCTTCAACGCATCAGCCAAGCACATGTCCGTAATCACGGAGAAACCAATCGAACGCATTCCACAGTGAACCGCAACGATCACTTCGGGCACGGTACTCATGCCCACGACATCGGCACCGATATTTCGAAGAAATCGGTATTCTGCACGGGTCTCTAAGTTTGGGCCAGCAACAGCAACGAAAACGCCTTGGTGGGCAATAATGTCTTCCCGCCTAGCAACCCGCAACGCACGCTGAATCAACTGCTGATCATAAGGCTCGCACATGTCCGGAAAACGCGGGCCCAATCGGTCATCGTTCACACCGAAAAGAGGGTTATCGCCCATCAAATTGATTTGATCTTCAATCAACATGATGTCACCACATCGGTAGTTTGGATTCATTCCACCGCAGGCATTCGAAACCACCAAGAGCCCTGCACCCATCGCATTCATCACTCGAACAGGAAACGTAATCTCCTTCAAGTGATAGCCTTCATATTTATGAAAACGGCCCTCCATGACCATAACAGGCAATCCGTTTAGGGTGCCGCATACCAACCGACCACGATGACTGGTGGCCGTTGACTTTAGAAAATGAGGAATATCTTGATAGTCAATCGAAGCTTCCTCTTCGATCTCCTGAACCAACGGTCCCAACCCGGTCCCTAAGATAATACCCGCGTGCGGTTTCTTATTCCAAACTTTTTGGATTGCTGATGTCGCCTCTTGAATCTTATCAAACAAATCAAGCATCAGAAAATCCTAGAATTCTTTTAATCGCAAACTAAAACATGAATTTGATAAAGCTTCAGAACGCATTCTCAGCAAGTCTAGCCAGGTTGCGATCATCCACTTGCGACCTCAATGGCAGTTCGCATCACAGCTTAATCGCTCACTAGCCGGGACCACCATAATGCGAATTGGCTCAAATCCCAAAGCCGCTAACCCAACGCCGCTAACCCAGTCAGCAGCTAACCCAGTCAGCAGCTAATCCAGAGGTACTCACCCCTGCGGGGGCATCAGGATGCTTGGCAGCCCACGTTTGCGTTTAACATTTAAAAACTTAACGTAGTCGGTTGGACGTTTCAATACCCGCTCAATAAAAGATTAAAAAAACCATTTTGGGGGCCTAGAAATCGCCGCAAAAAATCGCTAGACGCGAATCATTTCAAGCACTAGCGAAATGGAAATATACGTCGAACACCACGACCAGAGCGATTGAAATTGCCGTCATCACTCTTCAACAAACTGGCATCATGAATCACTTTACGAGCCGGGTCTTCGACATGTTGACTGATAAACTTCAACCAATAGTTATCCATCGTTTGGTATGCCGAAAACGCGCTTTGCTTATTCTCCAAAGCGTAGGCCGCCAAACCTAAACGATTCGAAAGAATTTTCTGATCGTTCGCATCAAACCACCTATCAAAACACTGCACAGAATCGACCCAGACTTCACCCGACGACATCAAATCGAAACCGATCCGCATCTGCCGCAGTCCGTCTTCGGGAAGGTCATCAAAGTGCACTGCGACAGGTTGCCAACCTTGTGCTTGGCTCTGCACTTCCAAATCAATTTCGGCAAAGCGATAATATTTCTGCCCTGCAGTCGTCTCGCCATCGATCGACAAACGTAAGCGGCGGGTTTCACTTTCTGGATGCGGCCGCAACCAAGCCGTCACACTTAGCCGTCCAGTGCTTGGGAATTCCAGCGGCATCGTGCGCACCCATGCAACCCCTGCTTTATTGGTAATATGAAGGCTTTGCCCACCCGAATGCGACAGGCTTGCATCGGTCACAATTTGTTGACCAACCGCCGAACTGAATGTCCACCCCGGCACCTGTATACCACCACTCCCTTCTTCGAAGTCACTATTTTGGGGGCCAGGCAGGGCACTCGCTTGACCTGCGCTGCGAAGTTTGCGGAAAAGAGCGTCTTTAACCTGTCGCAGATTTTCAGCCGTATTTACCGCATCAACAACGGAAACCGATGCGACTCTTGAAATCGACACGCCTTCCAATACCGTGATACTCGATGGCGGCAAATTCACGACCAACATCGCAGCATTGGCTACACCGCCATTAAGCGGTGAACTAGATTGAGCCGCACTGGATTTTAACACCAAAGTCTTGCCTGAAAGCAGATCCACAAAATCCGCACCACGACCGGCAGATTCATTCGCAAATTCCAGCGCCAGGCGACTGTCGACTGTCCAGCGGGCCGCGTTAACGATGTAAATGATTGCCTTCCCGTCACTTGCGTACTGCCTAACAACCACTGGGGAACTTGGGTCCTGAAACAGCGTCTGAAATTCACGATCAGGCAGCAACGAAAACGCCTTGGCAAAGTCGTTTTGCTGGGAACTTCCCCAGCGGGGTAAGGCCCAACTCTGGAGGCTAATGCTAGAACAGTCATTCCACCACAGAGAATCGGCCCAGCGGGCAGTTAAGTCATTGGGCGAACGATAAGCGACCACCGTTTGCGTGCCCAGATCGCGACTACTTAAGTGCTTGGTTGCTTGATTAAGATCTAACGTTTCAACCGATTGTTGGACCATCGATCCCAAGTGTTTAACCGAACCGAGCGCGTGCCAAACAGATTCAGAATGTGAAAATTCGTACGCTTTCCGGCTTCCCGCCAACGTTTGATTGTTAGAACTGGGCCACTGAAATAGTAGTTGCGGCGCAGTATCCTGACCAAATCGTGTAGGATCTAATCCCAATTTCAACAGATTCGCTTGCCAATCGCTGGTGGTCCGCAACGAGGGGAAAATGACGGGGTCGATCGCTTCAAAATTCGTCCAACCTTCGGCCACGAAGCTAACCTGGAAATCTGGGTCGCCAGCGACTTCGCGCGCAGCCTGTTGTATCTTCACGTAGAAGTTGGCTAATTCGCTGGAACGCCAATCTAACCACGCCAAGCGATGCCGTTGCAAGACAAAATCGGCACGCTCTTCCAATGTCGAAGTCCCAAGTGCACCTAACTCGGTCTCGGGCCAGGCAATCTGCGAATGCTGCAAGAAATGCTCAACGGTGACGATATCCAAAGGCATGTCTTCACTAGTGAAAATGAGATGACTTTCAGGCCCCAGTTCAATCGCAAGCCCGCCAAACGAACGGTGGTCTCGACAGCGTTGCACAACGGAGGTTACCAAATCGATAATTACGTTTTGAACTCTGGGGTTCAACGGATTATAGAATCCCAAGGTCGACACTTCAGACGATTCCTGGACCGCTAATTGCCGGCCATTGTTTCGATACAAACCGCTTTGCATAGAATTGTCCGCCGGCGATCGTTCCAACGCATCGATATTGCCCGATAATTCCAAGACTGGAACCATTGAAAGATTTTCGTCATCCAACTGTGAAAGCAACAATTCCAGCACATCTAACTGTGCAGTCGGCTGACCATTCCCCTGAAATACGCTATTCTCGTAACGCGAAGTCGTTTGAAATGCATTCGATGGAAATAGAGAACCACCCTGACTTAGGATTGGCAACCAAACCGTATTGAATTCATTTGCACGAAGGTAGTCGACCAAATGCTGACCAGCATCCAAGAAAGTCACCCAATCATTTACGGCTGGAAGGCTCGGGTCCAAACTGCTTTTACGCGCATGAAAAACGGCTGCCAATAGTGGCGATTCTAAATAGACGCCCACTTGGCGAGACTTAACGGTCCCTTCAGTTTGAAGGATACTCCGGTTGCCCCTGTACTGTAATCCAGGCGCACTTACCTTAGCCACAGGCAGTGAACGATTCGACGCTTCATCGCCACCGATCGATGCTATACCTTCAATCTGAAATTCGTCACCCACGACTTTGCTTGACCATTCAGAGAGCACTCGGATTTCGCTAATCTGAGCCGCCCGGTCTTCACTGGTGTTTTGCAGCACCAAAGAAACCGCCCCCGACCCGCCTTCCTTGGGGTTCACCCAGAACATCGCGCGGGAAGATTTCAGTGTGGAACCCTCCGAGGTTTCCACCGATTCGCTCTGCAAAAAATCGCTAGGATTCTGGATGCCCCATCCATTTGTCAGCTGGGGCATTCGCCCCCAATTGTCTGCCTGCACCATCGTCACTGCCAAACGCATGTCTGGCACTGCTGCATATTCAATTTCTACCCAGCATAGACCCGCATCGATCGCTGGGAGTTCAATGGTGCGCCATTGCCTTGGGGCCAGCTCCAGCAATTGACCATCAGGCGTATCTACGAACGTAAGCGTGCTACTTCCCAGCGAAGGATAGTGGGTTTCAGAAGCACGCGTAAAAGGACTGAACCTGGGCAGCACACCAAACCGAGTGGCCTCGGAAACTCGTTGCCAATTACTGGACAACTGCTGTGGCTTTATTGAAAACACTTCTTGTACGCGACTGGACTGGGACGCCAGCGAACGAACTTCGCTCACGCTCTTGGATTCAACTTCCAACTTACTGGGCAAAACAACCCACTGTAGATTTCGACTGATAGTAACCTGTCCTGAAAACAGATTTAATTGCGATTTTGGATAAGTGAGTGTCGCTTGCAATTGGTAAACACCCACCTTGGGACCGGCAATCATGGGATAGGGACCCAAGGTATCCAATTCACCTACTTCAGACGAAGAAACCTCGCCGCGATCTTCCCAAACCTGCTTGGGCTGACTGGAAACCTCCATCAGACGCAAGTGATACTTTACCTGGGTCGCCTTGGGCAAGTTCAAATGATTGGGATGAATCGAAACGTTAAACGCCTGGCCACTGCGAAAGACATCAGCTGCTTTGGCGGCAGGTCGATTCAGGTCAAACCTCAGACGATCTTCTAAAGGGCGCTCAATCCACAGTCCATTCCCCTGCTGATCCAGCGCAGTATTCCATGACTGCGTGACTAACTGCTGCAAATCCAATGTTTGTCGGAAAACGGCCGACGGTTCTTCCGTCGCAAAAAATTGAATTTCCAACTCAGACGTTTCCACGTCTGCCACGCAGTCAACTTGAAAACTGGAATAGGTCAACGCGTGAGTCGGTTTGACTTGAATCGATCCCAACTCATCCACGAATACCGATCCAGGCGCGTCACTATCGATCGAAAGCAACGTCAAATCACGCCAATGCATTGCCTGCTGGCCCTGATGGATCGCGGCGTCTTTGGTGACGATTCGAAATTGGCCTTGCCATTTTTTAGCCTTGGCACCGCCCCAAGTAAATCTCAACCGGACGGGTAATCGCCTGGGCGAAGTCTCAGATTCATTGTCTCCCAGGGGCAACCGATCCGCTGGGTTTTGGGCGTTCAAGCCACCCGTGGCGGGCCGACCCGCAGTATCGATTGCCAGGGGAAACGGCGAGAAACGGTTGAGGCCAACTTCATCACCGCTTGGCTTCAACGGGGCGTCTTTGGCCTGAACTTCCTGAGCTGGCACTCCCTGAGGCGTCAGGCGTTGAGGCGTCAGGCGTTGAGGCGTCAGGAGCTGGCTGAGGCAATAGGCAGTAGCCAGCGGTGCCCCGCAAGAAACCGCTGCGGCGAAACTGGTCCCAACCACTAGGCAATACACCGCCCAATGAGGCCAAAGTGATCCCCAGCCAATGACCAAATTTCTAGTTGTAGGACTTCCTTGTCCCAACATTTATTTTCTCTCAATCGCCCAACGAATAAGCAGCCAATCCTTGGCCGCCAAACGTCAAGCATGCACCCAAACGGACTGGACGACCGTTGGACAAAAATTTCGCAGCTTGGATCAACTTACTTTGGTTCGTAGATCCAAATTCAGAGCGATGCCAAGTCAGGACTTATTCCACGCAAAACACATGGGACCCAAGATTCGCCAATCCCCATGCCAAAACATACAGCTCACAAAGAACATCGCAGCCCAAACGCCTCGCAAATCCGACGCCATTCTTTGAATCGTAACCGAATCACGCCCCATTGAATTGCTTGAGAAGCCAGACTTGGATTGTCCAACAGGGCTGAAACTGGCAAATGTCCTGAATTTCGTTTCCTGCATCCCCTGAGAATCCAGAATCACGCCCTGGATTATCGCTTAGCCGGAGAAAATGACATGCCAGGTTGCATCGGCAGATTGCATTGGCAGGAAACGAGACGTCGGTAAATGTATCCCGAAAACCGAAGCCCAACTAGGCAGATTTCAATCCGCTAGCGAGTCCATACATCGCTTTCTGCCCGTATCCGGAAACTTAACCATCCCGACGATTCAACAATCCGCTCCGCATCAAGTAGTACAACAAGGTCAATGCGGTTGTCGCCGCCGCAGCCACATAAGTTAACGCCGCCGCCGTCAAGACTTTGTCGATGCCACTGCGTTCTTGCTGATCCACGATCCCCGCCTCGACCACCAAACGGCGAGCACGCAAACTAGCGTTGAACTCGACCGGCAGGGTAATCAATTGAAACAGCAACACGCCGGAAAACAGGACCACTCCGCCAATGAACACCACTTTCCCAAAGACAGGAACAGCAGTCAGCAGAAACAGGCCCACCATCATCGCAATTGGACCCAGTTGACCACCAACCACGGCCGCTGGCACACTCAAAGCCCGCAGCTTCAAAGGAACGTAACCCACGGCATCTTGAATCGCATGCCCCGCTTCGTGCGTTGCCACGCCAATAGCCGCCACGGAATTACTGCCATAGACATTCTGTGAAAGTGCCAGTGTTTTTGTCGCTGGGTTGTAGTGATCCGTTAAGTGCCCAGCCACAGCAACCACTTGCACGTCATGAATTCCCGCTCGATCAAGTAACAATTGGGCTGCCTGGGCTCCTGTGTAGCCGCGCCGAGTCCCAACTTTGCTGTAGCGATTAAAAGCAGCCTGTACCAACCAACTGGCAGCGCCCGACAAGATCATCGACGGAACGATGACCAGCAAGATGTAATCCATGCCGTAGAACATTGTATCTCTCCCAAAAATGCTCACCCAAAGGCTCGCTTCAACTAACTGCTTAATCAATCTTCGAATAACCGGCAAACGCGTCCATTAGGGCGCCAACACGTGCCTGCGCGAGGGGCACAAGAGTCCGAAAACCATCGCTTGACTGACCTTGTTAATCCGCCCGGGACAAAGCAATATTCGCAGCCTGTTTCAAAATCTTTGCAGGACATGCAAACACACCCAAGTAATCCTGCCCCACAAGCCGCAAAACTTGACGCAGGGCTGTCCACCCCGAATCAACGGCGTCAAAGGCCCGAAAAGCACCTTACGGCAAAGCACTCTCACGCTAAACACTGTGATGCTAAACACT
>JBDNHU010000114.1:0-5513 GCA_041688615.1 Mariniblastus sp. | reverse complement strand
TCGGGCCAGGCGTTATCGGGCCAGGCGTTATCGGGCCAGGCGTTGTCGGCTAAAAATCGTGCCGCCGAACAGTGGGTGTTGTCAGGCGACGCCAGGGATGCTCAGAGGTACCCGGCCAGTTTGGTAAGTCAATTGAAGATGGTGCGGGATCGGTTGCAAGGTAATTTGTTGCAGTCGCGAGTGTTCTTGCCCGAGTCGGCAGTCGCCCAATTGGAATTGCAACGTTTGCGTGATTTTCAAGAAGTTGCCGACGGAAAAATGCCTGTTGTTATCTGTGTCCAAAGCGACGCAGAAATTGATGCAGCGTTGGTGCTGATCAAACAGTCCAAGGTGAAGGCTTGGTTCAAAGGTCCAAAACAATTAAAGCCATTCATTAGTCGATTGGTCCAATTCAAGGTTGGCATCATTGCGGATGTTGCTTCATCGACAACAAACGATTGGTACTTTGAAGATTTGGTTGCGGCATCTCAGGCGGGTGTGCCCGTTTTGTTAGCGGGTGATTCGGGCGAAACGCTGCGAATGACCGCTGGGCGTTTGGTTAGCGGTGGGATGGCCAATCAGACGGCATTGAAACTATTGACCGCCGGTGTTGCCAAATCATTTAGTCCACAATTGAAGTCAGGTTTGGAATTGGGCGCCCCCGCGGATCTGGTTATTTGGTCAGATTCACCACTCAGTTTGTCGGCGAAGCCGGAGTGGGTGATCGTTGATGGTAAAGTTTTAGAAGCTAAGTGATATTGATTTAATCGTTGAACTAAGACTTATTCCCGCTTGGCATTCTGTGTGAAGGGTTCGTCAATGGCAGAGGAGGATGTTTTGTTGAAAAGTGAATTCGTTTTGCATAAATTGAAAAGACGGCGGTTTCCACAGCAAGGTTGCGCCCCCGAACTGAGGACCGATCCGTCGGTTTGGGCACGATTGATGTTCGCGATCATGCTGATCTTTGCGTTGGTGTTGCAACCGATTGCCAGTGGATCGGTTGCCAGCGCCCAGGACGTGGCCGACGGTGATTTGATGCTGATTAAGGCGGACTTGGTCTACTTGGGCGACGATTCGCAGCCGGGACCAGCCATGGTGTTGGTTCAGGCGGGTAAGATTAAGGCGATTGGAGCGAAGATCGAAGTGCCCGAGGGCACCCAGACGGTTGAGGTCGCTGCCTTGATGCCAGGCATGGTGGATGCGGTGTCCAATGTCGGCATCGTTGGCGGTGATGCAGAGGTCACTAACGAAGTGACACCGGATTTTGAAACGCTGGCTTCGGTTGATTTTGAAGATATATCATTCCGAAAAGCGGCCGACGGCGGGATGACGACGTTGAATATCGTGCCAGGCACTGACAATGTGGTCGCTGGTTATGCTGGTGTGCTGAAATCAGCCGGTAAGGATCGCGAAAAGCGAACCGTTCGCCTGCACAGTGGCATGGTTTTGTCCATGTGCAGCGACCCGGCTGCCAGAAATAATTCAAGAAGTCGTCCTGATAGCATTTATGTTCGCCAACCGACCAACCGGATGGGTGTGGTCTGGATTCTTCGCAGCCGTTTTCATGCTGCCCGGCTTTGGCAACAGCAACCGGATCGAGCGAGCCAGTATCCGGTGTCGGATCGATTGCTTGCCGGTCTGTTCAAGGGTGACGACGTCGTGATGGGTGTCAGTCGATTGGCTTTTGACATTCACACGTTAACCGAAATTGCGAATGAGTTCGGTTTCAAGCCGATTTTAATCGGCGGTGATGAAGCTTATAAGACAATTGATTTGCTGGTAGAAAAGAAAATGTCGGTCGTGTTTACGGCGTCGTCGACATCCGAACGAGGGGCAGAAGGTTCGGAACTGGCTTGGGGAACTCCGGCCAAATTGGCGGATGCGAAGATCCCTTTTTGCTTAGCGGGTGATAATTTGTTGGCTCAGGCAAGGTTCGGCGTACGCTTCGGATTGACTCCAAATCAGGCGTTGGCCGCGGTGACATCGAGTCCGGCAGAAATTTTGGGTTTGGGTGATCGACTTGGGTCGATCAAAGT
Organism: Mariniblastus sp.; assembly: GCA_041688615.1. GTDB lineage: Bacteria > Planctomycetota > Planctomycetia > Pirellulales > Pirellulaceae > M30B19. The sequence continues at coordinate 3,498 of JBDNHU010000114.1, read as the reverse complement.
TGGTTACGATGCCGACTTGGTGGCGCTAAGCGGTGATCCACTACAGTTTACATCTTCAATTCAATGGACCATGGTTGATGGAAAGCTTCTCTCAAATGAAGAGGGTAACAATGAATAAGCAGCGCCGGTCCTTGGGCCGTTTGTTAATTGGAATCGCATGCATTGGTGCATGTTGGGTTGGCCAAATCGTTCCCGCACTGGCCCAATTGGTTGCAGTCAAAGCAGGGAAGATCATCACGGCGGCCGGCGAACCGATTACCAATGGAATCATCTTGATAGAAGATGGCATCATCAAGGAAATTGGAACCGATGTCGCAATCCCCGTCCAAGCGAAGGTGATTGACGCATCGGGTCAGGTGGTGATGCCAGGCATGGTCGATCCCCACAACGCAAGTGGCATGAGCCAAGCGAACGAGCGGAATGAAGTGGTCCCGTTTCTGTCGGTGGTGGATTCGATTGACCCCAGTCGGTCTTATTTCGAAGAATCGCGTCGCAATGGTGTGACTACCGCCGCTGTGGTTCCAGGCAATAGCACGATGATTGGTGGGCAAGCCGCCATCATGAAAACAGCCGGTTCGTATGTCGATGACATGCTGTTGGTTCGCAGCGCCGGGTTAAAACTTTCGATGCGACCGACATCAGGCAGTCGCATGAGCCACATTGCAAAGCTGCGAAAGGAATTGGATTCGGCCAAGCAAAAATTGGACGCCATTGCTGAGAAGGAAGAGGCGTCCGTTGAAGCCGACGACGCTCAGGAAGAGGGTGAGCAGGGGCAGTCCGAGGACAAGGACAAGGGCAAGGACGAGGACGAGGACGAGGCAAGCGAATCTACCGAGGGTGAATCAACGACCCCCGAGGTCCAGCAATCGGCAATTCAAGATTTAGTCAGTGGCAAAGCTAGAGCGTTTATCTACTGTGAAACTGCCATGGATGTGGGGCAAGCGTTCCGATTGATGGATGATTATAAGTTTCAGGCGATTTTGATTTTGGGCAATGATTGCTACCAAGCGGCAAGTGAAATCGCAAAGCGTAAGGTACCCGTGATTTTGGATTCGACTTTGGTGTACTGGAAGAAAGACCCAGTGACGCGAAAGGAAGAAAAAATCGTGCTTCCTAAAGTGTTTGGCGATCAAGGCGTTTCGTACTTGTTCCAGTCGGATGACAGTTCCAGTCGCCAGTCGCTGGGTAGTAGCTATTTTTGGTTTCAGGCTGCAACTGCGGTCAGTTACGGGCTTTCTGCCGAAGACGCGATCAAGGCGATAACCATCGCTCCGGCGACAGCGTTGGGTGTCCAGGAATTTGTGGGTTCGTTGGAAGTTGGCAAAGACGCTGATCTGGTGATTTTGACCGGCGAACCATTGGACGTTGCGACGTGGGTGGATAAGACCATGATTGCAGGCGAAGTGGTTTACGATCGTAGTAAAGACGACAAGTTGAAGCTTCTTATGGAGGCGACACCCGAGTGAACATTTCAGTATTGATAAAACGCAGTTCCAGTTTCGGGCTGTGGTTGACTTGCATTGGTTTGGCTTGGGTGTCAGTGAACGCTGACGCAGTGGCCCAGTCGCAGGCATTTTTTGCCAAACAGGTTTGGACGGGTCAGGGTCAACCGATTGAAAACGGTGTGATGCTGGTCGAAGGTGGTAAGATTCAGTTTGTGGGTCCGGCCCAGGGCTGGGAAATTCCGGCTGGCTGTGAAGTTCATCGATTAGGATCGGCGTCACTGATTCCAGGCCTGGTGGTTGCCGAAACCACTTTGGCAGAGACGGGTCAGGATGATGAACAGGCGATCACACCTCAAATTACCGCCGCTGACGGCTTTGACTTTTTTGACAAGCAAGACAAGTTGCTGGCCGCTGGCGTGACGACGGTTCAAATTTCGCCCGGCAGTCGACGTTTGATGCCCGGACAGGGTTCGGTTGTTAAGTTGGCTGGTGACGATGTGTCGTCGCGAGTCTTGCGTCGCCAGGAGAGTTTGCGGATTCTGTTGACGGCAGCGGCTTTCAATCCTCCGACTATCTACCAACCACCGGTGGGTGCGGTTTCTGAAGAACGCCCGCTGATGCCAACCAATCCTCAGCTTGCAGGCAGCCTAGGCGGAGCGGTTTCCGGACTTCGTGCTTTGTTTCAAGCTGCTTTGGATTTGAATGACGCCGGCAAGGCCTCGCTAGATGAGCAAGCGACTGCTGTGATTTCCGCAGCAATCAAAGACGACTACACGTTTCGAATCACTGCCAAATCTGGGGCGGAAATTCAAGCCGCTCGCCGGTTGGCGGAACAGTTTGGTTTGAAGGTGCTGTTGGTTCAGCCTTCGGTATCGGATGCGATGATGGGCATTGACTGGAATTCGCCGAAGTTCGTAGGGACAGTTCTAAGCCCCGGGCTTCGGCCAGGGGTTGTGTCATCGGTCAGCACGGATCCAAAAGATCCGCCCGAAACGGCTTGGGAAATCGCCCAGCATTTGCTGCGCGAAGGAGCAACCCAAAAGATCGCTATCTGTGTCGAATCGGATAGCGATTTAGATGATTTGATGTTCTTAGCTGCGATGTTCAAGCAAGCGGGTTTGACCGATGGGGAAGTCTTGAAAATGGTGACTTCTAACCCTGCGCACATGTTAGGTGTCGCCGATCGTGTGGGAACCTTGGCCGCGGAGATGGACGCTGACTTTGTTGTGCTTAGCGGTCAGCCCTTTGCTTCGGGAACGCGAGTGTTGGCGACTTATGTTGACGGTCAAAAACGATTTCAGCAGCCACAAACCGGTTTGGTAAGGGTGGTCAAGGCAGGTGCAGTTTACACCGCTGATGGCATGATCCCAGGCGGCAGCGTGGCGGTGATGGACGGCAAGATCTGTGGTATTGGCGTCCAGGTGTCGGCAGACAAGCAGTCCGCCCAAGATGAATTTCCCAATGCAGTCATTGTTCCAGGATTTATTGATTCGGCGACGGGACTAGGGTTGGGTGCAGCGATTGGCGATCGCATCGGCTTGGATGTGAAGTTGGGTGACTTCCTGATGGCCGAGGACGAATCGATTCAGGCAGCTAGAAGAGGCGGGATCACGACAGCGTTGTTGAGTTCAACTTCTTTGCCGAGTCCCGTGGTTGCGTTTAAGTTGGGTGATCAACCTCGAGTCGTAAAAGATCCGGTTGCGATTCGATTTTCGATTACTGGAAACTTGACTTCGGCGGAAGAAAATTTGCGTAAGTCGCTGGCGTCTGCCAAGGCCTACCATGAATCCTGGGAAAAGTATGATGCCCAGATGGTGGAGTATCGCCAGCAGGTCATGGATTACGAAAAGGCCAAAGCTAAGTATGAAGCGGGACTAAAAGCCGAAGAAGCGAAGAAAGCTGCTGAAGCTGCGGCAAAAGCCAAGGCCGCTTCCGCTCAGAAGGATTCGGCCAGCATCGAAGCAACCAAAAAAGAACCAGGCACGGAAGAATCCAGCAAGGAAGATTCTGGGAAACCGGATTCTGGGAAACCGGATTCTGGGAAACCGGATTC
>JBDNHU010000699.1:0-3347 GCA_041688615.1 Mariniblastus sp. | reverse complement strand
AGATTTCGATCTGCGGCGTGCTAACATTGCCTAAGCGAATCACGGACCGACCGGCAACTTGGTTTGCGTCAGGTCCTGAAGTGTCCGATTCGGCAGGCAATTCCTTATTTTCGCCGGGGGCGATTCCGGGCCAAAGATTGAACACTAGCGATGGGGCTTCCTCTGCAGTCGATGCCTCTTGTGACATGGCTAAATTGCCCGTAGACGAAACGATTGTAGGAAATAGAACGGTCAAAACGAACAAAATTCGCTTACCGTAACCAAGAGCATTCATAGTGCGTGCCTTAATCAAGTAAGTTTCTACAAAGTCGACATAAAATAGAGCATCGACAGGCGAATGGGCTGACAAGGCTGATCACAGTTCCGCAAATTCTTGGCCCGATGGTTGCCCTTTTTCTAAGCCAACAACCTACGTATCATTAACCCGCACGTATCATTAACCCGCACGCGTCAGTAATCCGCATTTTTCGCTAAACCAATACAATTTTTGCAAGGTCACTTTTGCAAGGTCACTTTTGCAAGGTCACTTTTGCAAGGTCACTGCGGTGATCGAACTGGAAAGCAGTCAGTTGAAAATCAAGCCTGAACCGTCGACTGATAACGACTGAAACATTTTCAATCGTCATTGGCCAAAGCCGAAGATACAACTTGGCTTTTAATGGTACTCGATTAGCACCCACAAATCAGCCATGGAACAACCGTAAAGAAATAATTTAGCGTTGCCTAGTGCAGCCAGGTTTGGGGCACTTAACCTTCAAGTTTCCATTGCGTTCAGTGATAAATACCAACGAATATGCTTGAAACACCCACAGAATCAGTCGAACAAGATTCCTTGAAATCGGAATTCTCCGAATTAGTGGGCCGCTTTCCGCTGCGCGAATTTGGACCAGAAAGTGATTGGAAACTGGTAGACCTAAAGGAGATGTGGGTCTACCGAGAACTGGGTTGGGTGTTAGCCAAACGCGACTTTCAAGTCCGCTACCGCCAGGCGATTATTGGAATGGCGTGGGCGATCGTTCAGCCCTTGGCGACGGTTTTGATTTTTGCCGTGTTGTTCTATCTAGTCAAAGCGAAGCCGACCGATGAATCGCTTCCGTTCGTGGTCGTTGCACTGTGTGGAATGTTGCCCTGGCAATTGTTTGCCACGACGCTGCGTGATGCCAGCGACAGTTTGGTAGGCAACCGTGAACTTGTGACGAAGACTTATTTTCCTCGATTAATTTTGCCCATTTCGGTAATGCTGACCAGCATCGTGGATTTTTTGATCGGTTTGTTGGTACTTGCAATTGTCTGTGCCATTTTTGGTGTCGTGCCCAGTGCGAACATTGTTTACCTGCCAATTTTCTTTGTCTTGGCTGCGATCGCTGCGATGGCGGGTGGAATTTGGTTCTCTGCTTTGAACGCTTTGTACCGCGACATTCACTATGTGGTGCCGTTCCTGATTCAGATTGGACTTTACGTCAGTCCAGTGCTTTACCAATCTGATTCGGTCATTCCAGAACAATGGCGATGGCTCTACTCGTTGAATCCCATGGTGGTTGTCATCGAAGGATTTCGTTGGTCGATTTTAGGGACCAAGCCGCCAGAATTTTACCCAATGTTGCTTTCAACGGCTTCGACGTTTTTGCTTTTGATTCCTGGGTTACTATTCTTCAAACGCGTTGAAAAAGTGGTGGCAGATGAAATTTAGAAGTGATCAATCTGACGATCGGTAATGGGTTACTGTTTGATTTTTGGAAGTTCAAGAGATTCTTCCAGCGAAGATTTGCTTGTTGGACGCATCTTGAATCGATAGATAGGGTGCGGTTGAATGCTGATTGGGAGTAAGTGAAGTTGACTACAATGATCCAATGCGACAACGTTTGGAAACAGTTCCGATTGGGATTAGCGCCTTCGTTTGATCGTGTAACCGAAATATTGCAACACGCGTTTGTCGGCTTAGCCAATACCGTGAGGAAGAAATCGAATAGAGATAGTCCCGAAAGGTCGCATTGGGCATTGCGTGATGTCTCGTTCAACATTCAGGAAGGCGAGGTTCTTGGGATTATCGGCCGCAATGGAGCGGGGAAGAGTACGCTGTTGAAAATCTTGTCTCGGATCACTCGTCCCACGAAAGGTTCCATTCGAACTCGAGGCCGGATCGCTAGTTTGTTGGAAGTCGGAACCGGATTCCATCCAGAACTTACTGGACGCGAGAACGTTTTTCTCAATGGCTCGATTTTGGGAATGACCCGCCGCGAGATCAACGCAAAATTTGATCAAATTGTTGCCTTCGCTGAAGTGGAAAAGTTTCTGGACACTCCGGTTAAACGATATTCTAGCGGGATGTACACTCGATTGGCTTTCGCGGTGGCCGCGTTTCTTGAACCCGAGATCCTGATCGTGGACGAAGTGCTGGCCGTAGGTGATTCTGAATTCCAACAGAAGTGTTTGGCAAAGATGGATAGCATCGCAAAGAGTGGACGAACGGTTCTATTTGTCAGCCACAATTTGAAAGCCGTTCGTAGCCTTTGCAGTCGAGGGATCCTGTTGAACCAAGGGCAATTGGTTTGCGATGGATCGGTCGATCAATGCCTTACCGAATATCGTAACTTCGCGGCGAAAGAAGCCTTGCAGACCAAGGTGCAATTCGATTGCCAAGGAAGTGATTTTGATCGCATTGAAATGCAATTGCAGAACACTGAATTGGGCGTGATGCCGTTCGGCCAACCGTTGCAGTTCAAACTGACACTTGCCAGTTTGACCACCATCGACGAAATGAGAATTCAATTCCGCCTGCGAGACGTTTTCGGTAACCTAGTTTTGCATGGCGATAATGGAAAACTAAATCAAAGCGTCTTGCATTTACCTAGCGTCCGATTGGATCAACCTACCATTGAGCCTACGTTCAATTTGGCGGTTGGTAAGGTGCTGCAAATCAGCTGTGACTTGGGTGCGGTTCCCCTGCTACCTGGGAAGTACCATTTAGAATTATTCGTCACCGCGCCGCAGTTGCAAAATCAAATGACGGGCGGGCAACTGTCTTTCGAAATGGAGAGCCCCGCGCAAGCAGAAATGTCCGATACACTTGCGGCAGATCTTTCGGCTCTTCATTGGCCCACCCAGTTCGCAATCACCCGTCCTTGAGTCGCAGCCAATCCTAATTAAAGCCCGGACGAAAACGAATCTATCTTTGGTCACATACCTGTGTCTAATCACACACTAATCTCTAATCACACACTAATCTCTAATCACACACTAATCCCTAATCACACACTAATCCCTAATCACACCAGCTTTTGCGGACATCAGTCCGCTTAATCACGTGGAAGCTTGACCGGCTGATTTTTTGACCCGTCTGGAACTTT
>JBDNHU010000698.1:0-2074 GCA_041688615.1 Mariniblastus sp. | reverse complement strand
CCCTCGGCATCGTAACCATACTCGTTAAGCCCCTCCACGCCCGCCGACGCACCGCTGGGAACAGAGGTCGATTTCACCATCCCAGCCTCGTCCCAATCGACACTGACCCCACTCTGCAACAACGTCGCATTGCCGTCAGTAGCGAAGGCGATTTTCGTGTTCCGCAAAAACTTTCAATACCGCAGCATCGCCGGATTCGGTCGCGCAATCAAGTGCGGTTTTCCCATCATTATTTATTAACGATGCGTCTGCTCCATGCAGAAGTAGCAGCTCTACCACGCTTTGGTTATTACTATAAGTCGCCATATGAAGCGGTGTAGTTCCTGACTTAGCCTTCGCATTAACATTAGCATTGTTCCGCAGAAGCAGTTCACAAAATTCTAGCGAATCGTCATAAACGGCACAAAGATGAAGGGGGCCATATCCATCGCTGGTGCGCACGTTAACATCAGCGCCGTGCTTTATCAGCGAGCTTACAATTTGGAACGTGATTTCATCCCGTGGTGTTGACTGAATTGCAACCATTATCGGCGTCAGATCTGCGAAATCTCCGTGTAAGTCTGGGGTCGCACCAGACTCAAGAAGATAGTTTACCATTCCTAAGCTATTTTCCTCGACTGCGAAGTGAAGCAGCGTGTATCCTGTGTATGCCCCATTTAAAAATATGGTTGCACGCACTTGCTGATCAATTTCCTCAGCGTTTAGAACCTGCTTGAGCTTCGCGATGTCATTCTGTTCAATTGCGCGCCGTGCCGCTTGGAAGCTTGATTCTGAAACGGGCTTGCACCCAAAAATGGAAGTTACTAAAGCCGACATCACTGCCGTTAAAATTACGAACATTCTAATAGTTGAGGTATCCCAACTCCAGTTCCGGCCATTACCAACTGCAGGAATTATCACTTGTACTTTCCTTTTGAAAAGTGCGGACCCCAAAAACAAGATCACAAGTAAAAACAAAGCATGCATTTATTTCTCAGGTTTAGGTCCAGCGAAACTACCATTTGCCCATTCATAGTAGCTTCCTCGGTACTTCCTGCAAGTATCACCGGTTTTATTATAGCTCCCATCTGGGCAAGCAGTGAATTCCTCACCATGCGGTTCTACGGCATACGTATCCGTCCACCCGACAACCTTCACGCCTAACGCTTTCGATATTGCGCACATCGCAACATTGCCCCCGCCAACCTCGCAGGCCCTAATTTCGCAGCCTGTATGATCTGGGCAGAAACTAAGACGACTCAGTGCCTCAAGAAATTTGTACTCGTTAGTGTTGGTATCCTGAATTTGGGGATGTCCGTTTTATTGTTGAAACTGATGGTGATCTCTGAATATTGTATAGGTTAATGATTCTTGGACTGACTTGCAAGATTCTTCGCCCGAGTTCTTTCCTTGAGCCGTAGGCGAAAGGAAAGAACTCGGGCCAAGCCGCGATGGATGGGCTATCCCGTCTTCGACTCCCAAGCCAACGCCTCAGGTTCAGCTTCAGGTTCAGGTTTCCGCTGGAGGGCTTTGACTAACGCCCCTAGATCGCTGTGGCCTGATATACGACGGAACCCTTTCTCCACTTCCAATAGCGAGAACGATAGCCAACGTGACGCTTGATCTGTCTCGGTCCGAAAACGCGTCACATGCCCCAGTTTGCGACGCGTGTTGCGAAACGAATTCTCGATCGCGTTGGTACTCAATAAACTCCGATGTAAGGTGCTTGGTACATTTAATCGATGCAAACCTGTCAACTCGTCGCCGGCCTCTTGTAGACTCGCGTAAGCCGTTGCACTCTTGCCTTTCAAAAACGATTCCAACTCACCCGCCACTTCCAAAGCCGCCTCTGCGCCCTGAACCTCACGCAAACGCTTGAATAATCTCGCCAACTCGCCCCAGTGACGCTTCGACAATTTCGCGCGTATGTTACGCTCCTTGTGAACCAAACAACGCTGAACCACGGCGTCAGGAGAGAACTCCAACCACGCGTTCTGCAACGCAGCACTTCCATCAAAAACCGCAAACAATCGTCGTTGGCACGAGAACTGGCGTTTGAGCAATCGACTCAGTAAATCCCGGCATATTTCCTTGT
>JBDNHU010000113.1:0-13911 GCA_041688615.1 Mariniblastus sp. | reverse complement strand
AATCAAACGCTTAGGCGAGCGGTGAAGTTGCGCGATCAAAAACGTCCCGTTTTGCAACTCGAAGCGTCGGGAGGAGTCAATCTTGCCAGTGTGGCGGGAATTGCGGCAACAGGCGTGGAACGTATTAGTTCCGGAGCGTTGACCCATTCAGCAATCAATTGGGACGTTGGTTTGGATTGGGTTTGATGGGTGCCTCTGGCCTGCAGAAGTTTCATTTAATTTGCAAGTCGGGTAACGTTTGGCGTGCGCAGGCGGTTTGTCGTATGGCTGGCGGAGAACCAATTGGATCCCGAAGATACTGAGTCACCAATCTTCAGCCGCAACTGTCTAATTTAGCCTTTTGAGATTCAAGCACCAAGCACCAAGGGATAGGCACCAAGGGATAGGCACCAAGGTGATAGGGAATTGGGAATTGGGAATAGGGAATTGGGAATAGGGAATTGGGAATAGGGAATAGGGAATAGGGAATAGGGAATAGGGAATTGGTGATAGGTAGAGTGTCCACGTTCGACGCCTTGTCTCCGCCATCACGTCACCGGATTTACGCCATCACGTCGAAGCAGAAAAGAGTTGCCTTGTCGCGGACCAGCATTTTGCCGTGCGAAACGACTGCTGCCGACCAAGCAGGGTAACGCAACTTAAGGCCGGGCTGGGCAAATTGGTGCGTTGTGATCAATTGGAATTTACCGGCGTTGGGCTGCATCAAGAACAAGTCCCCCTTTTCGCTAACCACGATCAGCTCTTTGCCGGCTTTGGTGATGCTGCATCGAGTTAAAGATGCCTGGCTCCATTTGACTTTGCCGGTCATAAGTTCGACGCAGCGAAGTTCAGCGTTGGCGGTATGTCGGCCGCTGCTGGCGTAGACCATGCCATCGTGAACTACGGGCGTATTCCAATGGGCTTGCAAGGATTGTTCGCGATCTTTTGGGTCATCTTGCCAAACGATCGAAGGTTGGGACAAATTCTGTGGATCCAGTTTTAACAGAGCGCCGCCCAAGCCGTAGGTCTCTGAAATCAACACATGGTTGCCGACAGCAACCGGAGTCGCCGCGTTGACGCTTTCCAATGATTTTGCGCGAAAGGGGAAATGAAAGTGTTGTTGACCGGTCCTGGGATCAAAAGCCAATAACCCGGCTCGGCAAAGGGCCAAGGCAACCGCAACTTCCTTCCCTGAATCATCCGTTAGCTGGCAAACGATTGGGGCGCTGTAGCTGGCTAAATCTTGGCCGACTTGATAGTTTTGCTCTCCCGTTGCAAGATCCAGTGAAACCATGGCCGAACCGTCAGGGGTGACTCGGTCTAGTGCACCTGGCGGAATGTTCTGATCTGTTTCGGGGCTGCCGCCCACCATGACCAAAACTTGATCCTTGAAAATCACGGGCGCACTGCCGACTCCAAAGAAGTTTTGCTTGACACCGTAGGCTTGATTCAGTGCCCGCTTCCAGATCTCTTGCCCATCTTTGATCGATCGGCAGGTCAGGACCCCGTCCACTCCATAGGTAAGCACATAGTCTTGCGTCAGGATCGGGCTGCACCTTGGTCCACCGTCGTAGCCATACATATCCAAGTAGTCGGTCGCCCGATCTTTCCGCCAAACGGAGTCGCCTGTTACGCTATCTAAGCAAAGCAAGATCTCTTGGCCGCCGACTCGATGTGTTTGAAAGACGTGCTTGCCTTGGCAGCTGCCGATCGCGTAGCCCTCACCCAAAGGGATTTGCCATAGCAGGGGTAGCTGTGTCCAATCTCGACAGCCAATCGCCTCAGTCGTGGTTCCATTGCGTTGCGGGCCTAGAAAGCCCGGCCAGTCCTGATGCAAGGCATGCCCGTCCACTGGATTTGGGTCATCTTCGGCAGACGACTGAGTGTTTTGAGCGGGGCTGGCCGGATTGATATTTAACGTGGCCGTGGTGGTCATGCGTGTCATGCCATCACAGCCGGCCAGGCTACCGGCTAGTAATGCTGCCGCGGTGCCCATTTGATTCAAGCATTCTCTGCGATTGATTTGATTTTCTGGCATTCGAGTGGTCATCGTTGGCGGGTGGCTCCAGGGAATTCCTACAAGTCGGTGTTTCGGCTTCTATTTTTGCAAAAAATGGGTTCTGACGGTGCAGCGAAGCCTTGGGCTCTTGCTGGCGATGTAAAATTTCTCAGTCACGCGGCGGATCACTTGGCGGGTTCACCGAAGGTTGGCCAGGGGTTGGGTGGGCATCGGGATCAGCTGATGGAAACAGCCGGCCATCTGGGCAATTAGAACATTGAATTGGCAGTGTGGCTTGGGTTAAGATAGGTTTTGTAGTGGTTTTTCCGATCGTATGCATTTTCGAAGCGATCGAAAACGCGGATTAGGAAACATCCATTTGATTTTAAGTCCTTGAGGGAACAGATGTTTAAGAGTTTGCGATAGGCCTACTTGGCACAATCGACAAAGTCTGCAGAAGAATGAAAAATGAGGCCTAGTTCTTTACCTATCTTAACGAAATCGTTGACAACATTTTCCTGACCCAACTATACTACCGTGGTAATTTGCACTCACCCGCGAATGATTTACGTTTTGGCAGGTAGATACGACATCGATCCAAGTCGCAGGGTTAGCCGCTTTTCTCCCTAGTATTGTGAACTTTTATCCCCCAATGTCCTCGGCTTGCTCGACGCAAAGAAGGAAAGCTTGATATGAACCTATTGGGCAAGATTCTAACTTTTCTGATCCTACTAACCAGTGTCGCGTTCTGCGTGGTTGCTGTGATCGTGGTAGCATCTCATCAAAATTGGAAAGCGGTTGCTGAAGAGAATCGTAAGACGGCCGATCGTTATCGCACCGCTCGCGACGCTGCTCAAGAGCAATTGGCGGCATTGGAAATCAATGCTCAGAAAGAAAAGATCTTCCGTGCAACTGCGATCGCTCAGTTGAACAGCCAGTTGGCGATCGTTGAAGAACGTTACAGTCAATCGGTTTCTCAATTGCAAAGTCTTAGTTCGCAATTGAACAATGCGACCGCATTGTTGAAGGAAGCTCAATCGCGTCTGGTTGAACAAGACGGCGAAGTGAAAACTTTGCTGGCTCAGAATAGCACGTTGTCCAATGACTTGGCTTCTCAAGCATCTCGCGTTGCTCAAATTCTTTCCCAGGTGGAAGCGGCTGAAGTTAAGAAGACTCAGTTGAATTCTCAATTGGAGAGTATTATGGCAGAATATAATGATCTGAAGAAAGTGGCAGACGTTTTGGGTGTCGACAAGAACACTTTGGTGTCGCAAATTCCTCCTGACTTGAACGGTCGCGTTACCAGCATCAGCACGGTACAGCGAAATGTGTTCGCGGTCAGTTTGGGAATGGATGACGGCCTTCGTGAAGGACACACAATTGATGTGGTTCGCAATGGCCGGCATGTCGGCACTGCGAAGGTAACTTCATCGCTGCCAAACAAAGCGGTTGCCAAGTTTGTCGAAGGTATGAAGAATTCTTCGGTGGAAGTCGGCGACGAAGTGACTACCATTTTGTCCAAGAAGATGACCACGTCTCTTTCTTTAAACAACTAAGCCTCAAGCCGAGAGTCGTTGATACCAATGGTTGCAAAACAAGATTTGAATATTTACACGGTTATGTTGATGGCTGCCTTTTTAGCGTTGCTAATTGGCTGCATTGCATTGGCTTTGGAAATGAGTCGCTATGATTCGGCAACGCCATGGCGAGCCTCGGGTGCTCGTGCTGCGATGGTGTCCCCCATCCAGACAACACCGGCTTTGGTCCCGACGCTAGTGAATCGTGATCTGGTCTAATTTGATTTCAAAGCGAATCGGTCGACTGCAATTTTGTGTCGGTCGAACTTGATTCGCTTCACAATTTGAAACTGCTAAGCAGGACTCTCTTTTGGGAGTCCTGCTTTTTTTGATCGATTACCACACCGACTGGTTGGATACTTTTCTATTGACAGCCGGCTCCAACGGGAACCGAATGATTGACGACCCCGCGGTCTTTGGTTTCGAATTGATCAACGAAGATTCACTTTTCTTTTGGACATTCAGTAAGGACCGAATCCCGCCGCAGCAATTTGTTTTGATCGAGGAACAATTCACTGCATGGTTGAAGCAGAAGTACGGTTCAACTGAAGAAGCCCTTGAAGCCTGGGACGAAGATCCGATTGATGGCGACCCACTGGGCGTCGGGCGGATGGCCATTGGACCGCTGTGGAATATCGCCAACCAGCGGACTTCTCGCGATCAAGATACCGCTACGTTTCTGGCGGAAACTCAATACCGATTCTATAAATAAATCAAAAAACACTTGGCCGAGATTGGTTTTAAAGGATTGGTGACCTGCAGCAATTGGCACACCGCCAGTCCTGATTTTTGGATCCGCTGGAACGACTCAGTTATACCGCGGGCGATTGTATTGATCGCCATGGTTACTTTTCGAGTATCCATCAGGGAGACGCATTGGGCTATTCGATCTGCAACGGTCAAACGTTTTCCAACCGCAGTGCCTTACGATTTGATCCAGCCGAACCGGGTAAGCCGAAAGACTTCACGAATCCGGCGATGGATCTTCATTACAATCAGATGCCTTCAATGATTTCCGAAACGACCTTCAATCGTCTCAATCGTTATCGATCCCAAGGGCCACTCTATTGTGCCGCTTATGGCTCACTCCAAGGCAGTGACGCGATTGTCCATTTTGCCTTTAATGGTACCGCGTGTGAAGTTCAACCTGGTGGTGGCAGGGATCCAGGGAGTGTTGTGACACCTGCGATGTTGGGACAGTTTTCAGCGGCGGCTTTGCTGTACCGCAAGAGCTTAATTAAGTCTCCATCGGTGTCGATCCGTGGCAAGTAAAGAATATTTCTGGCACAGTGACATTCCGCGACGCAAAAATGCGAAACTTGACGCCATTGGATAGCAACGGTTTGCCAACAGGGAACGGCGAAATGTTGAATCAAATCCAACTTAGAGACAACGTGTTGTACTATCGAATCGAGTGACTAAGAGAGCGAACCGACCCAGGAAACGTGGTCTTTTAGGTTGCCTGGCAGGGGAGAAGTTGAGCTTCGAAAGAAACCGAAAAAATACAGAATCCGCGTTGGATTGGCTTGCCGTGTCGCATCCATATCCTGTGTTTCGTAAGGTGAGACCGAAGATGCAACATCGGATCGAAGCTGAAATGACTGGAAGAGGATCAACGACATGAATTTTTGTATCGGAAAAAGGCAGGATGTCGGGCACTGCATCCTTGCGATCGGTTCGATTATTGGGTGGAGCGGTCTGGCATATGCGCAGGATACCGGATCGGTTTCCACAGACGTCGTGTGATCCATCCAATTGTGTGCAACTCTCTCTTTGTAATTTGCACGTAGTCAGTATTTTAGACGACAGTGGCCCGCCCCATCTTCACTTGGTGGTCAGCGAGTGGTCGAAAGTTTCTTGTGCGGCCAACGACATTTCGTCCAAGGACTTTTCCGCGATTATTATTGGGCGTGTCTATTTACTAATTAGTTGGCCACGTAACACTTTGTTGCCTTTTCTGGAGCATTGCAACCAAATATAATCGGAGCGAGTGTTTGGCCATCATCGACGCTAGTTCCGGGCATTCGAATAACGTCCGATGACAATCCGTTGAACCGCAGCCGCGAACCGAGTGGTTTTGTAGGAATCGCGGGTTGGCAGCGTCATTTGACCCACAACGGTCTTGGTTTATACTTCTCGCAGCGTTTTCGTTGACCGCTACGTTTTGCAGGAATCATCAAGATTTTTAAGTCGAGAATTTACATATGTCTGCTCCGCTTCCTTTGACGACCATTCAGCCGATGCAGTTCACACACGGTTGTGCGTCAGGAATGAGCCACCGGTGGCGCAATGGTCAGTATTGCGCAATCATGACCGAAGCTGGGATCGTTGGCTGCGGGATATACGACTTGCATACTGCCAGCGAGTTCAATTTAGGCATCGCGATCGCCAAGGGGACCCCTGCCAAACCGCTTGTTACGCCTGACGACTTGCTTGACGCATTAATCGTAGGTGTGACGCAAGAAGCACAGCGGATGGGGATACGGGTGGGCATGCCTGGAAGAGAAGCTGTCGAATTGATGCTAAAGTATGGAAATGAAAACAAGGCCTAGTGCTGCGTCCAGATTGAATCTTCGGGTAGACGGAAGTCAGTTTGATTCTGGCGTAGTCAATTTTCATTTGCCAATCGACGCCCCGCCCCGCCCCGCCCCGTGTCGTGTCGTGTCGTGTCGTGTCGTTGACGTTGCATGCCCATGCTTGCGTCTCGGATTTCGAGCATCGCGATATCACCGATTCGACGGCCAGCGACGTACTGACGTGCCATGCTGCTTAACTCGTTCTCGGCAATGTACAGCCAGCTGCCATGTTTGGGTGTGTAGTGAAATTCCATGCGGCGGACCAGTGACCTCGCTCGCTCAGGTTCACACACTTCGTAGACCGCGCCGATGGTATGCGTGTTGAGATTATCGCACACCCCAATCACTTTGCTGCAATCGGCGTAGCGACCGTCGAGCAAGTCAGCCATTGTGATCGCCCAGTCCGCTTTGGTTTTCTTCTCCCGGAACATCACCTCACGCCAGCCCGAGAGTGGTTTGGTGCACATGAAAACGTTGGCAACACTCGCTCGTTCGTATTTGTAATCAACTCGCCGAGGATGTTCCTTGGTCGCGGCGATCGGCACTCGGGTGTCTTTGACCAACTCAACCGGTTGCTCATCCATGCCAAGCATAGGAATATCGAATGGTAGGGTTTTGCATACGTTTCAAGGACGCCTTGGATGTGGGCAACGAACTCCGCATCGGCCTCCGGCGGGATCACCCAGTACTGCATCTTGCGATTGTTCATCCCGTTTTGAATCAACTTGAATTAACGGGCGATATGCGTGGCATGCGTTTGGCAACGTGGACGTTCAACCTTGCAGATCCCTGTAATTGGCGGCCCCGGCCAAAAGCGGATCGTTCTTGGCTGCTGTGTAGCACCCGGCGGTGCCTCGCCACCGGGCGGTTGTTTGTAGGCATTTCCAAAGCTGAACTTCGTGTCAGACGGGCAAATGCGTGTCAGACGGGCAAATGGTCGTGATAGGCAGTTAGTTTGGTGTGGTTGCCGATCTTTGCTATAATCTAGGCTGGAATTCGATGGCTTGTTTTATGGCAGATATGATGCAAACTAAAATCAACTCAAGTTTACTGGTCCTTAACCTGTGCCTGTTAACGGTTCTTTGCCTGCTTCAAGAGTCACGGGGTCAAGAGTCACGGGGTCAAATGGAACTGGGGCAGGTGGAATCGGACGTTTCTTTTGATCGTGATATTCGTCCCCTGCTGACTGACCGTTGCTTTGCTTGTCACGGTCCGGACCCGGAAAGTCGCGAGGCTGGATTGCGATTGGACAAGACTGATGGTCCCGAGGGGGCTTATGAAATGTCCGCCATCGTGCCTGGTTCGTTAGACGATAGCGAAATATGGACTCGGATCAATTCCGACGACCCGTCAACGGTGATGCCTCCACCAGATGCTCATAAGAAGAGCTTTACCGCCCAAGAGAAGCATTTGCTGCAGCGATGGATTGGGTCAGGGGCAAAGTACGAACAATTCTGGGCGTTTAAAGTGCCAGTCGCGGTCACGCAACCGCCCGTCAAGGGTCAAGGTCAAACGGTTGTCGGGCCCATCGACGCTTTTGTTGCCAAACGATTGGGTGATAAAATTCCTGCGGGCAAGGCGGACCTGCGAACACTGATTCGTCGAGTGACGTTTGATTTGACTGGATTGCCGCCTTCGCCCGAACAGATTGCTGCGTTTATTGCTGATTGCCAATCACAAGGGCAAGCCGAAGCGTGGGAGTTGCTGGTGGATCGACTTTTGGAGAGTGATCACTATGGGGAACACATGGCCAGGTATTGGTTGGATCTGGTTCGCTTTGCCGACACCAATGGAATGCATAAAGATTTCTATCGCAACAACATTGCATATCGTGACTGGGTGATTCGGGCGTTCAACGAAAACTTGCCGTATCGCGATTTCGTGACCTATCAGATTGCTGGTGATCTATTTCCGCAGCCTTCGCGTGATCAATTGATAGCGACGGGGTTTCACCGGTTACATTTGATCATTGATCGTGGAACCGCCTTGCCAGAGGAGAGCTTTAGCAAGAACGTGATTGATCGTTTGACGTCCGTGGGTACTGCGTTCATGGGGTTAACGGTTCAATGTGCTCAGTGTCACGATCATAAGTATGATCCGATTTCGCAACAAGATTTTTACTCGCTGTATGCGTTCTTTAACAATATCGATGCTGCGCCTGAGACCGAAGCGAACCCTCGGTACGGCTTGCAAGAGCCCATGGTTGCCTTTCCCAGTGATGAACAGACTCAACAGCTAAGTCAGTTGGGTGACGCAATCAAGCAATGGGATGCAGAGCTTGGAACCCTAAAGAAACAGTTGGAATCATTAAAGGCGAATCTGCCGCCCTCAGAGACGTCGCCTTCAGAGAAGTCCGCGCTAGAGAAGCCCGCGCTAGCCGGTAGTGTAGACGTCAAGGCAACGGGTGGCGATCGTTTGCCCGATGATACCGCTGCCGATGTCCAGCAGTTGGAATTGAAGATTAATCAACTGCAACAGCAGCGAAAGACTGCGGCTACCCAAAGTGACCAAGTTGACCGGGTGGTGTTTCGCGCGATGGTGATGAGGGAACGGTCGGAAGTGCGTCCGACGCATAAACTGGTTCGTGGCCAATACGATGCACCCGGCGAATTGGTGGAACGCAACACGCCAGGTTTCTTGTTCGCACTGGAAAAAAAAGGTGACGTTGCCACTCGGATGGACTTTGCCAATTGGTTGGTTGACAGGCAAAATCCATTGACCGCGCGGGTTACGGTGAACCGTTTTTGGCAGCAGTTGTTTGGGGTTGGTTTGGTGAAGACTTCCGAAGATTTGGGGGCACAAGGCGAAGTTCCCAGTCACCCTGAACTGCTGGATTGGTTGGCCGTGGGGTTCATGGATTCGGATTGGAATGTAAAGTCGATGATGAAGACAATGGTGATGTCTGAAACTTACCAACGTAGTTCTCAAGCCAGCAGGGAAGCATTTGAACAGGATCCAGAGAATCGAAAATTGGCTCGTGGGTCGCGTTATCGAATGGATGCAGAAATGATTCGCGATCAGATTTTGGCCAGTAGCGGTTTGTTATCGACAAATATGTATGGTCCCAGTGTCAAACCGCCTCAACCGCCTGGATTGTGGGAAGCGGTGACGATGATTGGTGAAACGTATCGGCAAGACAGTGGTGATGCCATTTATCGACGCAGTATTTACACCTATTGGAAACGCGGGATGCCTCCGCCGCAGATGACCATTATGAACGCTCCCAACCGGGACGCGTGCATCGCTCGCCGCGAGCGAACCAACACGCCGTCGCAAGCGCTTTTGCTGTTGAATGAAAGTGAATACCTGAAAGCGGCGCGACATTTGGCGCAGGCCGCGTTGGCACAACCTGAAGATCGGATAAACTTCGTTTGGGAGACGATCACTTGTCGCCAGCCAGATGACATCGAGACCAAGGCTGTACAAGAATTGGTTGACAAATTGACCGAGCAGTACGAATCGAATTTGCAGCTTGCGGAACAGTTGTGCCAGGGTGCGGAGTGGGCTGGCGGTCAAGATAAAGTCCAGTTGGCTACTTGGACGGTGGTGGCCAGCACGATCTACAATTTAGACATTACTAAAACACGAGAATAATGATGGACCCAGTTCAACTGCAGATGCTTTCTTCACGCCGTCGATTCCTGACCAATACGGGAATGGGTTTGGGCGTTAGTGCGTTTTCGTCGTTGATTGCTGCGCCTGCGATGGGCGGTCGCCATTGGCAAATCGGTGGGAATGGCGGGCAAGATTCGTTGGTGGCTAAGGCGAAGCGAGTGATCTTCTTGTTCATGGCTGGGGCACCAAGCCAAGTGGATCTATTTGATTATAAGCCCGAATTGATCCATAAGTTCAATACGCCGTTACCCGCTTCGATAAGTAACGGCCAACGAGTGACCGCGATGACTCGAGGCCAGAGTCAATTAATTGCACCGACCAAGTTTAAGTTTGGCCGACAGGGCAAGAGTGGCGTTTGGATGAGTGAATTGTTGCCTCATCTTTCAACGCACGCGGATAAACTATGTTTGATTCATTCGATGAACACGGACGCAATCAATCACGATCCGGGCAAGACGGCTTTTTGTACGGGGTCTGAAATTGCGGGTAAGCCTAGCATCGGGGCTTGGCTTAGTTACGGTCTGGGATCCATGAATAAGGATCTGCCAGACTATGTCGTGATGCCGTCGGCGTTCTGGAGTGGCAGGGTCAATGTGCAAGCGTTGTATTCGCGGCTTTGGGGCAGTGGTTTTCTGCCTTCCAAGCATCAGGGGACCAGTTTTCAAACGGCCGGGGATCCGGTCTTATTTCTTTCCAACCCCGATGGAGTGGATGCCAAGGTTCGTCGGCAGATGTTGGATACGCTTGGGCAATTGAATCACAAGCATTTAATGGAAGCGGGAGATCCCGAGATCTTAACTACGATCGCTCAGCAAGAGATGTCTTTTCGGATGCAGACTTCCGTCCCGGAAGTGGTTGATCTGTCAACCGAAACCAAGGAAACCATGGATAGATACGGGCCGGACGTTTCGAAGCCCGGTTCTTATGCTCGCAATTGTTTGCTGGCGCGGCGCCTAGCAGAAAAAGATGTTCGATTTATTCAACTGTTTCATCGCGGTTGGGATCACCATACCAGTTTGCCTGCGAATATGCAGGGCCAGTGTCGTGACGTTGACCAACCCACTGCTGCCTTGCTGCAAGATTTGGAACAACGGGGTTTGCTTGAAGATACTTTAGTGGTTTTTTCTGGCGAATTTGGCCGAACGGTCTACGGGCAAGGGAAGTTGAGCAACGATAATTACGGTCGCGACCACCACCCTCGTTGCTTTACCGCGTGGATGGCGGGTGGTGGTGTCAAAGGTGGAATCCAATTCGGCGAGACGGACGAATTTTGTTACAACGTGATAAAAGACTCGGTGCATGTACGTGACTTTCACGCGACGATGTTGCACCTGTTAGGAATTGATCATGAAAAATTGGTCTTCCCGTTTCAAGGGTTGGATCAGAAGTTAACCGGAGTGAATCCGGCGCGCGTCGTAACAGAAATTATCGCCTAGAACGGCAGTCTTGATGCTTCGAGTAATCAACTGCGCGGTTGGTTTACCCAAGTGGTTTCGTGGTCTACCAGCGTATTTATGTGCTTCAGGGGAAATGCAAGTTCACAAGGGCCGGGAACTATGCCTGCGCGAACTGCGTTTGGTGACGGCGTTCTTTTGAACGGGCCACGATTCTAGTTTTGACGAAACGGATGAATGATGTTTGGGAAACGGATCTTCTTAGCGGTAGCCTTGGTTGTCATTTGCGTTGCTCGACTGGATTGGGCGACCGGGCAATCATTGCCAATAGTCGCACCCGAATCCGTAGGCTTAGATTCATTACGGTTGGGAAAGATCGCTGCTTTGGTCGAAGGTGGGATCGCTGAACAGAAAATGCCGGGCTGTGTGGTGTGCGTGGGGCGGGGCGGCAAGATCGCATATTTGGAAGCTTTTGGAAGTCGCCAGGTTCAACCTGAAGTTCTACCAATGACCACTGACACGGTATTTGATTTGGCGTCGTTAACCAAGCCGATCGCAACGGCAACTTCGGTAATGAAATTGGTGGAAGACGGTCAGTTGCGATTGAACGATTCGGTTGCGGATTATTTTCCCGATTTTGGCGTCAATGGAAAGGATGAAATTACGATCCTTGATCTCTTGGTCCATCAAAGCGGCCTAATCCCTGACAACTCGCTTGCGGATTATTTGGAGGGCTCCGAAGTTGCGTGGCAGAGAATTTGTGGCCTGAAGTTGATCTCAGCGGTGGGCGAAAAATTCAAGTATTCGGATGTCAATTTTATTGTCCTGGCGAAACTGGTTCAAAAGGTCTCGGGGCAATCGATCGACGAATTTACCAAGGTCAATATTTTTGCACCTTTGAAGATGCGGGAAACAGGGTTTTGTCCGAGTGCGGAATTAGTGCTGCGATCCGCCGTGACCCAGCAGCGCGACGGTCAATGGATTCAAGGACAGGTGCATGACCCTCGGGCCTTTGCCTTAGGCGGCGTTGCCGGGCATGCGGGATTGTTTTCGACCGCCAACGATTTAGCCGTTTTTGGCCAAATGTTGTTGGATCAGGGCAAACGAGATTTCGAAGATGGCCAGTCGGTGCAGGTTCTTTCACCAGCAACCGTACAGCGAATGCGAAGGCCGGTTCAGGTTTCCAGTGGCAGTCGATGTTTGGGTTGGGATCACTTGACGGGTTTTTCCAGCAACCGCGGTGACTTGTTGTCGGATCAAGCCTTTGGGCATGGTGGATTTACGGGCACTGTATTTTGGGTCGATCCAAAATTGGACCTGTTCTATATTTTCTTAAGTAACCGGGTTCACCCTGATGGAAGCGGTTCGATCAATCCCTTGGCTGGAAGAATCGCCAATGTGATTGCCAGCAGTGTGCGAGAGAATTTAGACGGTTCCGATGCTGAAGCGGCAGAACTTGCTGTGCCGGTTTTGTCGGGGATCGATGTTTTGCAACAGTCCAATTTTCGTCAAGTCAAAGGCCAACGATTGGGTTTGATCACCAATCATACCGGCCGCAATGTTGAAGGCATCGCAACCTCGGTCTTATTGGCCCAAGCCAAGGGCGTACAGCTGAAGGTCTTGTTTAGTCCGGAACATGGGGCTGCAGGTCAATTAGATCGGGCGAATGTCCCCGACGGTATGGATTCAGAAACCGGATTGCCAATTTTAAGCCTCTATGGCGACACGAAACAGCCGACTGCCAAGATGCTGGCGGATATCGATACGGTCGTGTTCGACGTTCAGGACATCGGATGTCGTTTTTACACTTATGTGTCCACGATGGGGTTGGCGATGCAGGCGGCGGCGGAACAGGGCAAGAAGTTTGTGGTCTTGGATCGCCCCAATCCGATCGATGGTGTGACAATTGCTGGACCGATGCGAGATGCTGGTCGAAAGTCGTTTGTCGCCTTTCATGATTTGCCGGTGCGACACGGGATGACCCTTGGCGAATTGGCCACGATGTTCAAGGCAGAATTGGATTTGGAATTGGAATTGACCGTGATCCCCTGTCAGGGATGGAAGCCGTCACAGTGTTGGGATCAAACGGGGCAGACTAGGATTAATCCGTCGCCAAATATGCGAAATTTGAACCAAGCTTTGTTGTATCCTGGCATTGGGATGCTGGAAATGACTGGATTGTCGGTCGGACGCGGGACCGATACGCCCTTCGAAATGTTGGGTGCGCCATGGATTGATCAACAAAGCTTCGCAATTCAATTGAACGGTCTGTCTTTGCCAGGCGTGACTTTTATTCCGGTTCAGTTTACACCCCATTCCAGTAAATTTGCGGAGCAACGTTGTGGTGGCGTTCAGATATTGATCACTGATCGTAAGGCAATCCAATCGACAAGCGTGGGATTAGGGATCGCCGTTGTGTTGCGAAGGCTTTATCCCAACGATTGGGACACTAAAGGACTGGACGTGCTGATGGTCAACAAGGCGACCAAGGATGGAATCTTGCAGCAGAAGTCACTTTCAGAAGTTAAAGCGATTTCAATGGGGGGCGTGAATGACTTCAAGCGTCGACGTCGGTCGTTCCTGCTATACCCACGCAATTAGGTGGGCCGCAGCTATAAAAATACCAACACGCACCGCAAGCCAATGGAGATTGCCTTCCTTTGCTTTCGCGGTGTTCTTGTATTGCGATAAGTCCTCTTCTGCCACTCACCTTCGCATTCGATCCCTGCGCGTTTCAGGCAAGAGAGCGAAGTGGCTTCTAAAATTCGTTT
>JBDNHU010000697.1:0-8460 GCA_041688615.1 Mariniblastus sp. | reverse complement strand
CACACACGAAAATCGCACACACGAAAATCGCACACACGAAAATCGCACACACGAAAATCGCACACACGAAAATCGCACACACGAAAATCGCACACAATGTGCAGAGCCCAAGGACGTTGTCATGTTGGATGCTTATCAACCGCCCGAATCTGAAATTGGCGACGAAGATGTACTTGCGAGTTCAGAGCATCGACTGGTCGTGGTGGCCAAATATGAGACAGAAATCCAAGCTCAAATTTACGTCAGTTACCTTTAAGAATATGGGATTACGGCGGTTCTTCAAGGTGCGAACACCAATACTACCTTGTCGGTAATCGGAGTCGCATTGGGTGTTGGTTTGGCAGTTAGAAAACGTGATGCCCAACAAGCAACCCATCTTTTGACGCTGTCCCATGAGACAGTTGCTGCGCAAGGTAGCGCCGTTGCGTGGGTTTGCGGTAGTTGCGGAGAAACGGTCGATGGAGACTTTGATATCTGCTGGTCATGCAGTAGCGACCGGAGTCCAGACGCTGTGATCAGTACAAGAGAGAACACCCATTTAGACGGCGCTGCAGAAGAGCAGGTCGAAATGGGTTCCAGTGAATCCGACGGTCTGCCGGCCTTCAACTCCCAATTAGAAGCGAACTTAAATCCACTGCCGTCTCAGGCATTTGAGCGCGAAGACGATGCGAATGAGCGCGGAGACGATGCGAAATCTTATGCGAATTCGGTAGATGAAGCGATGAAGACTGCTGATGACTTGCTTCGTCGCGCCTTGATTAGCGCAGTCATTGGGTTGCTAATCGTTCCGTTGATTTTCCATGTCTATAGTCTGTATTTACTGTTTAGCATTCATCAGAAACTTGATACTCCGCGTGTGCGGCATTTTATGCTAACACTTGGCTTGGTGGTTTTGGGTGTCGGCACCTGGATCGTTATACTTGGTAATGTAGTGCCGAGTTTTTTTGAGAGCTTATTGACTTAGGTCGATCAAATAATGCATGTCGATCAAGTGACGCATGTTCGGCTTCTTTTGATCAACAGGATTCGTATCTGGCCTGCCGAATTAAACCGGCGGAGCAGGTTGGGTCAAAAAGAAAGCCGCCGGTTGTGGTAAAACCGACGGCTTTGACTATTAATTGGCCGCAATTAAGTTCGATTCATGATCGCGGTCGCCAAACCTGGCTAGGGCCAAGATCAAATGAGACGATGATCCAATAGTTGGCCCTACTTCGACTGCGGTCCGCAGTGTTCGTGTAGCCATTGAAAGAAGACTCGATGCCAGAGCACGCCATTTTGAGGTTTCTGAACCCAGTGTCCTTCATTGGGGAAATACAGGAATCTTGAAGGAACGTCTTCAATCTGTGCGGTGGTAAACGCTTCGATTCCTTGATTGATGGGCACTCGGAAATCTTTTTCGCTGTGGATAACCAGCAACGGGGTTTTCCAATTATTAATGAATCGATTCGGCGAGAACCTTTCGTACTTCTGGCGAATACTATCGTTCTTCCAGTAGGGACCGCCCAGATCCCAATTGACAAAGAACAGTTCTTCGGTGGAAGCGTACATTGATTCCATGTTGAACACACCACAGTGAGCGATCATCGCCGAGAACCGATCTGCAGCATTCCCCATCAGCCAATAGACCGAATAACCACCGAAACTAGCTCCGATCGCACCCACTCGTTTCTTGTCGATATACTTTTCGTTCAACATCGAATCGGTGGTCGACAGCAAGTCCTTCATCGCCTGTCCGCCCCAATCGCCGCTGATCTGATCGTTCCATTGACGACCAAACCCTGGCAGGCCTCGGCGATTTGGGGCCAAGACCACGTAGCCATTGGCTGCCATCAAGTGAAAATTCCAGCGGTACGAAAAGAATTGACTGATCTGACCTTGGGGACCGCCCTGGCAATACGTCAACATCGGGTAAGTCTGCTCGGACTTTGGGTCAAATCCTGGTGGATAGATTACCCAGCAATGAATTTGCTTGCCATCGGTTCCTTCAACGAACCTGGCTTCGACGGTAGGCAATTCTAAACTAGCAAACACAGCATCATTTAAATGGCTAAGCATCTGATCGTCACTGGTTTCCAGATCCACCATGGCTAATTCCGGGGCTCGAATCATATCGTTCTTAGTCGCCAACAATTGCTTTCCATTTGGCATGATTGCGGCAATGTGGAAATCAGACTGACCTTTGGTCACCTGAGTCGCGCCTTGCGAATTAAGCATGATCTTGAACAGTTGAACGGTGCCTCGATAATCCGAGTTGAAAATCAAGCCGCTTGAATCTGGCAGCCAAGTCGATCCTGTCGCCGCTTGATCAAGGCCAATGGTCAAGTCACGAACCGAACCGGTGGATCGGTCATAAATCATGATGCGATTTCGATCCGCTTCGAATCCCGGTCGCATCATCGAATGGTAGGCCAAGTACTTTCCATCGGGCGAGTAAACAGGATCATTGTCGTAACCATCTTGGCCGTTGGTGATGCAAACCGAAGTGGTGAGATTGTCAATTTTGACCAAGTAGACATCGGAATCCGTGGATTCGGCCATTTTGGGCGAGATCTTGGTTGTGTACGCAATTTCTTTTCCGTCAGCAGCCCAATTAAAATGTTCCGATCCTGCAAATGGTGGAACTGGGCAATCGGCTCGCATTCCTGCCATCACATCTTGGCCGGGAGCAGCGATCCCGTCAGGGCCGATTTCCGCAACATGAAGGTGACTGTACGCGTAATCGTGCCAGGCATTCCAATGCCGAAACATGAGGGAGTCAATAATGCGTGCGTCCGCCAAGGGTAAGTCTTCGTAGACTTCATTGACTGTGGCATCCATTTTGACATCAAGGGTGTAAGCCAAATGCTTGCCCGTGGGCGATACTTTCAAATTTGCCAAACCGCCTTCAAAAGCGGTAATCTTCTTGGGTTGGTCCTGCCCGATCTTCCAGGTGTAGACTTGGGATTCACCGGCATCGTCATCAGGATGCACGCCCAAGAAATAAAGCGTAAAGTCACCTTCGGAACCGATCCATTGCGGTGCCTCAATCGACGGCCAACCGCTTAGAATGGTCGAGTCTGTTTCCGAATCCAAATCCAACAGATGAAGATCCGAAATCCCTTTGTTTTCAGCCAATACGTAGCTTCTGGCGGTGAAAGCGACCGCTGAACCGTCTGGGGACACCGAAGATTCGCCAACCCGCTGCAACTTCCAAAGCAATTCGGGCGTCATTCGGTTGGGGTCAGAATTTTGGTTGGACGACGAATTTTGGTTGGACGACGAATTTTGGTTGGACGACAATGCGTCAGTCTCAGTAATTCTTGGGACCGATCCGGGAGCGGGTAATTCTCTAACGCCGCCAATGACATAGCCAACTGGGAGAATGGATGTCGCCATCAACCCCAGAATTATGGCGTGAGCCCTGAATCGTTCAATGTATCTTGTCATGGGAACCCTCGTAGTAAATCAATACCAGAATGTACGGCAACCACCGGAAAAGGTTGCTGTGCTGTTGCGAATATCGCCGGAAAATGGTGGTGCGTCAATCAAGCTACCGAAATTGCCATGCTTCCCCATGAAAATATCCGAAATGGGTTTTGAAAAAACGAGGCTGGTTTTTGGTGCAACTTGCCATCCCATTGGGACTAGAACCCCAAGTCGTCTGCATCCTTTTCAATCTGCCACAGAATCAATTATTTATGTGGGATAGAACCAATCTGATTCGCAAATCATCAAGCTTATTGTACTCAATCCAAATAGGCGACTTGGGATCGAAAGCGAACCGCGGCTAGATGAGGCGAGTGGCAGCGATAGAAATACCAGCACGCAGCGCAAGTAAGTGGTGAATGCCAGCCTTCGGCTGCGCCGCATGCTTGTGTTGTGGTTGTTTTTCTTTCCAACGCTGGCCTAAATGACTCGTTGCGACATTTGCAAAGCCACGGCACGATTGTTCTTTTGGCACCTTGGCTGCCTTAGCACCGTTGATGGTCCCTTGGTGCCCTCTTCCTAAACCCTGTTCCTAAAGTTGCTTCAATTGCCGCAGGGCTTCGATCAAGGATGCCAATTGAACCTCCGCTTGAACCATCGACTGGCGAACATCCTCGACCACTGCTGCCGGCGCACGATCTACAAAACTAGCGTTGGACAGCTTCGCTTGCTTCGATGCAATGGCTTTTTCAAAGGTCACAATTTCCTTATCGACTCGCGCAATTTCCGCAGCCACATCGATGAACCCAGCCAAGTCAACGTAGACTTCGATCCCTGGCAATGAGACTGTAGCGTTGGGCATAGGCGGAGTCACCTGAAGACCGATTTCGGTCAATTCAGCGTTGGCCATGCCCTTGAAATAACTTGCCATCGGTTGCAACAGTGATTGGGTTTCTAGATCGCATTGAATCACAAATCGCAAGTCGTCACGATTGCCGATATTCTGTCTGGCCCTGATTTCGCGAATACCGCCAAGTACGGATTGGAATTTCGAAAACTGTCGTTCGATTGCAGGATCGACCCAAGATTCTGGCGCGACCGGCCACTTAGCAATCATGATCGAATCGGTTGCGGGCATCGGCGGGATCGATCCCGAAATGGATTCACCGGCAGCGGTAGCCGAAAAGACTGCGTCGAATCCTCGGCTTGGCACGACCTGACCCAAACGTCCCCAAATCGCTTCGGTAACAAAAGGCATGATCGGGTGCAACATTCGTAGCATGGAATCCAGCGCAGCTGCTAAAAGACGCTGTGCCTGGACCTTTTGTTTTGGATCCTGTAGCCGGTCTTTATTGATTTCCAAGTAGAAGCTACAAAAATCATCCCAAGCATGTTGATACAAGATTCGCCCAGCTTCAGCGAATTTGAATTGATCCAGTGCAGCGGTTGCTTCCTTGCTAACCGTTGCGATTCGGGACAGCAACCATCGATCTTCGGTTGGCAAATTTGTGGTGTCGATCGGTCCGGCTTGATAGTCTTCAAGATTAATCAGAACGAACCGAGCCGCATTCCAAAGTTTATTAACGAAGTTACGGGCGACTTCGAACCGTTCGCTAATCACAGCACCACGCGGCAGTTCCAAATCCTGCGCCAGTTTCGCCCATTGCGTTCGGAATGTCTTCTTGCAGGACGGACATTCAACCGACGGCAATTCTCGATTTTTTTTGGTTTGATCAAATTTATGTTCGCACGATGGGCATTCGAATTGGACTGCCAGGCGAACGTCTTGGGTTTCGGTGGCCAGCGAAACCATTGCAAAACGCAAAGAATCGGTACCAAACTTGTCAATTACATCCAACGGATCGATGCCATTGCCTCTACTCTTAGACATGGTTTCGCCGAACCCATCCAAAATCTTCGGGTGAATGTACACGTCGCTGAACGGGACCTTGCCGACATTGTTCAGACCCGCCAACACCATTCTCGCCACCCACAAAGTGATGATGTCGCGACTGGTCATCAACAACTGGGTCGGATAAAAATACTCCAAGTCGGCTGTCTTGTCTGGCCAACCTAGGGTTGAATGTGGCCACAGCGCGCTACTAAACCAGGTATCAAGCACGTCGGGCACATGCTCAAAACCTGCTTCCTCAAGCGTTGAAGCCAAACTGTCATTCGGGTCTTTCAAGCAAACATGAACCGTGGCCAAAGGCAGTTGCAACAGTTCACGTTTTGCCTCGTTGGATTCATCGGTAGGTTCTTCTTGGACGGAGGCTCGATCGATCGTATCTTTACCGACTCCCATTGCGAATAGTTCGTTGTGAATCTGTTTCAACTGATCCAGATTCATCGCGGACTTGGACCAAACCGGAATTTGATGCCCCCACCACAGTTGCCGAGAGACCGGCCAATCACGCTTCTCGCCCAACCAATCAAGATAGCCACGCGTGTAGCGGTTGGGGTGAATCTTAACCTCACCCGATTCAACGGCCTGAATTGCACTTTGCGCAAGTGTGTCCATCCTTACGAACCACTGGTTGGCCAAGAAAGGTTCGATCGGTGTCTTGCTTCGATCCGAATGCGGCTGTTCGAGCTCGCGTTGTTCGACTTTATCAAGCAAGCCCAACGCATCCAGATCGGCCACGACTTTCTTCCGAGCGTCCTTAATCGTCAAGCCAGCATAGTCGCCGGCTTCCACATTCAAGGTGCCGTCGGCATTCAAAATGTTGATCATGTCCAGACCACAACGTTTGCCAACTTCGTAGTCGTTAGGGTCATGAGCAGGCGTGATCTTGACACACCCAGAGCCCAATTCCGGCTTCGCCCAAACATCAGCAACGATCGGGATTTGGCGATCGAGCAAGGGTAGCATTAGGTTGCGGCCGGCAGCAGCCATTGCGCTTAATTGCTGCAGACTTGGCAACATCTGAGCAATACGCGATTTTATCGCATCTATTTGCTTCTGAATTTCGAGTTTCTCTTTAGGGTTCCCCTTACTCAATTTATCTTCTAGTTCGGACAGTACTTTTTGCATCGCCCGCGATGGGTCTGGATGCACTGCAACGGCGGTGTCACCCAACATCGTCTCTGGACGGGTCGTGGCAACGATGACATGATCCGGTTCACCTGGTTGGGGATTCACTACCAGGTATTTTAGATGCCAAAAATGGCCGTTCACTTTCTGATTGAAAACTTCATCATCACTAACGGCCGTTTGCAGAAAGGTATCCCAGTTGACCAGTTTTTTGCCGCGAAATATCAACGCTTTACCAAATAGATCGAAGAACGTATGGTAAACCGCCTTCACGCAAACGTCGTCCAAGGTGAATCGAGTCCGTGTCCAATCGCAACTGGCGCCCATGCTTTTCAGCTGGCCCAAGATCCGCTTCTCATATTGATCTTTCCACGCCCAAATGCGATCGACCAAAGCCTCGCGACCTAAGTCGTGTCGAGTCTTGCCTTCCTCTTCCTTCAACCGTTTCTCAACAACCGCTTGGGTTGCGATACCAGCGTGATCCGTGCCAGGCATCCAAAGCGTGTTATAGCCCTGCATGCGACGTAGGCGAATAATGGTGTCTTGAAGCGAATTGTTTAGGGCATGTCCCAAGTGCAGGGCCCCAGTAACGTTGGGCGGAGGAATCACCATCGTGAACGGTTTTCGCGTTGGGTCGACGGTCGCGTGAAAGTACGCCTTCTGGTCCCACATCTTCAAGATGTCAGCTTCTTCAGTGGCAAAATCGAATCGATTGGAAAGTTCCTGCGGACTGGTCATGATTACTCGTATTCGTTGGACGCCGAGAAAATACTCGCGGCGATTGTCACTTCAATAAAAAGGGTTCTGAATGGGTATACGGTGTTGAAGCCATGGGCAATAGTGACCCCAGAGGATCGGCGATGGCTACCAAAGTTACCTGTCGCCGGCCACTCGTTTTTTAGGCTAGTGGCCCGGCACAAAAAACGAGAACATCCTGCGACAGACACTTTCATCCTAACGCATCAAAAATTGCGATTATTCCACTGGCGATCGCAGGCAGGCAAGTGGTTGACCCATGCGTGTTGAAATCGAAAAACGTTCGATCCAATAGGGGTGCCCTGCCCGCCGGACTCATGCCCGCCGGATTTGGTGGGTACAAGGTTGAACCACCGCAACATGAATCGCGAGGACCATTGTGTGCCAATCCAAACTTGACGAAACACTCGCGATGCCCGCTAATTCTCTCACGCAGGCAAAGACGAAGGAAGTCGCAATCTGCCGAAGTTTATCTTCGGTTCGGATTCTTTTACAATCCCGCTGGAACCGCGGTTTCCAACCACACGCCGACTAATCCCGAGCGAAACCGCGCCCGTTCGCTAGAAATTGTATGAGTGGCTTCGAGTTCGAAACTTGATCGTCGCCGTCACAATCCTATTAAATTACCCAAAATCTTACTATTCCCAATTCAACGGGAGGATCTTCTCTGTTGATGCTTTTAGCGTCCTATGCCTTCCATGGAAAAACGGTAATAATGGGCGACAAGTTTCCCAGACTGATCGTGAAGTGTTTGCGACTGCCGATTGAACTCACTTGATTATCGGTCGGAAGGTCGTTGGGATCCATGCCAAGTGAACGCTGCCCATTGCCCAGTTTGCATAGCCGAAACCTGGAACTAGATCGTCCCAAGGCTTCCTAGTTTTGGGTGAAATTTGGCTCCTCGAAATCAGTCGCATGTCGCCGTCTGGGGTCTGGGGTTGGGCGTGGAAACGCGGCATTAAAGCGGTTCTGGACTGAATACCCGTTAGATTTCATATGCGGTGATGTTCACAAGCGACTGGAATGGTTTCCGGTCGGTGTTTGGGTGTACGACTAAGATTTGTGCTGACGATGGCTGTCGTTTCCGATGGAAGATCCCAAAGCGGGTTCAGTAAATTCGTTTTCGATGCTGCGTTAGTTCACAATGCTGCGTTAGTTCACAATGCTGCGTTAGTTCACAATGCTGCGTTAGTTCACAATGCTGCGTTAGTTCACAATGCTGCGTTAGTTCACAATGCTGCGTTAGTTCACAATGCTGCGTTAGT
>JBDNHU010000696.1:0-3310 GCA_041688615.1 Mariniblastus sp. | reverse complement strand
TGCTGTGAGAGTCGTTTACTGGGGTTTCGCTGTGAGCTGTCGATTTGATCACTTTCATAGCAGCGAGCGGTCTTCTAGAGCCGACCTTTGTCGTGGACGACCGAGTACTCCAGGTTTCGTGTCTGAGAAAGTCGGCTTCACGTTCGTCGCTTTGGTGGTGGGGCGAGTGGAATGGTTGTGATTCGCATTTTCAATCCCCGTTCAAATCGAACGTGGACTCTGCTGGATCGATAGGGGGCAGGCAAACGCATCGGAAGACGCATTCGTAGTTTCCCGACAACCAATGTCATGGACCCAACTTCGCTGTGATTGGAAATGTTGGTTTATGCCAATCGGTTGAAACCCATGTTTGTTTTCGACAAGCGGACCTTCGATGCTGGTTCAAAATGGCTTACAATTTTCAATTCTCCGGCAGTCAGTGCATTGAATGAAAGTAAAACGAAATGACCTATATCGCAATAAGCTTTTGGGGGTACACCCTAATTGTGTTTTTGATTGGTGTTGCCAGTGCCTGGTTTTCTAAGAACACAAAGCAAGACTTCTTTCTAGCGGATCGCGGGCTAGGAGCTTGGGTTGCGGGATTAAGCGGCGCCGCCAGCGTTGAAAGTGGTTGGGTGACTTTGGGGTTAGTGGGTGCCGGCTATAAATCTGGGTTGGGCGTTTACTGGGTTGTACCCGCGACGGCAGTGTCGTTTGCGGTCATTTGGTTTGTGTTGGCGCCTCGAATTAGCCGCTTGGCCACCAAGCAAGGTGCCCTCACGCTGACGGATATTCTTTCGGGCGACAGTGGTACTGCTGCCAGTCGTTGGATACGCTTGCTGGCGGTGATGATTAGCGTGGGGATGTTGACTCTTTATGTCGCGTCTCAATTAAGTGCCGCGGGCAAGATGTTTAATGGAGCCTTTGGCTGGACGCCAAGTGTTGGGCTGCTGGTTGGTTTATTCATTACATTGACATACACGGTGACGGGCGGGTTTCGAGCGGTTGCGTGGACAGACGTGATTCAAGCGGTTTTGATGTTTGTCGCGATGGTGATTGTGCCTTTGGTTTTGGTATCACATCTTGGGGGATGGGATGGTTACTTGGGTGGTGTTCAAGCGATTGATGAAACCCAAGCCGGGTTTGCCCAGTGGGATGGTGGCCAGCAAGGATGGGCCCTACTGGCATTCTTTAGTTTGTGGTTGGGCATTCCGTTAGGGAACGCAGGTCAACCGCATTTGGCGGTGCGATTATTGGCCGCCAAAGACGAGCGAGCTATTTTTCGAGGCGGGATCATTTCGGTGATTTGGGTGACTGTGCTATTTACTGGCGCGGTCACACTTGGGATTGCCACCAGGTGCCATTTTGGTGTTATTGCCGACCCAGAAAATAGTCTCTTGTTTGTCGCCAAGGATCCAAACCTTCTTCATGGTTTAATTGGCGGACTGGTGGTTGCGGCTGTCTTGGCAGCGATCTGCTCGACGGTCGATTCGCAATTGTTGGTGGCTGCGTCCAATGTTAGCAGCGATTTGTTGGGAACCGGAAAAAAGAATTTGTGGCAAGGAAATGATACGGCAAGTCATGAGGGTGCCGTCCGCGATCAAAAGGTTGAGGTTCCTAACGCCTCATTTCTTTGGTGGGCGGATCGAGCGGCCGTTTTGGTGGTCGCGGGGATCGCTGGCGCGATTGGGTTGATGAACAATGAATCCGTGTTTGACTTTGTCTTGAAATATGGATTTGCTGGGCTGGGTGCGGGTTTTGGGCCAGCATTGGCGTTGCGCCTGATCTGGAGCGATCGGAGCGGCGATTTGCCGGTCTTGGCATCAATGATTGCGGGAATTGGGACCGTTATTGTCTGGAATTTGTTAGATTTGGGTGTCTACTGTTACAATATGGCCCCATCGGTTGGGGCTTCGTTGATGGTGGGGTTGCTGGTTCGTATGGCGGTCGGCAGCAAAAAAGTGACTGCGACAAACTGACGCAAAATTCGTAAGTTTGGGTTTGGGTTGTAAGCGGTGTTTGGCCAAGTCCGACTCCATCGGTTCGGGGCAAAGGGAAGGCGAAACCTTTGGGTCTAACCGAAAATAGGAATAACGTTACAATGCGGGGCATGTTGGTATGTTGGCTTGCTGGAATGCGAGCGACAGAGGTTGTTTTCAAGACTAAAAGTTAACAACGATGGCAGAAATTTTCCGGCGAAGTCCTTGAACATTGAAATTCAAACCGGGTAAATCACTGCGTCGTTAGGGAGATCGAATCGTGGCTCATAAAGTTGTCATCATTGGAAGTGGTCCTGCGGGTTGGTCTGCGGCAATCTATGCGGCTCGGGCCAATCTTAGC
Organism: Mariniblastus sp.; assembly: GCA_041688615.1. Taxonomy (GTDB): domain Bacteria; phylum Planctomycetota; class Planctomycetia; order Pirellulales; family Pirellulaceae; genus M30B19. The sequence goes on along the minus strand of JBDNHU010000696.1, from coordinate 991 downwards.
CCGGTCCTATTTGAAGGCACAATCAAGCCCGAAATGATCCCGCTGGGTCAGTTGGCGATGACGACGGAAGTCGAAAATTATGCCGGTTTCCCCTCGGGCAATGTTCGGGCGTTCATTGAATCCGCTGTGAACAAAGATCGTCATTGGAATTTGCCACCGGCCCCTGATCACAAAAAAGACGGCCAACTGCATTACGCGGTCCAGGGTACCGAATTGATGGAATTGATGAAGCAACAGGCTTTGAATTTCGGGACTGAAGTCATTGGCGACGACATTGTCAAAGTTGACCTTTCCAAGCGTCCGTTTGTCCTACACCGGGGTAATGGAGAAGTGGTGGAAGCGATGTCGGTGATTTTGGCGACCGGTGCCCGGGCGAACTATCTGGGGCTGGAAAGCGAAAATGCTTACAAGAATAAAGGCGTTAGTGCGTGTGCGGTATGCGATGGCGCGTTGCCTTTGTTTCGCAACCGTCCTTTAGCGGTTGTCGGAGGCGGTGATTCGGCGGTAGAAGAGGCCTCGTACTTGGCAAAGTTCGCGTCGAAAGTCTACCTGATTGTTCGGCGGGATGAATTGCGAGCTTCGAAGATCATGGCAGATCGCGCCTTCAACAACGATAAGATCGAATTGTTGTGGAACCGTGAGGTTGTCGAAGTAGTGGGTAACGAAAATCAAGTGACTGGAGTTCGTTTGACCAGTACCGTTGGTGAACCCGAGCGTGAAATTGAAGTCGGGGGACTATTCTTGGCGATCGGCCATACCCCTAACACGACTTTCTTGGATGGTCAGTTGGAAATTAATAATAAGGGCTACGTTGTCTGGACTCAGCCCTTTCGCACATTTACCAGCGTGGAGGGTGTGTTCGCTGCTGGCGACGCGGCGGACGATTATTATCGGCAGGCGATTACGTCGGCGGGCACCGGATGTATGGCAGCTTTGGACGCAGAACGCTGGTTAGCCGACCAGGAATAGGAACAAAGGAGGCGGCCTGCGT
>JBDNHU010000695.1:0-3332 GCA_041688615.1 Mariniblastus sp. | reverse complement strand
GACTGGCGCCCGCAACCTTGATCTGCGTGACGGAACTGCCTTCTAAGCTAGAAAGCAGGACTCTGCGAAGGCTATTGCCAATCGAATTTCCAAAACCACGCTCAAACGGTTCCGCCCAAAACTTTCCATAAGTTCCGGTCAACGTTTCGCGCTCAACTTCAACTCGACTGGGCAATTCCAAACCGCGCCAACGAATATGCATGGATGTTTCTCCGTCTGTGATCAAAGTTCAATGTATTGGTGGTGATGGAGCGTTCTCTAGAACAAGCCATCTGCATCTTCTGTCAAAACTAGACATGCTGCTTGCTCAAAACTACCTGAAACGTTAGGTCAATTTTCAGCGAGATCGCCGCCAACCGTTCGAACACCAGACAGATTTCGAACAGAAATACTGTTCTGCCAAATCAGGATCCATGACAATCCGCTCGATTCAGCACCATACCGCCGCAAGCAACATCCATCGCCCACTTGCACGCAAAGCAAAAAAACGAATGTCTCAAATCAAGCACCAGTCCGTACCAAAGTGCGCCATAAAATACGCAATTGGAGGCCATGAGTCCTTTAGAAAGCAAACGCTCCGCAAAGGTGCGTTCCAAGTTTAAACAACATAGTTTAAACAACATAAAACGATGCCCAAGAGGGTATTTGGGCACTCGATGGTCGCACACATCGTAACAGCGGTTCCACCATGAACTCGAAGTTATTCGTGTGAAAGAAATTGGACTAAACGCGTCGCTTCTTACGAGGCCGACATCCGTTGTGTGGGATTGGCGTACAATCTTCGATGATTTTCACGTTCAAGCCAGCTGCCTGTAGTGAAGTGATAGCGCTTTCACGACCACTTCCAGGACCCTTGACGCGAACTTCGCACTCCCGCATCCCAAACTTGACAGCCTTTTCAGCCGCCTGTTGAGCCGCGCACTGACCGGCAAATGGAGTACTTTTGCGGCTACCTTTAAAGCCGGAAGTACCGGCACTTGCCCAGCACAACGCATCACCCTTCAAATCCGTGATGGTCACCACAGTGTTATTGAAAGTTGCATTAATGTGGGCTACACCCACCGCCACATTACGACGGATTTTTCGCTTCTTCGTCTTAGCCACGCCTGGCCGCTCCCAAAATATCAGATACTGAACGATCTGTAATCAAAACGCGGCAACTGATGCTTGCCGACGCTCTAAGCAGAAAAATCCAGCGAAAGATACAATCTTCTCGCCGGATGATGTAATTCAAAATTTCATTACCAAACTAATTTCGCAGGTCGTAGAAGACCAGAACTAATCTGGTCCGATCCGCTAATCCATTCGGCCTCAATCACCATCGTCGTTCTGGATTCGAACCACGACATACTCGCCGAAAACAAACGTTTTAGTCTTTGCAAGGCCCTATGCCGAACAGCATTTGAACCAAGCATTACTATTAACGCAAGTCCTTGACGCCTTTTTTGCCCGCAACTGTCTTTCGAGGACCTTTTCGGGTCCGAGCATTTGTTTTGGTACGCTGGCCGCGAACCGGCAAGCTCATACGGTGGCGAAGGCCACGGTAGCACTTGATTTCTCGTAGGCGAGCGATGTTTTGCGACACCTGACGTCGCAATGGACCTTCAACCGTATAGTCGGTTTCCAGCAACGAAGCCAGTCGACCTAGCTGTTCGTCATCGATGTCGCGGGCAGGAATATCTGGATCAATCGATGCCTTGAGGCAAAGTTCACGAGCAACAAAAGGACCAATTCCATAAAGATAAGTAAGCGAAATTACCGCCTTCTTGTCGTTCGGAATGTCGACACCAAGCAAACGTGGCATTGTATTCTCTTTACTCCAAAAACCAATTCAACCAGTCGCCTGGCGATTGTTAACAACTATCTACTAAAAGCCGTCAAATCGCAGCTCATCGAGCTGAATGGCCTATTATTTATTCAACGATCCCTACTTCTTAAGCAACCCGATGCCTTCGTTCGGCTAATCAGGCTGAGTCAAACGTCCTGCCAGCCGAAGCTCATTCTGCCCGTCAGCTGCTGGATTCTAAAAAAATGTCAAAACCGGCAATCCATCAGTCCAAGACCATCAGTCCTGGTCGTTTCCCCGTCGACTTCCGCCGCCGGTTCATTTCTAACCTTGGCGTTGCTTGTGGCGAGGATTTGTGCAGATGATGTAAACTCGTCCTTTTCGTCGAACAACTTTACAATGATCGCAGATCCTTTTAACGCTGGCACGGACTTTCATAACTTATTTCCTTGAGCTCCAAATTCTATCGGGAAGCGGCAAAGTATAGGCACAGATCAATCGGTAGTTCAAGCCCAAATGTTAAAGTTGTTTGCGGAGCTGTGTTTTAGGTGCCGATAACTGGTGCTTTCCTGGCTGTGAATTGCTAGTTCGCGGCCTGTGCGGGGCCTGGGGGCGAGTGGTTGGGTTGTCCGACTTAGTTAGGCTCTGGTCAGCCACGTTGGCTTTCATATTGGTCCGTTTTAAGTTGGCCAGGTCCTGCTTGAAGTGTCTGTTGAGGGTAGTTTGCGTGTAAGTGCGGGGATGCAAAGGTTTATAGTGAGTGGGCGATCGGAAGTTGTGCTAGCGGAGAGTCAATTGACGCTTCGATTGGCGATTGGGCGTGTTTTGGGCGGATTCTTGAACTTTTAGGGTCTCTGAACTTCGGTAGGGGTCGTGGGGAATTCCGTATTTCTGCCGAAGTTGTTCGCGATGCTGGTTAAAATAGCGTGTTTTCGGTAGGCGGTGTCTGCTTGCGATCCACGTGGAGGTCGGCAATGAACCATTTTGAAGGCTGGTGGAATGGATGTCGTGCGGGGCTTGTGCTGGTGAGTGGGCCTGGTGGTTTTGCTCAGGTTGAAACGATTTGCTGACCAGGTTCCGAATTCCCAGTCGATGGGTCGGCGACGCTATTGTTTCGGCGGCGTTGTGTTTTTGCCGAGTTGGCGTTTGCTGGCTTCCTTTTTGAGCGTGTTGCCTTGATGGATCTTGGCAACGATTGAAAAGTTGGCAGTTGTTAGGCAGGCGAACGCTTGTTTGTTCTCGAATAGGTTGTCATGATGATTGACGGAAAATCTTAGCATCTGTAGGATAAGCATTTGACGAACCGTCGTGTCTGAGTCGTGAAATCAATCCTCTTCCTGGATATCTTCAGGGATTAAGGATAGTTTACGACCGAATGCTGCTGGTTTGTGGGCGAGAAAACGTGCCTGGGCGGGGCTGTTGATTCGGTCATGTGAGTTCGTGCGGGCGGTTGATTGCTCGGGCGGGGATTGCATTGCTGTTGGCATTGGCTTGTCGTCGGACACGAGGCACAGTTTGCCGTACACGGGACTCAGCTTGTCGTCGG
>JBDNHU010000015.1:0-12753 GCA_041688615.1 Mariniblastus sp. | reverse complement strand
TGGGACATTCAAGGCCTGGGACATTCAAGGCCTGAACGGGCACCGGCGAAATATCGCTGCAGTATTTTGAATCGCTGGGCCTCGGCTTGAGGGTCAGCAGAGGTTTGTAGATAAGCAGATGGCAGCAGCAACTGTTTTCGCACGGCCCCGCCTAAAATCGTTTCGTTAAAGGCGCTAACGCACCTTTAAACCCTCCATAAAAATCACTCTCACCTTTCGAGATCGATCGCCAGATGATAACTCGCTCGCAAATGAAGTGGATCTTTTTCTCGTTGGTCGCGCTTCGCCTAATCATCGGGTTTCATTTCTTCACCGAAGGCAAAAAGAAACTTGATCAGGGGAATTGGAACGCTGCCCCGTTCTTTAGTGCCGCCCATGGGCCTTTCGCACCCTACTTCAAATTAATGTTGCCCGATGCTGATCGCCTGACAACGTTGTGTGTCTCGGAAGAAGAAATTGCCGACGAAAATCAACCGACTGGCGAGGCCGTGAAGGCTCGTAAAGTATCCAACACGTCCAAGCAGACGGTTGCCCTCTTGGATCCTTCGAAGACGTTTGGATTCTGGGAATTGTTCCTTGAAGACGTGTTGGTGGGCTACAAATTGAGTCAAAAGGAAATCGCCAGTCGAATTGATTCACTGTCCCGTGAAATTGACGACTTGGAAAAAGCAATTGCGAAGGTTGCCAGCGACCAACCCGACGCTGCTGGGTTACTGAAAACCAAACAAGAGCGTTTGAATTCGCTTCGTGGCCGACTTCAGAAAGCGGATCCACTGCAGGACATGTTGAAAATTGTGCAACGCCGTAAGCAGCAGCTAACCAATTACCTGACCTTCCCAGTGCATAAGAGTGAAATCCTAAAGTCGGTAGATGATGAGAAACGACTTCGAGGCTTCATACGCGATGGAGAAAATCGCCAGAACGCTGCCGTTTATGTCGAATCGCTGCGCGACCAAGTGGATTCAATCGAATCCGGCATTAAGTCAATTCGCTACAAGCACTCTTCGGAAATCGAAGGCATTTGGAATGGTCTGGAGGAGGAACTGAACGAGTATGGTTCTTCTCTTCAATCGCCACTGGAATCCAGCTTGTCGATGGAGACGAAAGTCAAACTGGATAAACCTTTCGCCATCAACAAGAACACGGCACTTTTCTGGATCAATTTGATAATCCCGTACTTCGACTTTACGGTTGGAATTTTGTTGTTGATTGGTCTTTTTTCACGGGTAGCTTCACTGGCAGCGGCAGGATTTTTATTAGGCATCATTCTCACCCAACCGATTTGGGTGCCGGGATATGATGCAAAAATCATTTATCAAATTGTCGAATTCGGGGGCTTGCTGGTCTTGGCAGCCACGGTTGCTGGGCGGTTTGGCGGCTTGGATTATTTTGTTTGGCGGTTACTCACCCCAACGGTCCGAACCAACACTGACGATGCGGATTTAGAATAGTCAGACGCTTGATAACCGTTTGAACCAGGAATTAAGAATTCGGCAATTGAAAACAGGTGTGGCAACTGGGCGCTGCTGGCATGGTTGTTTTCGGGAGACGGGTTATGCGAAAATAGAGTGAGGCCAGAGACATAGAGCAAGTCCAGAGAAGATCACCAGAAAATAGGGGGCGGTGGAGACAGTCGCCACCCCCCAGGTTTCTTCATCCAGGCTTCTTCATCCAGGAACCTAGCTAGAACCCCATCGGTGAATTTCATACGTGAGGTTGATTGGTTTACCTTGCTCAGGCTAGTTGCAAATTTGTGTTTTGGAATCGTTTCTGAGATACTAGTTCGTTCAAGGCCTGCCGTGATGGAAGGCTTTTGTTGCCAAGAAATTTTGTTCGATTTGTTTGAGTTCCCTCCCGGCTTCGAGTTTCGTCTTTGTGTCCGTAGGACGCGGTCAACTCTTGGGCGTGATGGTTAGACTTTTGGGCGTTAAATACGGAGTAAAGTGGAATGAATCTGACACCGGAAGAAAAAGAAATTGGTCGTGACAACTACTATGGGGCCGTCAATTCCTATGACCAGTTGAATCGACGTGACTTTTTGACCCGTACGATGGCGGGAACTGCAGCCTTAGGTGCTGGCGTCGGTGCGATGTATTTCGGATACGCCAAACCCAGCCGCCCGGTAAACATTGCGGTTATTGGAACCGGCGACGAAGGTAGCGTTCTGATCGGGTCGTTGAACCCGGATTACGTGAATGTAAAAGCGATTTGCGATTGTCGCCCGTCAAGCCAATTCCGAGCGTTTCATGGTGACTGGACCACGTACAATACCACCCAGGTTCGCCCCGAACTGATGAAAGTGTTTGGCTGGTCTTCGGAAGAAATTGCCCGCCGAAATGTCCAGGTCTACACCGACTACATGGACGTGATGAAAGACCCGGACATTGAAGGGGTCATCATTGCGACCCCACTATTTCTACATGCCCCAATCGCTATCGCTGCGATGCTAAATGGCAAGCATGTGTTGTGTGAAAAGTTAATGGCGCACAACGTCGCTGAATGTAAATGGATGACTCGTGTTGCAGAAAAGACCAACACGTTTTTATCGATAGGACATCAGCGGCATTACAGCATTCTGTATGATAATGCGGTCAACATGATTCGCTGGGGACTTCTAGGTGAGATCCATCACATTCGCGCCCAGTGGCATCGCGGCAACTTGCCGGGGAATGACAGCTGGGAATTACCAATCCCTGGTCAAACCGAGCGAGCCCAGCGACGTGGCAAAGAAGTAATGGTTGATCTGGTTAAAGAACAATTGAACCGGTTTAAGGGTTCGTTGAAAACGGCTACGGGGAAAGAAGCCGAAGCATTGCGGATGCAAGTCGCGCAGTGGACCGCGCTTGACAGTGATAAGCTAATCGATCCGAAGGCCTTCGGTTACGTCGACGACGCCAGTATTTTTGGCACGTCGAAGGTTCGAACCGCAATGGAAGAATTGGTTCGCTGGCGTCTGTGGGACAGGACCGCAGGTGGGCTAATGGCAGAACTGGGAAGCCATCAAATTGACGCCGCAAGCATTTTCATCGCTGCCCTTAGCAAGGATGTCGGCAAAAAGGTGCACCCACTGGCCGTGCATGCGGTTGGTGGTCGCCAAACTTTCCCAAACACTCGTGATGCCGACGACCACGTCTATTGCACGTTCGAATTCCCAGGACAGGGTTTCGATTCGGACAAGGTTGGATACTACGACGAAGCCAACCAATACCCGCCTGCTTCGGGCGTTCCATCCTACGAACAAGATCGCAACAAGAAAGTTGTGGTCACCTATTCGTCGATCAATGGAAATGGGTACGGCGGTTACGGCGAAATCGTGATGGGTACCAAAGGCACGTTGGTTCTGGAAAAAGAAAAAGAAGTGATGCTGTATCAAAAGAGCAGCACTTATGCCAATGTCGGTGTCAAAGCCGATGGCAATGCAGGCACCTTGGACACTTCCGCCAGCAACGATCCTGCCCCCGCAAAAGCTGCGGAATCCAGTGCTGGAGTGAGCCGCGGGTACCGCGAACAAATTGAACACTGGGCTTGGTGCATCAGCCAAGACGATCAGGACAATCAACCTCGCTGCGATGGTGAAGTTGGTTTGGCCGATGCGGTCATCGCATTGGTGTCACGCCAAGCGATCCAGAATTCGAATAAGGTCGGCGGGAACGGGTTTGTCCAGTACAATCAGGAATGGTTCAACTACAAGTCCAACGAAGTGCCAGAACCGATGATCGGTGGCAATCCGAATACCGATATGGAATCCGTTCGCAAGGCTCTAGGTATCCCAGGCGAAATGGCCTAATTTCCCAACAAGCCGCCGTCAGATACTGCCTTAAGCAAACGCTTTGGCCCGGACGCGTAGGCGATTGGATCGGCGCAGAATTGCGTCTGGATTCGATTTAGATTCAAAGGCAGCGACCCGTTTGGGTGGCTGCCTTTTTTCGTAGACGCACCTCGCCAAGCTTTCTCCACATTTCCGGTCGCAAGTCGCCCGCTTACCTGCTCATGCCCGATTGGTCGCCAACATGACCCGAACTTCAGTTCAGGCACCAGGCGTTGGCAGAGCGACACGAATGCCGGCCCTTTCCGATTGCGTGGGGGAACCATTTTCACGCAAGCCTCTAATTAAGTTTGCTCCAGATGAAGTCGTGGCAACATGAAGTCGTGGCAATGGGCGCCGCTGTCCAGGCCGCGTTGATCAACGACGACCGAACCGTCGAAGACACGGTGATGACGGACGTTTGTCCCTTTACCATGGGCGTCGAAATCGTAAAACCATTTGGCCATCAAACCACCGCAGGTTTCTTCCCGCCGGGTATCCATCGCAACACAACCACTCCCGTCTCTCAGGAACAGACCTTCCAAACGGTTTCATCCGGTCAGACTGAAGTCAAGCTTCGCGTGTTTCAAGGCGAATCGCGTAAAGTTGCGGACGACCTGAAACTGGCGCAACCGGTTCGTACAATTAATAGAAGCCACGCCAACCACCAACGCCGCTTTAGAAAATGCGATGCTCGTGGCAGTCCAGCAAGACCAGGGCAACTTAAGCTTCTCCACGTTCCTTTGCGAAATTGTCCCCAACGACATTGGGCTGGCCTCTCTTGACCTCTCCACACGCTACACCAGTTAGCCTCGAGGCTTGAACTGAGACCCCGTGAGCTAAGCCGCTGCGCGTGCCAACGTGCCCAATCGTGCGCGATCCGATCACCACCCCTAGGCCTGTCTGCCTAAAGAATCGCCAGCGGGTTGCGAGGCTGTTCCAAAGTACCCCGAGTGACTCCGACTCGGTTCTGGGCCTTCAATTGCTGCCATACTCGCGCGCCATCGATTCGCCCGCAAATTAAAGAACGGTACAGGCCGATTAACTGCTCGACTTCCGCCTTGGGTGCGTCCTTCAACAATTCGATTCGAAAGTGCCGAACGCCTTTGTCTATCAGTGGCTTCACGGCCTCGGCGCCACTTTGAGCCGCTCCGTTATAAAGCGTATTTCGACAACCGATGTCGGCATGCAAAACATGAAGCGCCCCCACACGGTCCCTCAATTGCACATCATGCCTGTCGCACGGGCGACCACAATTGGTTTTATTAGTGCCAGGCGACAAAACATTGCAAAATACACAGTGCTCCATATGAAACATCGGCATATGCTGGTGGATCACAACTTCCAGCCAAGCAGCTGGGGTGGCATCCACCAATTCCAGCAACTGGTCACGATTCAGATCGTAAGACGCCGTCACACGTCGCGCTCCTCGATTAATCCACCACTGGGCTGACAACGGATTGGTCACGTTCAAGGAAAAATCTGCCGTCACAGGAATCTGCAACTTTGCGGCATAATCGGCCGCTGCAATATTACGAACCAACCAACCATCGGCATTGTGTTTCGACATGGCTTTGAACAGGCCGTCTTCCCCTGGCTTGTGAATCCGCAACGATGCCAAATCAATGGTTGCGCCCAGATCATGAGCAACCTGCACGGCTTCCCGGTACTCTCGAATATCGTGAAAGTCAGCGACCAAATTCTTGGCACCCGCTTCCAGTGCAAACCGCAATTGTTGCATTGAACGACAAAGCACTGAAAGTTTTGGCAAGCTACCAGCGGGCGTATCCGTTGGGCCGACCCCTTCACTTTTGCTTGAAGATTGATCACTTCCGCTGGACACCGAGGTTGCAACCGATGCCAACATACCTCCCAAAACATCGGCATCGCCAACCACACGCCGTTTAGATTTCGGCAATTCGGCCAACAACGCAACCATCGACTTTCGCAGACTTCCCAGAACACTCAGCGGCATCATCGCTTGGCCTACAATATTCGCTTCTAAGCTTTTCAAACGATACATCGTCCCGCCCAAACGTCCCAATTGTTGTTGTAAAACTTCTTGGGAAACGGGATGCTGACGAGCCACTTCTGGGACATGGTCGCATGGCACTATTATCTCTTGCCCACCGCAGTTGGCCACCAAACGAACCGGCAACCCTACGCCGATCGAGATTCGCACGTCCACATCGATCAAACGCTGCGGCGTTTCACTGGAAAAGGTCTGACGCAAACGACGACTTAACCTTGGATCATCGGTCTGCCAAATTTCTTGGCCAGCGAACAAGTCCGCATCCTCCAGCAGACCGCGGGCAAACGAAAGTTCAACTTGCCCTTGAACTGGCACCTCCACTGCCTGACCATTCTGAAAAATTTCGTAGACACGCCCGCCAACCTCAGTTCCCTCTACTCGATCACCTTCCAAAACGATGCCGTCGCCCTTGGCCAACGGCATTGCCAAATCAACCAACAATCGCGAACCCTTGCGACGCACAACCGTCCCCACTTTCACGCCCCGCTTGGCACTAGATAGCCCAGGAGAGAGTCGCTTATGATCATTCCCTTCCAACCAACCTGGCGTGAAGCCTCGTGAAAACGACATTTCCATTTGACGCCGATCTTCATCCGTCCACTGCTTTGGCATTCCTTCCATCGCACAATCGATCGCTTGCCGATAATTCTGCACAATGTTAGCGACGTATTCGGGGGTCTTCAGTCTACCTTCGATCTTCAAAGAAACCACTCCCGCTTCAATCAACTGCGGAACCAAGTGATAGGCAGCCAAGTCTTGGGGACTTAACAGATAGCGAACCGGACCAAGATCCCTCTCCTTGCCGTCGCAAACCATTTCGTAAGGCAAGCGACAAGCCTGAGCACATTGGCCTCGATTTGCACTTCTCCCGCCTAAGGACTCGCTGGTCAAACACTGCCCGCTGTACGCAACACATAAGGCACCATGCACGAAAACTTCTAGCGGCATCGTCGTCCCGGCTGCAATCTTGGTAATTTCCTTAATCGACAACTCTCGAGCCAAAACCACTCGACTAATTCCCAGTTCCGCGACCGCATTGATTGCATCGCAGTGGGTCAATGTCATTTGAGTGCTGGCATGAATTTCCAGGTCAGGGCAAATTTTCTTGACTAACCGAGCGACCCCGACATCCTGAACCAAAACCGCGTCAACACCATCGATCGCCAACTGCCGGACGTATTTTTGAAGTCGCGGAAGTTCGTCAGTAAACGCTAGAGTATTAAGAGTGACATAGCCCTTGACACCTCGGCCATGCAACATTGCCATCAGTTCAGGCAGTTGGTCCAAAGTAATGTTTTCAGCTCGAGCCCTAGCATTAAAGCCAGCTTCCAAGCCAAAATAAATCGCATCGGCACCGTTTTCCACGGCGGCCTTGGCACACAGTACGTTCCCCGCTGGGGCCAGCAGCTCGGGCGCTGGCATCCGCTGGGTCACAGCTTCGCTGGTTGTCATGTTTTCGTTCTTCGTTAAGAGGATTCGCCGTTGAAAATCACCGCGAATTCAAAGCATTAGTTTCAGCCCTAACGCTCGCGTTGACAATCCCTTTTCGTCCAGGGACGGGCAACTAAATTAAAGTATCACAGTGCCCATTGACTTAAGCTCAGCTGCCCCGCCGCCTTTGCCCCGGATTTCACAGGTTATTGCCGCAAAACGCTACCGCATCCCACCCAAACGAATCTAGTTCTCGGCCCAACAGGTGCCAACAATTGGCAATTTCTCGTGAACACTGCACTGACCAAGCCGGACGTTTGCCAGCCATCAATGGCCGCTGATTTTCGGTAGCATCACCCGAGACACCCAAAACTTCTGCTGTTTTCTAAGTCAGATAGCAACAATCCAACAGAAATAGGGTTAAAATTTCGTAGCAAGGGCTGAAGAAAATGGTTGGGTTGATACGTTCTTTAACGGAACCAGAAACTGCCGGCCTTCATTGGCGAACGGCCAGAATAAACAAGTCATGAGAAAATGGATTTCATCTGTCAATGAAGATCAAAGGACGAAAAATGAAACGATTAATCACTGGGCTATGCTTCGGCTGGGCCGTGCTAGGCTTGCAACCCAATTCAACGGTGACGGGCCTTTGCATCGCCGGCGAACCCATCACAACCACTTCTACCAAGGTGAACCATCCGCCGACCGTCGCCTCGGATGATGTCCCCAAAGATAGCTGGCTGCAATGGCGTGGGCCCAACAAGAACGGCTCAGCAATGGATTCGAAACCACCGACCCAGTGGAGCGAATCAAAAAATATCAAATGGAAGTCTGAAATTCCAGGCAAGGGCAGTTCGACTCCGATCATCTATCAAGATCGCATCTACATTTTGACCGCGATCCAGACGAACAAAGAAGGATTGCCCCCCAATCCGGATACTCATCAACCCAACGTGGCACTGGGCGATGAATCTGCTGATGCGGCAGGGCGAAGAAACCGACCGGCTTCTTCGTCGGCGGGCGCTGCAAGAGAGCGGCCAGGTCCACCGCTAGGCCCACCGCCTGGACGACCTGGCGCTCAAGGACCACGACAAGAGCGTGGTGGAGAGCAAGGGCGTCCACGCCCAGGTGGTCGGCAAAGTGGTGGCCGGCAAGGCGGAGGTGGTGGTCGAGCGCCAACTTTGGTCCATGACTTTATCGTCTTGTGCTACGACAAATCCAGTGGAAAAGAACTGTGGCGTAAGACGCTTGCGCAAGAGGTGCCTCACGAATCGGGGCACAACACTAACAATTTTGCGTCGTCATCACCATTGATCGCCGATGGCAAGCTGTATGTTTACTTTGGGTCGAGAGGACTATTTTGCCTTGACCTTGAAGGCCAGGAATTGTGGAAAAAAGACTTTGGCCAAATGCAGACACGAAATTCTTTTGGCGAAGGCAGCACACCCGCGGTCTACAAAGGCATGGTTGTGGTTCCCTGGGATCACGAAGGCGATTCGTTCATCGTGGCGTTAGATGCCACCGACGGCAATGAGTTATGGCGAACCGCTCGGGACGAACGAACGACATGGTCGACGCCGCTAATTGAAGAATTCAATGGAAAAGCCCAAGTCATCACCAACGGTACAAAAGTTCGCAGCTACGACTTATCGACCGGAGCATTAATTTGGGAATGCGGCGGGCAAGTCATGAACCCAATCCCGTCACCCGTCCGCCAAGGCGACAATGTCGTTTGCATGACAGGCTATCAAGGGTACGCCATTGTCTCGATGCCTTTGAATGCAAAAGGGGACATTACCGATTCAAAGGATGTCACCTGGAAAGGAGGCGGTGCAGCCCCTTATGTTCCCTCGCCGCTGCTTTACGACGGCATGCTGTACTTTAATAAATCCAACAATGCCGTGATGGTTGCCCGTGATGCCACTACCGGCGAAGTCATCATCGAAGAAACTCGGATGCCAGGCCTAAAGTCAGTTTACTCGTCACCCGTTGGCGCTAACGGAAACGTCTACTTTTGCTCTCGCGAAGGCGTTACCCTAGTGCTGAAACACGGAAAAACGTTTGAAGTGATTGCCACCAACGACCTTGGCGAAACCATCGATTCCTCGCCCGCAATTGTAGGCAATGAGATCTTTATCCGAGGCGAAAAGCACTTGTTCTGCATCGCCGAAGAATAACGGCACCGTTGACCGGCACCGTTAGCCGTTTGAATATAACCGGTTAACCACCAACCATTTTTCGAAGTAGAACAACCAGGGCAAACGCCGTTGAACGTGGCGTTTCGCCCTTTTTTCATTTCATGACCTAGCTGCCTGAACTAGCAAACTACACTGGCCAACTGCGCTAGCAAACTACACTAGCAAACTACACTGGCAAACTACACTGGCAAACTACACTGGCAAACTACACTGGCAAACTGCCCGGGGCGTCCATTGGGCCAGTTGTCTTTGCATATGCGATTCAACGAAACTGACGCCTCTAGCCTTCTGCCGACGGTTGAACCTTATTCTGACTTTCGCCCAACAAACTGGTAGTACGGCATCCGACTAAAAGGGATGTAAGGGATTTTGCCCACTGATTCATTTAGGCTGACCGTTTCGAAGTGCTTTCGTAAGAACGGCAGATGGTCGGGGGAAGGAAACACATTATCGTTGGCAAACCAAGAAGGCCAAAAGGTCCTAGTGAACCAACCGTGTCGTTTCGTATCCTCGGCTGGAAATTTACGCGACACATAAAAGTCAACAACCGCAATCACGCCGCCCGGCTTCAAGATCCGCTTGGCGTTTTCAATCGCGGCAAACCAGTCCGGGATCATGGTCAGTGAATACGAAAAAGTCACAACGTCGGCAAACCCCTCTGCCGGTGTAAACAAAGTTGCATCAGCCTCGGTCGATTCCACATTTGTCCACCCTTTGGCTTCGGCTCGCTTTTGACAAACCGCCAATAGGCTGGTTGCCAAATCGACGACATACACCTTGGACAGTTGCCCGATGCTGTCCCCGAAATACTCCAAGTTATTTCCAGTACCACCTCCCATATCGACCCAAACGCCGCCTTGGGGCTTATCAATTTTCTCCCATAACTCTTGGCGACCTTGAAGCAGGCGTTTGCGGAAATCATCGTAGTCGTCGGCCTGGCCCCCGTAAAAATTGTCCATTCGTTGCGCATGAGTGTTCCCTTTTACCCGCTTAAACGCCAGATGATAAATTACTTTCAGATCGGATAAAAAACCCATGAAGCGATCCCTAAATCAACAAAAACGGTTTTGAGTAAAAGCCAATATCCCCGCCAGCGGAGGCGAATTCGAATTGCGAGAGAAACGCCCAAACTACCGTTCGCATTGGCTGGGCCATGATTGTAACCGTAAAGTTTGCATTTGCTAAGTTGCGATAAATTCAGCGCATTACCTCACTTGCTTGGTTGCCACCACACCTTCCTTCATTCAAAATGGGGACTACCAGTGGTCCGAAGAACAAAATTTTGATTGTGGAGAACATAAAATGCGTCATTTCTGGTTCAAGAAACTTTTCCTGGCCGTTGCACTTTCGGGATGGATTACCTCGCCAATTCTAGCTGTCCAAGATCATGGTGATGCGGTCACCGATGTCGCCAAAGCGGGTGATGACTACAAAGTTCAAGGCGAATACCTTGGCGAGAATGCCGATGCGGGTGTCACCCTCGGTGCTCAGATTGTCGCATTGGGCGAAGGGAAATTTAGTGGCCGATTCTATATTGGCGGCCTACCTGGAAAAGGCTGGGATCGCTACGACGAAATGGTTGAAGGCAGCGGCAAGCGTAGTGGCGATTCGATAACCATAGTTCGCAAAGATGGTGACGGTGGCAAAGCGATGATCCAAGACGGCATGATGACCGTCTACGATGCAGACGGAAATCAAATCGTTGAGATGAAAAAGTTCCAGCGAGAAAGCCCAACCCTTGGCGCAAAACCTGCCAAGGATGCAATTGTTCTATTCGATGGAACAACCGCCGACAATTTCGAAAATGGAAAATTGACGGACGAAAAATTCTTGGCGGCATCGGGCTGCAAGTCGAAAGAAAAATTCGGCGATCACACTTTGCATATCGAATTCCGCACCCCGTTTATGCCCAAGGCCCAAGGGCAAGCTCGAGGGAACAGCGGCGTTTATGTGCAAGGTCGATACGAAGTCCAAGTCCTAGATTCGTTTGGCCTTGAAGGTGAAAACAATGAATGCGGTGGAATTTACTCGCTAGGAAAGCCTGCCGTTAATATGTGTTCGCCGCCACTCACTTGGCAGACCTACGATATCGACTTTACCGCTCCGAAAAAGGGAGACGATGGCGAAACGGAACCCGGCAGAATCACGGTCAAACACAATGGCGTTGTGATTCACAATAACGTGAAACTAACCAAAGGGACTCCCGGCGGATTACCAATGGGAGACGATGTGGAAGCTTTGTTTTTGCAAAATCACGGCAATCCCGTAGCCTTCCGAAATATCTGGGCCGTCAAGAAGTAAAGTGCAATGCTAACTTGCTAACTTGCTAACTTGCTAACTTGCTAACTTGCTAACTTGCTAACTTGCTAACTTGCTAACTTGCTAACCTTTCAAGCCTTGACTCAGGCCACCTAGGTCGGTCAGGATTGCAAAAACAAGAAGAGGCACTGGATTACAAATCCAGTGCCTCTTCTTTTTCTTGCCTAAGCAGAATGTCTGCCTAGATACCATGTCGATAAAGCAGTTCCGATTACGCCCTAGCCACAGAACCACCAAACGCAATGGCTTCGTCCAAGGCCAACCCAGCCAGTCCAAGGCTCCACAAAACATACGCCAGGACATTCCTTTTCGTTTTCGTGCTCGCGTCCGCACTGCCGTTTGGCGTAAACGAATGAATCAAGCCGTAATTCAACGTCCCGAAGATCTCCATGACGTCCAGAACCAATGGCAGCGCGGCCGATCGCGGTTGATGGTAAAACCCAAAGGCTGGTTCCAAGCCAACGGCGACTAGCGACCGTTCCACCAATGAATAGATCATCCCGTATCCACAGGACAACAAGCTATTAATTCGCTCGCGCGGCGGATGTTTGGTGCGCTTTGTCATTCGCAACGATTCAGGAACCCGTAAAACCAACAACTCCGAAAAACTGCCAAAGTAAGACTTGGCCGCAATCCCTTCCAAACCGCGAAGGCGATCCAAAGAATCCGCTTTAGGGATATTTGCAAGGGCGTTTCAGATTGGCTCCAGATGTTTAGCAATGTTTGCGCGGGCAACGTCGCTGGTGCGTGTGCCTTGCATGAGATATTAAAGTTGGAAATGAACCTTTGCGATTACTGTTCGGCGGGACAATTCAAGGCACTGCTCGGATTTTGTTAACGCTTCGTACTGACGAATTCGCTAGTGAACACGGAAGCGTCCCCAAAATTGTTAAAACTTGAAAAGTGGTCTCCCACTGAGCAAACTTGCTCAGTCGGAAAGTTTCAAGTTTTAGACAACGGTAAACAGC
>JBDNHU010000694.1:0-5667 GCA_041688615.1 Mariniblastus sp. | reverse complement strand
CGCTTCCAACGCCACCGTCACTCGTTTGCGTCGGTCCGACGCTGACATTCGCAACAACAGGGTCGGCAGTTCGACATTTTCATAAGCGGTCAGCACGGGGATCAAATTATGAGTCTGAAAAATGTATCCCAAATTCGCCGCTCGCCAATCCGCCAACTTGCTACGCGACAATTTCGTAATATCAACACCCGCAACGATCACCGAACCGGAATCCGGTCGATCAATGCCACTGACCAGATTCAGCAACGTACTCTTACCCGTCCCGCTGGGCCCCATCAGCGATAGGAACTCACCTTCACCAATGCCAAGACTGACGTCATCCAAAGGCGTGATCGTTTGATCTCCCTTGCTGAAAGTCTTGGTCACATTTTTCAATTCAACCAGCGGCATTTGAAGCCCCTTTGGCGTCCAGTAGATTCGTAACAAAGCACCCAACCGTGGAAATTCACGCAGTTGCCGGCAACCGCTTACTTGATGCCAATACTGGCATCTTCGCCCACAACCGTCACCGGTTCACCATCACGCAAGGGTGCACTTCCCGATCCCACGCCGCCTGCACTTTCACCCTGCTGCTGAACATTGGGAACGATAATCTTGTCGGTCGGTTCCAGACCGCTGTTGACCACCACCAATCCATCGTTGCCAGCGTCCCCGACCTGAATCGATATCAACTGGGCGGTCGATCCTGGCCCGATCCGCCAAACATAAGTCGCACCATCGATCCGCTGAACCAGTTGTTGCGGAATCAAGATCTGTTGGGAAGCCGTTTCCACTGGTGCCGTCCCGGTCGCAATAGTGGGCGGTGCCATGAAGGTTGCGGTCACCAACATTTCCGGGCCTACCGTAGGCGGCGGATCCAAAAGTTCCACCTTGACCTCCAAAGTGTTCTTCTGAATATTGGCCGAACTGGTCTGCTGCAGCACTCGTCCTTGAAGCGGTTTCTGCGACGATGCCGTCCGCACCAACACGGGTGCCCCCACCGTGATCATTGGCACATCTTCCAGTCGCACATCGGCTCGAACCTGCAATTGTTTTGGATTATAGATCTGAGCGATCGTGCCAGAACTGGGTCCTGCGGTCTCTTGGATCCCCATCACTCGAGTCCCCGGCGAGGCAAGCACCCGCAAGATCCGACCGTCTAGCGGTGAACGAATCACCGTTCGTTCCAGACTCAATTTCGCCTGTTCCAACTCCACTTTCGCCTGATCCAGTAGCGCCACTGCCGACGCCACTCGCGCTTTCGCTTCGTCCACTTGCCGCCGTTCATCGACCAACAATTCCAGTTGCTCACGCAAGGCAGTCACTCGACTTTGCAACGTCGCAATTTCACGTTCCAACAAGCCTCCACGCTGCAACAATTCGTTATGCTTTGCAACGGCCGAATCATAGTCACGCTGGGCTTGAGCCAACGCAATTCCTGCAATCGCATCGCCTGCGGTTCGTTTGCGTTTCAAGTTCGTGGTCTCAAAATCTAACTGTGCACGCGACGATTGCACCAAATACGGCAACTGAAAACGCTCCGTTTCGCCTCGCGCCAGAAAACTATCCGCTTCGGCCAATTCTGATCGAAGGTGTACCGGTCGTTCCAAGCGAATCAACGCCGCAGCCTGTTCCGCCTTGGCACGCTGCAGTTCACCTTCTCGAATTGCCACCACCGTTTCCACTTGCCGAACCGCCAACTCTGCGTCGATGGAAATCAGTTTCGCAATCGCCTCGCCTTTGGCAACCGTTTGTCCTTCAACCACCAGCAGTTCTTCGATCACACCGGCGGTCAAAGCGGGGATCGACACCGCAGTGGGACAAGGCTCGACCCAACCCGCAGTTTGGAATAAGGGGACACTCACATCAGTCACTTCCCCCCGTTGAACCATCACCGGAACGACCATCACCAAACGTCGCGAAAACAAATGGCTGCCCATTGCAAAGCTAAACAAAGCAATGAACCCAAGCAAGATGGAAATGGGAATGACATACCGGGTCAACCAAGGCGTGCGTTTGCCCACCACGGCGCCAGGGGACTCCGCTTGGCGATCCCATGCCAATTCACTCAAGTCAATCTGCGTCGGTTTCATGCATCACTTCCTTTCCCGTTTCACGTCAGTCGCCAACACTCCGTTCACCCTACGGATTTTTCACAAACACTTTGCTTGCCGCGATCGACAAATTGCCGGCGTCGTCGCGTTTGACTTTCCCCTGGACCCAGACCGTCGACAATTCTTTCACACCCAGCAAGCCTTTGGCGTCGATGGTCATGGGATTGCCAGACGCGTCCACGACTTTGACCGTCGCGATGTTGTCTTTCACCTCATTCTGAGTGCAACAATAATCCCAAGGCGTCTTGCAACCCTCTTCAGGTGCACAAAACGGAACTTTGGAATCAACAATCGTGAAGGCCGCCATTCCTTCGACGAATGGGGATGCCGACCCGCCAATCACGCCCACCAATGTGACCTCCTGCTGATCAACGACCGATTGCCGAGCCGCCCCAACGGCGATCGCATCTGCGGGTTGAGTTGTCAATAAATACTCGGTTCCACTCGCCGTCCATCCGGGACTACCGGTCGTCTCATTCTCGACGCGGCCCCCACAACCTAGCGATGCCACCACCAATCCAACCACGCACCAAATTTCCCATTTCATCCTATTTTCCTTCAATTAGATTTCAAACTAATCACCACCGATTGTCGAAGCACTTTTAGCGCCGGTGGAATCGCGCCCAAAGCCCCTAATAGTAATCCAACGCCACACGCAACCGCGATCGTAAACCCATCGATTCGCAACGCAAACGCCCCCATCGTAAAGCGAATCGCCAGTCCATCCACCCACAAAATGGCGAACGTTCCTGAAAGTAACGAAGCGGCCGCGGCCAGCAAAGTCCCCTCTTGCATCAGACTGACCAAAATCGCCCGGCGTCGATAGCCAATCGCTTGCAGTGTTGCGATCCCACGAACTCGGCCCGCAACCGCTCCGTACATTAGATTCAAGCCCGCAAAAATTCCAGCCGTTGACACCAAGGTCACCACCATCCAAGCCAATTGGCGTACCGGTTTGTAATGATGCTGCAGCGATGCATAATATTCGGTTTCGCGAATCGCCTTCAGTTCCAAATCCAAACGCTCCTGGCAAAACAAGGAAACCTCGGGAACCGCCGCTGGAGAATTCAACAACAGTGCGACCAAACTTAGGTCCTGTCGCTTAGTAGCCGTTTGCAACTGGGCCAAGTCGCACCACAATTCCGATTCAAACGCGCTGCCATCGGCTTCAAATTCCCCACTAATCTGCCATTGCCTACCTTCAAATTGTAATACCTGCCCGACCCTTAATTCACCTTCAACAAACCCCAGCTTCGCAGCAGCCAATTTACCCACAATGATCTGCCCGTCCTGAGGCCAAGTGCCCTGAATCAAGCGAACTTTACGGCGAACCAACGGTGCGATTCTGGTGACCCCGCGAACCAACCCCAAGCCTGTCGATCCGGCAGCGGTTTGCACCCGACTACCAAGAAACAGTTCGGGCGAGACGTGCGGGATGCCATACCGAATCCACGTGTTCTGCAAACTGGCCGGAAGCAAACTGGACGTCACTGCGTCGATCGCCGAATTTTCGATGTTCTGTTCGGAATTCACCGAGTAGACCAACACGACATTCGGGTCACCACTGATCGCTAGTGAATTCTCGAGACCGCGAATAAATCCAACCACAATTAATATCAACATCACAACCGTCGACAACGCCGCCAGCGTCAAACCGGTTCGCATCGGTCGCCGAGCCAAATTTCGGACGCCATATTCCCAGGGCAACCACATTCGCCCAACCTTTTAAACAAACCAACAACAGGAAAACTTACCCAGTGCACGCAGGCGATAACTCAATTTCATTAAGCAAGAATGCACGCAGTTCCGCAGGCTTAAAACTCAGGCAATCGCCAAAGATCGCTGAAATTCCGCTTTCAAGCAAAGCGAAGCCAATTCAAGCAAGGCGAAGCCAATTCAAGCAAGGTGAAGCCAATTCAAGCAAAGCGAAGCCAATTCAAGCAAAGCGAAGCTAACTTAGGCGAACAGAAGCAAGTGGCAAACCCAGACGGGGCTTCCGCCTACAATCACTTGAACGTCCTGTCGTACCTTAGGCTCTGAGATTAAAACTGTGAAGAACAAATCCACTTTCAAGAGACGCCCAATAGTAGCGCAGCTGTGCCAAGCAAGTCGCGCACTGCATATCTTGCCTGCAAGCATCAGGTTCGCTTGACGACAGGCAACCGGCTTCAAATTAACCAAGATTGGTATTGAATGCGTGCCCAGCGGCCCGCAGGAGAAGAACGTCCGACCGCCATAGAAACCAAGGTGACCGCGGACACGTCACTCCGAATATTCTTACCCAGTATGTTTGGGGATCTTCCTGTCGATCCAATTACGCGTGCACACCAGCGCGAAAAGTCGCCGCTCGATTCATCGTCTTCCGGAAAACTTCCGCCATTCATTCGGCCCGCACGTTGATCAGTTTTATCGCTAAAGATTGCCCCATCACAGATGCAATTTCGGCAACAGCAATCCGCACACGAACCGTCATCGCATGGAAATAGCGGTCTTCGAGCCTGAAAATCTAACCGCCCATCATTCGCCGATTCGTCCACCGCTGATTTTACTTCATGACCAATGCACTTCGCAGATGTTGGTCGCGAAGCCAGATCCTTAGCCGTTGGGCAGCAAGCTTCCTGAACACAGATGTTCTGCGTGGACGACAGATCACCAACGGTATCCGCAGGCCAAGGACACCCAAGGCAGCGGATCGAACATGCGAAAAGATTCGCAATCATCAGGATATTCAGTAGCAAATGGACCATGAATTAATAGTACTGGCTGCTGACCGCAATAGCAACAACCTTCCCGCACTAAGCCGCAGTAAGCCGCACTAGGTCGCCCGCCCAATTGGCCGTAAACAGACCAACTGGCACATGCAGAAAGCCCAGCACGGCAACGCGAAGATAACTGCGAAATACTTCGCTGGCAGATCCAGAAGAAGCTTTTCCGAGCATTTCCAACAGGTTAAGATCCGTCATCAAGGTCTGCCCGGCGGGGCCAACCGAGGATATCGGGTTTAGTGTTCCCAAGGGCGACATTGTCGCAAATTTGGGAGACCACTCTTCAAGTTTCAACAATGCTTCGGACGCTTCCTGGCGGCAAGAGGGATGCAATTATGTCTGAATTTAATCGGTTAGCAATTTTAGGGCAAGCTTCGGATGAATCTGCAAGTTGATAGATCAGTTTTGGATTCGGGAATAGATTCGACCCATTCAGGGTCGCAAAGGCGTGGGGAGATCGGGTCCGGAGGTGTTCGCTTCGCGCGACCTCCGGCTAATAGATTAAACCCTTTCAGGGTGAAATTCCGTGCGATCTCTTCGAGTGTCACAGAAGCGGAGAGTACTTCGATTCGTTTTTTCATCCCGATAGTCACTCCAATGCGTCACTCCAATGCCTCATAACACTCCAACGCCTGGGATAACACTCCAATGCCTGGCACTAGTGTCACTCACATCGTGACGCGGGGTGATGGAAAGCAAAAATTATTTCACGATGATGGCCACTACCAAAGGTTCACCGAGGGACTGGAAGCGGAAGTTCTTCGTTCGGGTTGGCAAGTGATCGCGTATTGTTGGATGCCTAACCACAT
>JBDNHU010000693.1:0-8971 GCA_041688615.1 Mariniblastus sp. | reverse complement strand
TGTGAGCTATGAGTTCTTCTGGAGTGTCAAATCTGTTTGTGTCAGACATTTTATTTATCGCCGAACCTATAGCATACAGACGGTTGCCTATCCGCTGTGGATTTGCTTTTTAAGTTCTGCATATCATTTACCTTGAGTCAAGGCTTTTGTGGTGTCAACTCGGCTGTTTTCAAAATAAACTTCTTGCTTAATCGCTTACCAGAATATATAGGGTCAAGCTTGCGGGCTATCCAGAACGCTGGATATTCTGCTGCGTTTTTTAAGGCAAAATTCTCGCAAAGCTTTGCCGGCACATGACTTGTGTCGCATAAGGTAAATTTTGAAATGCAGAACTGGGCCATGCCTTTTGTCCTGGTTGGAATCTGAGGCGATTTGATTGGAACGTTCCATTACCCATTCGCCAACGAAAAACTCCCAACCTCGCGTTCCAAATATCCTCAAAACGTGGTCTTCCGATCGTTCCATTCCCCTTATCCAAGTAGCCAGGAAGCGTCATGAAACTTGGTGAAACTTGAAATCGAATCTCCCGCTTTACGAGCATTGCACAGTGGGGAATTTACCAAGGTTTTTAGGCACCAGTTCTCGGCCGAGGAGGAGAACGCCGTGAATGATTTTAGTGGGCTTGGATCGTTAGCACGCAGCCGACACGCTTAAACGGACTAGGCAAATGGACGGTTAAGAAAATAGAGAATCAAAGTAACACTCGCATTGTGCTTCCCATCCGGGCTTCTGGCACCAATACCCTGAACATCGGCGACGTTCCTATCGGACTCTGTGATTTCAAAGCCTAACCGAGCGTTATTGGTTATCGGTCGGAAACCCACTGCATTGCCAGTGCACAAAGATACGCCCCGTAAGTTCCCAACGCGTAACCCAACACCGCCAACAGCACGCCGACTGGCGCCAAGGAGGGATGAAAGGCGGCCGCAACCACGGGGGCACTTGCTGCGCCACCAATGTTCGCTTTGCTTCCCACGGCCAAATAGAAATAGGGAGCCTTGATCGCGATTCCAACAATCACCAGCAGTAACACATGAAACGCCATCCAAATCCCACCCACGGCGAAGATCCCAGGATTCTCGACCAACGCGTGAAGATCCATATTCAACCCGATCGTCGCAACTAACAGAAAAATGAAGACAGTGCCAACCTTCGAAGCGCCAGCGCCTTCCAGGTTTCGCATTGGGGTAAACGACAATAGCAGACCGAGGGTCGTCGACAACACAATCAACCAGAAAAATTGGCTGTCCAAACTAAACTTACTAAGACTAGGTGCACTGTTGCCAATCCAAGGCCCAATGATGTCGGCGGCAAAATGACAAAGACCTGTCACACCAAAGGCGACACCGACCATCACCATCAAATCCATCGTCGTTGGAATTCTTGCAATCTTCGCGGCAAATGTTTCCATCTTCTGCTGCAACTGGTCGATGCTACTACTATCCGCTCCCGTCAACTGATCAATTTCTTTCGCCCTACCGACGCCCAGCAGCAATAGGAACATCCACAATTCGGCCACAATGATGTCGACCGCCACCATTTGACTGTACAAAGCATCCGAAGGCAGAAACACTTCCTTCATTGCCGCTTGATTAGCGCCGCCACCAATCCAACTTCCGGCGACCGTTGAAAGCCCACGCCAAGTCGCGTCGCTTCCTTCATGGATGATCAAATCCGGAGCAACCGCCATGGTGATGAAGACCGCCAGCGGGCCGCCCAACACCACGCCAACGGTTCCAGTTAGAAACATGATCAAGGCTTTTGGTCCCAATCGCAAAATGGCGCCAAAATCGATACTGATCGTCAACAACACTAAAGACGCAGGCAACAAATAACGCGACACCACTTTGTATAGCTGACTAGATTCGGGATCTACTATCCCAGCCAACGTCAATAATGAAGGTAAAAAGTAGCACATCAATAGCATCGGCACCACTTTATAGAACTTGGTGAACGACGGAATTTGGCTGCCCGATGTCCAAAACACGACCCCCAGAATCATTGCCAACATGCCGAAAATTACCGCATCGTTGGTCACCAACGGCTTCTTCTTTTTCGATTCCGCCGGCTTCTCCTTCACTTCGGAGACGCCACCCTTGGCACTGCCCACTGACTGGGCTCCGCCCGCCTCCTGCAACTCGGGCGCTGGCTCGTCAGTGTCTTGAACTGTAGTGTCTTGAACTGCAGTGTCTTGAACTGTAGTGTCTTGAACTGCAGTGTCTTGAACTGTAGTGTCTTGAACTGTAGTGTCTTGAACTGTGGCCGTTGGCACCACTGCCAGGACAAGGCCCGGCGAATTCATGCTAGGATCAAACGAACCGGTCACTTGACCCGAGCAAAAAGCAAGACTCAGAGCACTTAGGCTCAGTACCAGGCACCAAAAAATTGTCTTAACCAACATCATTTCCCTCGAAACTTTACTCGTTCCCAATGGCAAAAGCATCTTGACTGATGCCAGAATCGTAACGCCTTAATTTGCTTAACAGCGAAAGCGTTTCAGAGCACAAGTGCTGACGGCAATAATGCCTCTCGATTTGCAACCGTCGTTGGCTGATCTTCACCCAACGTGGCAGAATTATTTTTTTGAATCTTCCGCCGATCAGACGAAAAGCCGGGCAGTAGGTCAGGGTTGCTATCTAACAATTTCTGGAGATCTTCAATCGATTCCACTTTCTGCGACGATGTATCGTACCAAATCAGCGGCACGACTGCTTCGTCTTTATACTGCGGCCCGGTCTTCTGGGCAAAACAAGTGACTCTTAGCGTCCGCACTCGCTTCCCTTCGCGGTGCGATTGATCCCAGCGGCGTATCTGGTATTCGGCCAGTCTTTGCCGCACATTCGATCCACTGTCCGCCAATAAGTTGCGGTGCAACTTTCGCCAATGATGACCGTTGATTGAGTACAAGATTGAAACCGGACGTTCGTAGTCGACCTTGTCCCAACGCAACAAATCGATTTTGCTACCATCTTCTAAAGTCGCATCGTACACAAACCACGGGTTAATCAACGGCGGAACGCCAAACATTTGAAAATGCTGCGACGTCCCAGTCACTAGCCCAATCCAACGCAACCCCGATGGCATCGCCGCCGCAAATGGACGACGAATGGCGATTTGATCGGCAAACTCTTGATCACTTAAGTTCAAACGTTGTTTCAGATCCCCGTCATAAGCATTGGGAACGTTGGCAACATTCCAAAGAACGACATAGCCCACCATCAAAACGGAAATGACATTACCCAGGTACAGGAAACCCGAATTCCAGTCGCGTTGGGGATGACCTGCGGTCACAAGATCAGGAATAGGATCGTCATAGTCGTAACCAAAGAACGGAATCTCAAATCCCCAACCAGCCAAAATTTTCAACTGCCAGAATGCCGCAGGAATCAATGGCAACCAGCCTAACACAGAGAGGTACGAAAACAAACCGATCGACATCGTACTGGCAATCGATAGATGCAGCCCGAAATAGACCAACACGTTTACGGTTCGCCACCAAGTATTTTGCCACGGCACCAACAGCAGCAAGATCAAGAAAAGTTCCGCAAACAAAGTGCTCCACGAAATCATCTTCAGCAGCAACGGATACTCTAGCAACGCACTGGCCCACGGCCGTGCATAAATATCCAGACGCAGAACGTAGTCCATGGCGTCGCCTTGCCACCAAATGTCGTTCCACTTGGCCAACCCAGCAAAGAAATACATAACAATCATTTGCGAAATCAGGCCCACCGTTCCTCCTGTAAGAATCGCCTGGGGCTGATCAGCAAGCGTTCGCTTGGCTAGTCTGGCATCAACCGACCAACAAAATCCCAGCGGTGCGAAGATCGACCAAAACAACATACACCGCAACAAAGTATCGCCACTGGTTAAGATAATCGGGCATCGCATGTGCAACGACAAAACTAAGACCCAACATGCAATCGTCATCCAGCGAGTTGCCAAACCAATCGACAGCAAAATCCCAGCAGCGACTAACATTAATGCCAACATCTGCTGAAAGAACAAATCGCCTGATAGAAAGTTTAATGACCAGATCACGCTTGCATCATTGCCGTATTCGGCTTGCAGCAATTGCGTCGCAGTGCCACGATCGATCACTCCATTATCGGTCATCATCGCGCCCAGACTGGGCCAACGCATGGCTACGTCGATCAAGATCAGCACGCCCATTACGATGCGAAACGCCGCCAGCGATCTAGGATCACAACCAAAGACCGCTTTCAAAGATCCAAACCAGCCTTTTTCCGAGCTTCTTGCCATAGTAAAAATTGTCCAGCAATGAAAATGTCGAACTTACCTTTGGCTGCATGCCGCTAGGCAATGTGGCGAAATGGAAAATAGATTAGAAGACAACACGATAGAAGACGACACGATAGAAGACGACACGACAAAAACGTGTGAAAGGAATCCTCACGGGATGCAATTAGGATCAAGCGAACCGCCGAAAATTTCCCCTTGCAGTTGTCGCTCACAGTTGTCGCTTGCAACTTCCTCTTGGCTTGTGCGGCACAATTCAGGCGTATCCTTGGCAAAGGCTTACGTCTACTTATTAAGTTGAACCTTCAATCGCATCTCCACCTTAAACTACAATCGTTCCAGACCCGCGACGATATCCAAGTTTAATTCCTCAAACAACCCAGCGTTGTACTTTTCGATTGCGATCGCACCCATCACAGCGTTATCGGTGCACAGATGCGGTGGTGCAATCCACAAAGTTGCCCCATATTGCTTCATCGCTTCGGTCAACTGCTGCCGAAAGACTTGGTTGGCGGCAACCCCTCCCCCGACACACAAGGTTGACATTTTGGTCAGATCAAGTGCGTGCAGACTCTTGGCGATCAGACAGTCCACGACCGCCTGCTGGAAACTTGCGGCAACATCTGCAATCAGTTGGGGGGATAAACTGGCGGCGTCCAGGATCGGTTTGGCGTGCCCAAATAGGCTGTACCGAACCGCAGTCTTCAATCCTGAAAAGCTGAACTTCAAATGCTTCTTGTCTTTGGCAAACGGGCGCGGGTAGGCGAAGGATTTTGGATCACCTGTAAGGGCGACTTTGCCAATTGCTGGGCCACCAGGAAACCCCAACCCCAACATCGCGGCCACTTTGTCAAACGCTTCACCGGCGGCGTCATCAATCGTGCCACCCAGGTACTGGAACGTCAACGCATCATCGCAACGATAAAAATTTGAATGCCCACCGCTAACAATGAATCCGACGCAGGGAAACACATCTTGCTGGGCTGCCAAACGACATGCATAAACATGGGCGTGCAAGTGATTGATCGCGATCAAAGGAATATCGCAGGCCAGCGCAATCGACTTTGCGGCACACAGACCTACCAAAAGAGAACCCGCCAGTCCCGGAGTGTTTGCAACCGCAACCGCATCGATATCATGAATCGAAAGATTTGCTTTCTCAAGTGTCAACTCGATTACCGGTAAGATCGCTTGCACATGCTGGCGAGCGGCAATCTCTGGCACCACCCCACGAAATCGATTGTGTAATTTCTCCTGGGAAGCTACGACCGAGCCCAACACTTGCCGCTGGTCATTGATAATCGCCGCAGACGTTTCGTCGCACGTAGATTCAATCGTCAATATCACAGTCACTTCAGTCCGCCTTTTCTACCGCCAACATTGCGCTCAGTTGCACATATTGCCATTAAATCTACTTGCTTCTATTTGGCCAGCCGCGGCGATCGATTCCCCTGACATCAGGCGGCTTTGGCTTGCGGGTCGCGAATCTTGATCAAGGTTAGCACAACCATCATCATGAACAGAACCATAAAGCATATCTGAACCAAGCCGTAATTAGGGCCCGGTGCCGCTGGCAGAAAACGAAATTTTAGCGGCAATAGACACCCAACAATCGCCGCCCCACTAAGGGTCCCAAGGTCGAACATT
Organism: Mariniblastus sp.; assembly: GCA_041688615.1. Lineage (GTDB taxonomy): Bacteria > Planctomycetota > Planctomycetia > Pirellulales > Pirellulaceae > M30B19. The sequence goes on along the minus strand of JBDNHU010000693.1, from coordinate 3,064 downwards.
GCCAGTGCCAAAGTCGTCGCGACGCCGCGAAAGCGATCTGGAAAACTCTGAGTGCAAATCGCAATTAACGACGGGAACAAGAAGGCGTGCGCCGTCCCAGCCACAACCGCCGGAAAGATCAAATCCCACTGCGATTCAACCAGGAAATACAAGGGCATACTAGCCGCCAGGCAGACAAATCCTGCCACAATCATTGCGATCAGGCCAAAGGTTTCTGGCCACCTTCGAGTCAATATTCTCATTGCAAAGGCAGAAATGGCATAGGTCACAAAGAAAGTATAGATGTTATCCACATCCCTTGCTTCGGCCAAAGGACGAACAAACACCGGCGGGAACGAAATTCCTAGCCCCATCACCACAGCCAATAGCAAGGCAATTCCCGGGTGGTACTTTCGCACGACGGCAAACAATGGGGCCGTCCGAGTGGCTTTTCGCTTTGGTGGTTCCCTCGCCGCCAGGCAAACCGCCCCCAACGAAACCACAGCAAACAACAGCGAAAGCAAAAACATTCGAATCACAATGGTTTGACGAACCAGTGGCACACCCTGCTCAAAGTCGGCTGCCAACCAATCGCCAAACAGAGGGCCCACCCCCATGCCGATAAACCCAGCGGTTCCGACAATGCCAATCACTTCGGCAACTCGATTTACGCCCACCCGCAGTGAGATGAAAGTAATACTCGCACCGAAAAATCCAGCCATCCCGCATTGCATCACTAGCCGCGCCGCGTACGCCTGCCACGTGGTCGAAACGGTTAACCCTAAATGCCAAACCAGACCCAGGATCCAAACCAAAGTCGCCGCAATCCATATCCAACGCGCGCCCACCCGGTCAATCAGACCACCCAACCACACTCTTGCCAGCAACGAACCGGTGGATGCAAATGCAATAATTGACGCCAAATCCGCATCCTGCCCGCCGTACCCCTTCACAAAATCCGAGTAACGAAACAACATGCTGTAAGACAACATGAACGTCACATTGGCAAGGTAAACCAATACAAAAGTTCGGTCATAGGGCGAGCCCTGAGCAGCAGAAGAATCAAGGGACTCGATCTTTGCTGGGCTTTGTACGTGGTTCACAATTTTCGTCTTTTGTTCGACCCATAAGTCTTTTGTTGGACAAGTCTTTTGTTGGACTAGTCTTTTGTTGGACAAGTCTGATCGCTCTGAATCATCTTCTGGAGCGGTCATTGAAAGTCCGCAACGGCGTTCTTACCATCACTGCGGTCATCCCTTTGGAAAACAACCACCATCCATCAGAAACGACGCAAGCGGGTAATGTTCTGTGGCATCACAGGCTACCCAGGAATCGATAAATCCAAAACTTCCCCATAAATTTTAGCCGACTGCCCGATTACCAGAGATACCATTAACCCGGCGGCACCATTTGGCCGAAAAAATGGGATGGCGAGCAACAATTTCGTCCCTGAATCCGCCAACCAACACAAACGCCCAGCCCAACCAACTTCATGCCTGACGATATCAAGCAACTCGATTCATCGCTAGGGTGTCCTTCCTTCACGGCCGCAACCCAAGATGGCACCGGCTGTGTCGCCGTCATCGCGACCTACAATGAAATAGAAAACCTTCCGCTTTTGACAAAGCAAATTCACGATCTGTTCCCCGCCATGCAAGTCTTGGTGATTGACGACAATTCCCCCGACAGCACCGGCGGGTGGGCGGAAGAATTCTCCAAAGACCATTCATGGCTGTCGTTAATATCCCGCAGCGGGAAACTGGGCCTGGGAAGTGCGACGATTGCAGGTTTCCGCTGGGCAATGGCAAGAAATTTTTCAAAAATCTTCACAATGGACGCGGACTTCAGCCATGCCCCAGATCAAATCGAACGTCTATTAAAGGCCAGTTTGAAACGCGACCTGACTAGCGAAAATTCACCAGTTCCTGCAAAACGAAGCTCGATTCTGGGCGAAGCACCCACCAACGCGTCGCCTCCGACTACCGCCGCGGGCACGGTTGTTATTGGATCTCGCTATATCGCCGGTGGAAAAATCGAAGGCTGGCCTTTAGGACGCCGAATCGCAAGTCGCCTGATTAATGGGTTTGCCAGATTTTGGTTGCAACTTAGTTCCCATGACAATAGTGGTGCATTCAGATGCTATGATCACTCTCTGCTTCGAACGATTGATTTGAATCATATCACCAATCAAGGTTACGGATATCTCGAGGAGATTCTTTACCTGGCACGGCGCGCCGGCGGAGCGGTTATTGAAGTTCCAATCACTTTCCGCGACCGGACCCGAGGTCAATCCAAAATCAGCTTCTGGGACGCCTTTTCGGCATTGCTCACACTAACTCGGTTAGGTTTCCGTTTGCGATTGACTCGATCAACCGCGACCGCGAACTCCACAAAAAAATCGTACTAACCTGCGATGCCCGGCAATCTGATCGTTAGCCTTCCGCACACTTTTGTCGCTCACCCCAAACTTTGCACTCGAGTGGTTTACCTTTAATCACACTGCACGCTGCACACTGCACACTGCACACTGCACACTGCACTAACCCGCGACACTAACCTCGCAATGAAAATTGCTGCATCAATCGATCGGTGGCTTGATAAGCTTCGGTGACCCATTGCACGATCTGGTCGGGCTTGGGCGAGTATTCTAATTCTAGAGAAATCGCACCGTCCATTTCTAATGTGGCCAATTGTTGCATATATTCAGGAAATGGAACCACGCCTCGACCGGGCGGCAAGTCGCCATGCACTTTTCCATCGCAATCGGAGATATGCACATGGATCGCATGGCCCTTTAGCTTTTGCATTTGGGTTGCATCAACCCCAGCCAATAGCAAGTGCGAAATATCAATATTCGCTTTGATTGCTGGATGATTGCATTGCAAGATAAAGTCAAGCATCGAATCCACGTCATTCAACAGTGACAAGGGAAACGGTTCTAATTCCAACGCGACTTTCAGGCCCAACTTTTCAGCATAATCGCCTAGTTCCCGACAAGCATCCAGTGCAAACTTCCACTGCTCGGCCTGCGGAATCACTTCGCGATTCCAAATATACTCGCCTAAAACCAATAGCAGATTCGCCG
>JBDNHU010000692.1:0-4294 GCA_041688615.1 Mariniblastus sp. | reverse complement strand
GCCAGTGCGATAGTGCCAGTGCGATAGTGCCAGTGCGATAGTGCCAGTGCGATAGTGCCAGTGCGATAGTGCCAGTGCGATAGTGCCTGAGATTAATCGCCGTTGGTCGTTGCGGCATCGGCATCCAGCAATTGTTGGAACGCTTCGGGGCTTGCAATTGCTGGTAACTGTGTGGGGAAGGATTCGTTGCCAGGAACCAATTGGCTGCCCGAATCGCTGATGGAATACCCAACACTGGTTGTTTGTCCCATACGCCACGCCAATGATGCCCAGCCGTTTTCAAAACTGATCACGACCAACCGAGCTTGATCCAGCATTTCTGCGCCCTCTAGGCCTGCCAAGGCAGAAATCAGGCTTCGGTCAATCAAGTTCATCGGCAACTTGATTCCTTGTTGGGTCTGCGACGAATGCTGGCGATTTAGTTCATCATTAATGGTGGATTCAATTAAGTCCAGAATCGTCGCTGAATTTAAATCAATGTCTGACGGATCTGCCAATCGAGCTTCAATACCGCCAATTTGTACCAGGCGAATTCCCGGCGTGCCCTCAAAGTCATAACGCATCTTGAACTTCGTATTCACCTGCACATTATCAATTGCCTGGCCTTGAGTACTAAACCTGCGAATGTTGACCGTGACCTTAACCAGTTGGTCTTCAAATTGAAGATCAACTGGGCGTGCGGTGTTGAAGATTAATTCAAAGGGATCGCGAGCAGCCTCGACTTGCGGGTCATCGCCAATTTCCGCCACCACGGCATTCGTATTTTGCTGTTTTAGTTTTTCAGTGATGCGTTCGAGGTCTTCACTGGAAAACTTCAGGCCAGACAGCTCATCTTCTAAGTAGTTGTTGATCAGGCTATCGTGGTATTGAACGGCAATGTCGCATGGTACCGCCAGCACTGGCGGAGTGGTGAGTGCAGCCATTTGCGAATTAGCATACTTGCTGGCGTAAACTTGTAGAAAGTGTTCACTGGTTAGTGTGTACAAAGTGGGTCGAAAAGGCTTGATCACTGACGCATTGTCTCGAGTTTGGTCGGCTTGTTTTCGTCCGTCATTAAGTGCTTGATTGGTTTCTTTTGAAAATTCGTTCAGCAACTTTTTCTCAGCACGGCGGGAGGCAATCGCAACCGCGCCTTCTCGCTGCTTATCGAATTGTTTTTCGGCAACTTGGTCGATCAATCGCCCACAACTGGTGTCCTTGAAAAACGATGCCAAATTCGCCGAACCGTACGGCGCCTTTTGGTACCAGCCACCGACATTTAAGTAGATGCTGCGTCGAGCTTCGACTTGGCCTTGCGAACCGGTAAAAACCGTAATCGGTCCCACCGGCGAATAGTTGTCCGAATGGATATTCCCCGAAAGATACAAACTAACGTGTGCCTGCAGGTCATTGGGCACAAAGTCAATACTGACCTGGCCATTGGTGGTTGCGGTTCCATAAACCTGATTGTCAAGAATAACTTCGTTGACCGGTTGCGTGTCAGATACGGGCCGCGTTGCGAAGCGATTGACAAGCGTTTCACCAACGGACACAACCGCATTGTTACGCCAGAACGTCCGCTTGAACGCGGCGGTCAGAGCTTGAGATTGATCGGTGGCTTCCAGGTAGCCGATCGTGCGGACAATCGTAGCCTGAGACAATCGGTCTCCGCCAGGTTTCCATTCGGGCAATGCTTCGATCAGATTTTCGACTTGGCGAGCCAGAAGATCGGGAAGGTTTTCGCGTCTTCCCAGATTCAATGTGCGAACGTAGTCTTCCAGCAGTAGGTTGGCGTAGGCAGCATACGGATTGGGATCTTTCCGCGAGTAGCCTTTGAGATCCGTTTGTTCCTGCTTCAACGCGGTCACGATCTCCGCAAGCGAGCCCGCGTCGTCCGCCGCATCGGTTGTCGTCTCCCATTCCAAAACAATCGGCTGGCTTAACCACTTGATGGTTGTCGAAAGGTCGAACGCGGGGTTGGATGGATTTGCTGTGTTGTCGACGTCTAAGTCGTTGTTGGTTGGTTTGTCAAAGATCGCCAACGGCTGATTCAATTGAGCGGGCGTTAAAGCGCCGCGTTCATTCAGGAATTGGTCCAATGCCACGATTTGATTCAACGTGGTCATTCTGGCCGCATTCAACTGGGCCGAGGTCATTGTTTTTAGATTTGTGGATTCAGACTGGAAGGCTGTCGCCCATGCCGACAAATCCGCAGCGTTGAAAGTGGTCGAAGGGTACGCAGCATCGGCCGCGTTGATTTGATCCATGTGCGCCTGAATCGCGGTGGCGACCGACTCAAAATTAGAGTGCGATAAAGCGGAGGATGATTGAGTGAAACGTTGCTGTATCCCGGCAAGGGTTCCAACGTCTGCTCGGTAGCCACGCCCGACCAGTGTTTCCAACGCATTCAAGTCCAAGAAGATTCGCCACTGTTCTGCTTCGGGCGATTGAACAATCCAGTCATTCAATTGCGTGACAACCGCAGCCAATCGTTGGGCCGAATCTTCGGCCTTTGCCACGGAGGTAGTAAACGACCCAATCGCGGCAGAGGCGAGGCAAGCGAGGGTCGCAAATTTTTTTCGAGTGTTAGTCATTGTTCTATCAAGGGCTGGCAGAATGTGTGGGGCTGGTGTGGGATTCCACCGTCGATGACACACGGTCTTCTTCAATTCGACGCAAACTGGATTCCGATTGCAGTTTTTGCTGGCGGCGATGCCTAGCAACAATCAAGAACGTCGTGAGGTTTGTTGCGTTTAGACCAGCGTCAGGTGGCGATGCTCTGCGAGACTTGGGGGGGTTGCCCGTGCTCGGTATCCGGCAAAGTTTGCCTAATCCGCATCATCTTAAACTTATTTCGTCACATGGCAGAGGCGGACTTGGATGGAATTGGGAAATATTTGGTGCGAAGTTTGCTGGAAACTGCAATAAACCTGCCAGGGGTCGGGGATGGACGTGTAAATTTGATCAGTCCTTGGTTGGTTTATCACTTGAAGCATCAGAGAATTTTGTCCAATGCTTCGGCAAGCCCTTAATTTGGTTTGACTTTTTCTGACGAATAGTCAATAAATGACACATGGTCGAAATTACACGTAAACAGCGGGAAGTCCAAGAGCGAGAAAGTCGCATCTTGGCGGTTGCGCGTCCTTTGGTGGTGACTGAAGGGTATCACGGCTTGAGTATGGACAAGGTTGCCGAGGCGATCGAGTATTCCAAGGGCACCATTTATAACCACTTTGGATGCAAAGAAGAGATCATCTTGGCGTTGGCAATTGAAACCATGCGTATCCGGACGGACATGTTCCAACGGGCAATCGCATTCAATGGTCGACCAAGAGAGCGGATGCAGGCAATTGGTGTTGCTGCTGAATTGTTTGCACGGTTGTATTCGGATCATTTCGGTGTTGAATTGTTGATTCGTTTGGCATCGATTTGGGAGAAGACTAGCCAAGAGCGGCGGGTGCAGTTTCACGCGGCCGAGACTCGGTGTTTGACCGCGGTCACGGGCATTGCTCAGGATGCGATTTCTAGGCAAGATCTGGTTTTGCCAGTGGGTTTGAGTGCCGAGGAGATGGTTTTTGGCCTTTGGTCATTGACTTTTGGTGCCTATTCGATGATCGCAACCAATTCTAATTTGCGTCAGTTGGGTATCGAAAATCCGTTCGAAGCGGTTCGCGAACACTGTTCCCGACTGCTGGATGGTTATGCTTGGCAGCCGTTGTCCAGCGAATGGGATTACCCGGCTGTGATTGCAAAAATTGGGCAGGAAATTTTTCTCAAGGAATGGGAATCGGTCTTCGCGGTGAACTAGCGTTTCACCGAACGGGCTCGGGTTGAAGTTGTGAATTCAATCGGGCCCAATTTTTAGCACCGCTGCCGTGGGTTTTGCGTAACCGCAAGTGTTTTCACGAACACCGTGGGGTACCTTCGGCAAGTATGTTCGGTGCCGACAGCAAGTGTGTTTGGTGCCGACAGCAAGTGTGTTTGGTGCCGACAGCAAGTGTGTTTGGTGGCGGTTGATTCCAATCCGACCGATTTGAACTCGGTTTGGATCTTTTTTAAGTTTCCGTTAGGCAGTACTGCAATGAACCCAGCGACAACGGTCCAGGCGGACCCCGTAAACGTTGAATTTAAACAGAAGTTGACGTTTCGTCAGGAATTGACGGGCCGAAAACTTGGTAGCTTTGCGATGATTGGGGGTGTCGCGGTGATCGGTTTGGTCGGTTACGGCCTGTTTTCCGGCGTTTTGCCCCTGACAAGCTTCGCCCAACTTCCAGCTGATGCCGCGACCGTCGGGGCTCAGGCATTGGGGCCCCAG
>JBDNHU010000691.1:0-4189 GCA_041688615.1 Mariniblastus sp. | reverse complement strand
TCCGCCGACCAAATCGTGGAGAAGGCGATCGAGGGCGTTCGTCGAGCGGTTGGATATTGTGATGACATCGAATTTTCTCCAGAGGACGCTGCTCGGACCGAGCCCGATTTTCTGTGCCGCGTTGTCGAAGCGGTGATTGATGCCGGGGCCACAACGATCAACATTCCGGACACAGTGGGTTACGCCACACCGGCCCACATGGGACGAGTGATCAAGAATTTGATGGAACGTGTTCCCAATATTGATAAGGCAATTATCAGTGTTCACTGTCACGACGATTTAGGCCTGGCTGTGGCAAACAGTTTGGCGGCAATCGAAAATGGGGCAGGGCAGGTCGAGTGCACGATCAATGGTATTGGCGAACGAGCAGGGAATTGTTCGCTAGAAGAAATCGTGATGGCACTTCGCACTCGGAACGACTTCTATCATTGTGATACCGCGATCAATTCTCAACGATTAGTCCCGATCAGCCGCCTGGTTTCTTCGATTACGGGCATGGAAGTCCAACGGAACAAGGCGATCGTCGGGCGAAACGCATTTGCCCACGAAGCTGGGATTCATCAAGATGGAATGTTGAAAGAACCAACCACCTACGAAATCATGCGGCCAGAAGATGTTGGTTTAGTGAAGACAGACCTAGTCTTGGGCAAACACAGCGGCCGCGCTGCGTTGTCGGACAGAGCCAAGCAGTTGGGTTTTGATCTGACCGGCGAGCAATTGCAATTGGTTTTCGCAGAATTCAAACGTGTCGCCGATCGAAAAAAGGAAGTTTACGATGGAGACATTATCGCCATCATCCAAAATCAATTGCATGGCACGGTTGAAGAAGAATGGTCGTTGGTGGATTTTGCAGTCACGCTGCAACTACACAAGTCGCCAAAATTTCATCTGAAATTGCGACGGGCGGGTGAAGATCACGAAGTTGATATCGAAGATGGTGAAGGTCCAATTGATGCCGCATTCTTAGCGACAGAAAAATTGACAGGGATCTCGATGGATTGCAAGGAATTCAAGATCGGGGCCACGTCGTTGGGGCATGACGCATTGGGTGAAGTCACTTTAACGATCGTCCACGAAGGAGAAGAGCACAAAGGGCGGGGTGTGTCGACCGATTGTGTCGAGGCGACGATCGGCGCGATTTTGAGTGCCATCAATCGCGTGTCCAATCGCGAATAGACAAGCCAACGACAAGCTTCTGTCTGAAAGCGAGAGCAGCAGCTATTAAAATGCCAGCCCGCAAGTTCAAGCCAGTGGATATTGCCTTCCTTGGCTTACGGTACGTGCTTGGATAGCGGTAAGTTCTATTTTGCCGCTTGCCATACGTCAGTACCGAGGGTTGCCTGCGTGACCTGACTGGCGACGTTTTCCTTTGTCCAGCGAACCTTGCTCTCAGGCGTTTTAAGCGGAAATTAAATCACAAAGGCGACCCAATAGAACAGGATTCCGGTTGTGGCGGTGGCGACCATCAAGAGCGCTGCGATTTTGCCAGCTAATCGATGTTGAACTCGGTAATGTTTGCTTTTGAAATCGGCAGGGAAGTTCCTAATCGCACCGTAAATAACCCACGCCCAAACAAAAGGCGTGGGAACCGCGAAAATCAAGTGAAAGATCAATAGGCCGGGGCACCAACTGGACAACGCCGACGGTTCGGCCAGTTTCCGCCAATCGGTAAAGAATCGCATGTCGACTTCGAACAAAGTCACGGCCACTAGCAATAGGATCCCGGTACCAACTTGTAATCGCTTGTGCAGTTGGTACCGCCCCGCTTTTGCCATCTCAATACTGAAATAAAGTATGGGAATAATGCAGAACATGGCCACAAACACAACGTCCAGCATCAACGACCCACGCGTGGGTAAGAATCCGTAATTCTGGACCGGTGCATCTTTTTGCTTTTCGGTTGCTGCACCATCGACTGGGTTGTTGGACGTTGTCGCTTTTGGGACTGAGAGGTCGGAAGCGATGCCGGTGGACACCTCTTTGCTGTTCTGCTTGACTGACGAACTGGCGGTAGGTTGGGAATCTTGAAATGACGCGGCAGTCGCGGTGGGTTGGAAGCCCGAAGCTGCTGCTAATACCAAGGTGGCCGAAGTCGCCCAGCAAAGGCATAAGTAACAGGCAAGCCCACCAGCCCACGAAAATCGCTGCCAAATGCTGCGGTTCAGGACTGCCATCGGCTTAGGATTTAAGCACGGTTCACTTACCTTGGTAAGCACTGGACCTTTTACTTCTAGCAGGTTTGCAAACCGAACCATCCGACATAAGTTCGCACAAAAGAGATGCATCAAATAATTCCATTGGCGATCTAAAGGTTGGCAAGTCAGTTGTGGTCCACGCACTCGGGTTTGGTTTACCGAAACAAAGTTACCGTTAGGTTTAGCACGGCACTTTATTCTAGCTTGTTGGCCAGATCAAAAATCTCTTCCAGATTGAAACGATGTTCGTTGCTAGTGAAACACGCTGCGATCATCGATCGATGCAGTTTCATCTTAAAACCACCCACTGCCAAGGCACCGAAACATAACCGTGATCCATTGGCGACCGCGTCATCGGTGACTCCAACGCCAGAGATTCCTGCTGGCGGGACTGCGTTCAGGTCCACCAGGACACCCCCGGTCGACTTTAGAACGTCAAACGCTGCATCGGAGACGTAAGGAATTCCGGCAGCACCAGCGTTCATAATCAACTGGGAATTGGTCAGCGTTTCAACCAATTTATTTTCGGAATCAAAGATTGCGGGTTCCATTTCAGCACTTGGGACAAGATATTTCACTTCGTCGATAACTTTTTGGGCCTTTTGGATTGTCCTCGAATTGACCAGAACCCGGAAACCCGCTTGCGCCAATAGCCGACAAACTCGGCGTCCAACTGCTCCGGTCCCGCCCAGCACAGTTGCGGTCAACCGGTCCAACACAGGATCCAAAGCAGGGGCTGGGTTGGTTGCACTTTCAGAATCCAACAGTGAATTTCCCGTAGTCACCTGAACCTCCGGCAAAAGCTTCAAGGTTCGCAACCCGGACATCGCGCTGCGAACTGCCGCGACGCTGGTAGTATTGCATCCGTTCGCATCCATCGCGACTGAAACTTGGACAGGCCCAAAGAACGCGGTGATCACCTTTTGATAGTTCTTTTCCGCCAGATCCGCATCCGATCCACCAACAAAGATTGCGGTGTGTTTAAGTTTTCGGCTGCTGCGAGTGAACATCGCGCCGTGCGTCAATGAAGTGACTTGGTCTGGGGTAACGTTGGCATGTCGCAGCAGAACATCGGCCCCAGCGTCGACCGCGACCACCGAATCGAAAGAACTGGCTTGGGGATCACTATCTAATTGGATCAAAATGTTGCGAACGGATTCCATGTCAGTCCTGCCTGGGATTGAATTCGATTAAGAGTGGCCAACACTTGCCATCGGAGTGTCACTTGCGACATTCGCCCGGAACCGTGTAGGCATAAAAAAAGCGGACCCCAAAACAAGGTCCGCTGTCGGAGACTAATTTGACTTAGAAACCACGGAATGGGTGGTTTCCGGCATCTTTGCCTGCGATCATTTCGTCGGCGGTTGGCTTGCCTGCCATCGCGCTGGCGATCGATTGCTTGGTTGCTTCGTAATTGTAATCATAGATCTTCTTGTTGTCGGCGGCTTGTGGGTGAATGAACACGCCACAGACGATAACCAACGATTCAGCTTGATCTTTCGGGATAACGCCTTCGGCGACGCTATCGGCCACAGCCTTAGCAACCGCTTCCTGGGCAGGACCAAACATCTGAGCAGCCTGGCCCATGCCTTTGATCGTTACCTTGGTGACCATTACGGTCGCTGGCTTTACCGCCAAATTCGGAGCCAACACGGCCAACAAATTGTTGTGCCCACTGCTTTGAGTTGCTAAGGCATTTGCAAAAGCCGTTCCCACTGGACCGTCTTTGCTACCGATTAGCAAATCGATGTGCGCTACTTCATTTCCTTCACCAACCAACGCTTCGCCAATAAACATCGACATTCTATCTGTCTCCCACGGAAATTCATCTAAGCCAAAACAATTAATCGTAAACGCGACTAACAATCAATATTAAAATCCGAACGGTTTAAGGTTCGAACGATTGAAACTCTAAATCTAAAATACGTCAGTAATCCGACAGAACATCAGTCTCCCGAACCGTTGGCCGACCTAAGCACCGTGGCAAAGCACCG
>JBDNHU010000112.1:0-9443 GCA_041688615.1 Mariniblastus sp. | reverse complement strand
GTGAAGGTGTGAAGGTGTGCAGGTGTGAAAGTGTGAAGGTGTGAAGGTGGGAAGGTGTGAAGGTGTGAAGGTGTGAAGGTGTGAAGGTGTGAAGGTGTGAAGGTGTGAAGGTGTGAAGGTGTGAAGGTGTGAAGGTGTGAAGGTGTGAAGGTCCTTATTGCTTCCCATCGAAACATAAGCGTGATTCTTACCGATATCGCAAACATTGTAGGGAATTGCTTTCCCTAATTCAGGGTCGGGAAAGTCATGCGTATCGACTTCTACGGGCCGCCCTTGGGGCCGCAGTTCACGACCGACATTTGCCTTATTCCACAGTGTTTCCTGCGGGAAGACGGTACCGTCATCAGTGGCTTTGTGATTAGTGAGAGTGGTCGGCAAATTTCACTCAGGAACAGCTTAAGTCAGACCCATGTGATAAGCCGAGATCAAATCGAAGAACGTTCGCGGCAAAAGACTTCAGCTATGCCCGAAGGATTGGCAGGCAGTCTGCAGCCAAAGCAACGGGCGTATTGATTAGCTTACTTGCAATCGCGGTAGCTGACGATCAAGTATTGAAATAGCCACGCAAGTATTGGAATTGACATTTTCGGGAAATGTCGTGGCTATTTCAAGCTATTTAATTTTTTGCCATTGTGCCTGTTGGAAGTCGGTGGTGTCGAATTCGCTGACCCAGATTTTATCGGCAGAAATTGCGGTGAAGATCGAGTCCCAAGTGGGTTCGACGATGTACGGGCTGTCTTCTATGTAAATTGTATCCTTTTCAACTTGGCTAAAGAAGCTGTTGGTGAAGAAACCCCCAACATCGCTGTTGCTTCTGGATTTTTGCCCTTCTTTGCATCCGGACGCCAGGTAGTGTCCTCGAGAATCTAAGTACAGTTTCTTATAGAATTTTTCATGGTTCACCAGCCCTTCATAGGCATAGGCCAGCGGAGGTGCAATTTCGACGGGTAACCAATCGTTGCAACAGTCGGCGATGACAAGCAACAACCGCGGATTCTTGGCACTTAGTTTGTCGAAGACTTGTTTGAGTGGCAGGCCGGCGCGTCGCTTTCTTCCGTCCTGCATTTGGTGCAGTTGCATGGCGGGCCATTTGCCTTGGACTTGGTCTGTGCGAAAGCCATGGCCGCCATAGTAAAAGACCACTGCGTCGTCCGAGTTGATCGACAGTTGGTCGCACTGGTTCAGCACTTCCTGAACGCTGGTGTCGATCTTCAGGACCTGCGTGCCCGTAAGGTCTTGAATGCTTTGGGCGCGATCTTTCAGCGTTTCGGTTTCTGACGCCAGTAGTACAATGCTTGGCACAATTCCTGTGTTATTTTTGATTTCATAGAATTCACGGCACCATCGCTTTAAATCATTTTCGACGCCCAGTTCTGTTGTTAAGGTATCGCCAACGATGATTAAATGGATTGCCGGTGGTTCGCCTTGCCCTTTTGACGACTGCAGTTTACCCGACAGGCAGATTACAATCGTTAAAAGTGCTAGGCAGCAAGTTAGGTAAATGGCCTGTTGTCTCTTGGGTGATGCAGCGGAACGGTTCATATCAATTGGCTCGTTTGGGATTTCGGTTGGGCTGGTTTTTGGACAAGACCGACTTGGACAACGTTTCACTCATCGGTTGACGATGGACTTTCTTATTGATCAGCGGGGTTGGAAGCAATCTTTTCCCATTGGGATTGTTGATTGCCTTTGATTTCGTCTTCCATGATTAACGTGCTGGATACCTCGGTGAAGACTTGATCCCAACTTGGTTGGTAAGTCTCGGGGCGCGATCTATCGTAAGTGGTTGCCTTGGCCAAGACTTTGAACAGTCGCTCGGTGAAGAATCCACCTCGGGTTTTGTTACCAAACGCGAATTGACCGTACTTTGACGCTGAAGTGATGTAATTGCCACTGGAATTCAAGTAAAGCGTTTTGTAATAGTCTTCGATTTCGATACCGCGTGTGTATGTGGGAGCGGCTAGTAGTGTGGGTGTGTACTCGTTACAGCAATCGCTGATGACCAATAACAACCGGGGATTCTTGGCCTCCAGTTTTTTGTAGATACGCCATAGTGGAAGGCCTCGACGTTTTGGGAAATTTTTTATTATTTCGTAAACCACTAATTCAGGCCACTTGCTGCCGGCGTTGGCAATCTCCGCCGAACCTTCCGAGGGTTCGGGGTCATTTCCGTTGGTTCGGTTGAAACCATGTCCACCGTAAGTGAAGATCACGGTATCGTTGGGGCCAACATTAAGATTTTCACAGGCATCTAATATGCTTTTAGGTTGGCGATCGGTGATTTTGTAAACCAATGGCTTGGTTTGAGTGTTAAGTTCAATTCGCTCGATTTCTCGATCCCATCTTTCAAAGTCAACATTGACGCCGATCTCCGCGTCCTTTAGGTCTGCCACCATAATGATGTGAATTGCAGGTGCTGCATCTTCCTGGCCGACAGCCGGCGTTGCAATGATTTGCATTCCCGTAATCAGCATTACGGGGATGATCAAGCATATACGGCCAAGCTGTTTCCAGATTCGTATCGGATGGTTTAATTTTTTCATGATTGTCACGTCCTTCAGGTTTTAATTTCAGATGGCTTACTTTGCGTCTGGAAATAGTTCTTTAGTCAGTTTTTGTAAAACAAGTTTCGCGCGATCACAGTCTTCTTTTTTCTCTTTACCGTTGAAGACAAACATGACTTCGTTTCGATACTGGGCGTCCACCAGGAGAGCAACTTCTTTGTCACCCTTGATGAATTTGAAGCCGAAAGTTGGGACTAAGAAGCTTCGCTTCGCGGAAGTGAAGTCATAAGTTTTTTCATCCAAAATCACGTCAATCAGGATCTTACTTTGCTGGGGCGAAAGGGCTGGTCCTGTACCCGTAATCTCGTTCGGTCCTAGCATTTCTGGGCCTTGATCGTCCTGAGGATTCAATTGGAACGATAAAATTTTGTCAGGGTTTGTGACGATGGCTAAGATTTCGTCGCCCAAGAATTCCTTAACGGCTTTAGAGGGGTCCATGTTGCTATTTCCTGCCATTGCAGTGGAGTCGTTGTCAGTCATCTCGCCGATTTCCAGTGTGCAATTAGTGAGACGGACGTTGGTCGAATGGTCAATTGAAATCAAGTTTGCCAAGTCGCCGTCGCCAGTCTTTGTCGGCGAGTACTTCAGTGTGATGTTTTCTAGTTGCACTTGATCGCAATAGGCAATCACCATGGTTTTTGTGTTTAGCCCAGTGCATTGAATAATGGCGTTCTTTGCAGCAGAGATGTGCACGTTTGTCGCGGCAACCAATAAAAGTGTGTCTTCGGTTTTGTACTCGCCATCGGTCAAAATGATTTCTAGTGGGCCTGGATGCCCTTTGGCTTTCGCCAATGCAGCTAGTAACTGCTTGACATCTTCCACTTGGATTTTTTGGGTGTCGCTGTCATTGTCCTGTTTGACAGCCAATGGAGTCGCGTTTCCTGCTTGCGGTTCAGTAAACTTGGCGGTCGACTGGAAGGCGTAGCTTGAACTGGCTGAAAAACCGTAGCCGTTACAGGTGGCAACGATTAGGGCTAAAAGTGTCATTCGTTTCATTTGAGGTCTCGATATGGAAAGAAGGCTGGGCTGACACTCTCGCCAGAAATGCAGCTCAGTGAATTTTTGATTGACGACGGGAACTTGATTTGGAATCGCGCGTGCTTCAGGCGATTTCACGAAAGCGATCCGACTAATCCCGAAGTACTGGATTGCTTTCGAATTGAGGGTTCTGAACGCGAGTGGCCCCGTCTTCAAAAATAACTTCCATTCGTTGAGTGGATCGTGTGAGAATCGCGTTCCAGCCATTGGTAGCTTCGTCGTAGCTGTTGCTGCCCAGGGTTTCGCCGATTTCGTGCATGAACTTATGAGTAAACGCACAGCCAATTTCCGGGCCCCAAGTAACTTCTCCCCGTTTTGAACCCGACACGATGTATTTACCTGAGGAGTTGACGAAAAGATCTTTGCAAAGTTGTTTTCGATAGAGTCCGCGAACCTCTGGAGGCGTGTATTTGGAATCTATGTAGTTGTTGCAAGATTCTGAAATAACCAATAGCAACCGAGGTTGTTTGCTGGCCAGTTTGCGATAGATGTCCGACAGCCGAAGATCGTCACGTGTCCCGTCGGAGTTTGGTTGTAGCCACAATGCAGGCCACTTGTCGTCTACCTCATCGAGTTTGTTTGTGCCAAATCCGTGCCCGTTGTAGATGAAGTAGATGGCATCGTTTGGTTTGACATCCAGTTGGCTGCATGCATTAAAGATCGCCGTTCCGCCCCAGTTGTTGTCCTTGAAAACTTGTTTCTCAACAGTCAGCTCGCCTTCCAGGGCTTCTTCCAGATTTGTGATCATTCGTTCGTGCTGAGCGATCGTGTTGCGGGTGCATTGAACAAGACCAGGATTTCCCGGTTGCGGGTCCATGGCAACAATCACATGCAGGACCGGTGTGCTTGTATCGTCTTGTGCCTGGCACTGATTTTGTAGGCATTGTGAACTGGATAACGTCAAGAAAGTGGCCAGTAGGCTGGAGAAAAAAAGTTTCATCAGGGGTTCCTTGTTCGATTGAGTCTGTGAGTAACTAGCTTGGCAATTAATAACTGTGCCGCCTGGCTATGCAGTATCTTGGCCTGGCGTGGAAACGGGATAAGAAATTGGAGAGTTTGAAATGGCTGTCCAGGCCAAGCGTTCCGATCATTCTGGAAATAATTCGGTGGTAAGTTGCTTGAGTGCTTTCGCCATCGGATCGCTGTTTTGAATGGAATCCGCGCCCAAATGGATGAAGTGTAATTCTTTGCGATAGTGGTCCACCAATACGTCAACGTGTTGGTCACCCTTGATGAACCGCAGTCCGAATTCGTTAATGCTGAAGCCGTTTTTCGCCATACCCATGATGTAGGACTCTTCATTCAGCAGTAAATCGCAAAGTTGTTTTGTTTGTTTCGGAGTCAATGCTGGCCCTTCTTTTACGATGGCCTGCGTGCCCAACATTTTGTCAGCCTTTTGAGCACGAGGGTCCAGCTGAAAGGTCAAGATTTTGTCGGGCGTAGCAATGATCTCGAGGGGAGCTTGCCCGATTTCCTTAACTAAGATTTCTGGAAAAAGCATGGCCGGTTCCCCTGACTTTGTAATGGCGAATTCAAGCGAGCAATCAACCAGGCGAACATTCGTTGAATGGTCGATGCCGATAGAGCCGGTCGCAAGTGTATCGCTATTGTGAAGGGGTAGATGACTGTGGGTATCTGAGTCACTGGTTGGCGGATTGTGATTAAGAGCTAGGTTCACCAGCTCGATATTTTTGCAATGCGTGATCACCAGGACGTTGGATTGTCCACTATGTGAAACGATGGTGGCCTTTTTCGCGGCAGAGATTTTAATATTGCTTGCGGCAATTAAGTGTAGGGGTTGTTCTATTTTGTAAACACCGTCGGCCAGGCAAATTTCAGACGGAGTCGTTTGACCTTTGGCTTTGGCAAATGCCGCAACCAGTTGTTCCGCATTGGTAACTTGGGTTTCTGCAACCTTTGAACACGTTTGCCCAGTTGTCGATGACGCATTGGGCGCAGTCGTGCTAGGCGTTTTTTGCATTGAGTAAAGTGTTGTAGCCTGGCTTGCATTTAGTGAAAGAAAGCCGAGCAAAGCGATGGGTAAGTTCATGATAGTTAGGTTCCGAATTTTCATGGGTTGACCTTGATGTTTAAAAAGACTATCGCTTTGTCGGCAAAGCTAAGGCAAGGAATTAATTGTTGGACGAAGGGTTGTTCTTGTACTGAGGCGTCTGAGTTTCACCGCTGGTAAAACGGATAGTCTCACAGGACTTCTTTAGAATGGCATCCCAACCATCATTGGCTTCGTTATATTCGTTGGCGCTTAGAACCCTTTTGATG
Organism: Mariniblastus sp.; assembly: GCA_041688615.1. Taxonomy (GTDB): domain Bacteria; phylum Planctomycetota; class Planctomycetia; order Pirellulales; family Pirellulaceae; genus M30B19. The sequence goes on along the minus strand of JBDNHU010000112.1, from coordinate 3,561 downwards.
TTGCCGACCAGTTGGTTGGTGTAGTAACTGCCCGTGGTAAAGTTAGTCCAGGTGTATTCACCAGGTTGAGATCCCGAAGCAATGTAGGAGCCCCGTGAATTGACGAACAATTCCTTGCACCATTGCTTACGGAAGGTGCCGCGAGTTGCCGGCGTCCATGAGTCCGGGGCGAATGAATTGCAGGTGTCTGCGATGACGAGTAATAGGCGAGGGTTCTTCGCTTTCAAAACTTTGTAGACATTGGATAGTTTCAAATTGCCATCGCTGCCATCGGCGTCTTTTTCCAAGCACATTGCTGGGAAGGTGTCGCCATCGGCGTCCATGCTTGCTGTTCGGAACCCGTGCCCGTTGTAGAAGAAGTAGACTGCGTCATTTGGTTTTACGTCTAGGGCTTTGCAATCCCGAATGACAGAATCGCCACTCCAATCAGCGTCCTTGATGATTAATTTGTTCACCTTCAATTCGCCTTCCATGGCATCTTCGACACTGTTCATCAGATTTAGGTTGGTCTGCATGTCAATTAGGCGATCGGCTTTGCGTTTGGGTTCGCTGGTGTCAATTAGAATCACCACGTGAAGTGTAGGTGTGGCAGAAGCAGAAGCGTCGGCAGTGTCGAACTGAGCTTGGGCTTGCGGCAAGCGAGTCATCGCTGCGAAAGCGAACAGACCTAGGCAGAACGCCAGGCGTTGAAATTTGGAGGCAATTGAAAGATTCATTTTCGTGTTCCTGTATTGAACGTTTTAGGGAATACTCGCCTGGGTTCAGACGGGTGGAAATGCTTTGTCGATTGGGTGTTGATACCCAGCCCGGTGGATGGCTGTTTGCCTTCCTAACCAGGTAATGACTATTTCAGTGGAAGCTGTGCCATTGTTTTTTGAGGACCGGAATCTGGAAGCAGCATGAATTGTTTGGACGGCTTCCAATGTCAGATTTAGAGGCCTAAAGCGAGTGTTTAGTTGGGAGGCGAACTTCCGAACAATCAGATTGCTGGGGACCAATCGCTTGTCGGACCCTTCAAGGTTGTCGGACGCAAGGTCTGCGGCACTGGCCAATGATCGTTCGGGTTGGGGTTGCTGGGCTAGGTAGACTAGGTGGGCTGTGGAGGGGCAAGGTGCGTGTTGACTTGGTCTGTCGGAAGTAGATTTAGTTTGTCACTGATTTCGATGTGGTATCTAATGGTATTCCCTGCATTCTGAACCGGTCGTGCTAGGGTGGGTGTTGGCGGTCTTTTGGAATGAGTGGGACAGGATTCGTTTTTTGACAGGATTCGACTTGTGATCGCAGAGGGTGAACTTAATGGCAGCAGGTAATTCAGAAAGTGAAAAAGTTTCCGATGGGGACATGGAAGAAGTGTTGGAGTTGATTTACGGCAGGCAGAAGATCCAGGCTTGTAAACGCTATATGGAACTGCGAAGAGTCAGCTTGGTGGAAGCCAAAAACTTCATCGAATCCTTGACGGAGAAATTAATTCAAGAGAATCCGGAGAAATTTAAGCCCGAAACCAGGGCAGGCTGCGCCGCAGTGCTATTGCCCCTTGCCCTGGGGGTGGTGCTATTTTTGTTGGTACTAGTGGTGCGGTAGAGCTAGGCGATGAAGTGGCCTTCTAGAAAATGGGTCGTTTGGATCTGAGCGTGTATTGGGTGGAATTATTAGGTGTTTCAGGTTGCAATGAAATAGGATCGCACTGGGGTGGAGAAGCCTTTGCTGGTTTCTGATTCGGCTTTTCGGGCAGGCAGACTCGGTCTGTCTATTCTTAGGTTCAGCTGGGATTTACTCGTCGGAATCTGCTGACTGCACCCAGTCTTCGAAGGTCCGCGCAAGAATGCAACAGTACCGGGGCAAGCAGTGCGGGTGTCGTAGCTTGCAAACGACTTTCGTCTCAAATTCGTAGGGAAGATTCCGTCAATTGCCGGCCTTGTCACGTGAAGTCGTGGGCGTTTGAGCTGACGCCGCAAGACTGCCTATGTTTGGATAGTTAAGGTGGTGTCTTCGCCGAAAACCGAAGTTATTGAGTGATGGTTTGATTCGGAGCATTCCGGTTTCTGCTGGGTTCTAGATGGTTCAAACTTGCAATCATTGTTGGTAAATCTTAACGAAATTGGCCCCGGTGTAAGTTCCGTGTGGGCCCAGTCTGGACTGGCAGTCTAGGTCGATTTCTTACCATCGGTAATCCATCGACTCACCCAGCTGCGGGGCATGCCGCTGGGCATGCAAGTGAGGGTGCTGCGGAGGTCGCAAGTGAGGGTGCTGCGGAGGTCGCAAGTGGTTCGGTCCAGGCTGCAGTGAGCAGTGTGCAGTGGTTTGCTGCATCGATCAATCTAGAAAGTTTGGTGGTCTTAATTGGTGGTGCATTCATCATTTACACCGCAATCAAAGAGATTTACCACATGTTGGCTCAGCACGACTTGTCACATAGGGAAAGACAGGAAAAGCGATCTGCCGGTGCGGCAATCTTCTGGATCATCGTCATGAACTTGGTGTTTTCGATTGATTCAATTCTTAGCGCCATGGCTCTGACCGAAAATATGCTGCTGATTTCATTGGCAATCCTGGCCAGCGGATTGGCCATGATCTACATGTCTAACACCGTGACCCAGTTCTTGAAAAAGAACCGAATGTACGAAGTGTTGAGCCTATTTATTCTGTTCATCGTGGGCATCATGTTGATCAGCGAAGGCGGGCATCAGGCTCATTTAACCTTTTTTGGAAACGAAGTCACGGCCATGAATAAAGGCACCTTTTACTTCGTATTAGCAGTCTTAGTCGTTGGTGGACGTGGTCCAATCCCAGTATCAAAAGAAACTTTTGGCCCATCGCGATGCCGCTTTTGATGGTGCCGCTGTCGATAACGTGTCGCTTCCATCCAAAACCGAGCGTTGAAGGTGCAAAAACGTCGAATTGCCTGGTTTTAGCTTCATTCTGGCGTGCAGTACGTCGAAAGTCATAATTCAACGAATGTACGGACATTCAAGGTTATTGCGATTGTTCCGCAGGCAGCTACGGATGTTTGGGCTGATTTGGAAGTCCTGGTCAGTTGTTTGAGCGTCTAAAAGCATTGGTAACCCTTGGGCTATGTGCAAAATGAATTTTGCCATAATCCAGATTTGGGGCGTTGCGGGTTCAAGTGAGGGTATCGATCAGTGACTTGCACGCTTTGCCAAGCGGTAGGTTATGCCTGGTCCTTGGGTAGGTTTTGAGTGAAATTTATCGGTAAATTGCTGCAAAACCGTAGATTGCCCCTGGGCCAAGTATGGCAAGTCTGTTTAAATACTGAACCAAAGTCAGACCAAGGGCGAAGCGAGCCTTTGGGGGGATATGGTTAGGCGAGGATGGTGATTGGGCCGAGTAAAAATTCACCCAAAAATTTTACTCTCGGAGATTTTGTCCGTTTGCTGTTGACAGTTGGGGGGCTCCCCGATAAACTCCTTCCTCTTTCAGTTTTCAGGTTTTTCACAGATTCGTCCAGCTTTGGATCTGAGTGTTTTGGGTTGAAGTTTTTCAGCCAATGCTCAGGCGGTTGAGACGGTTCCTCAGGAGTGATTTCGCGTGGCTGGTGCAATT
>JBDNHU010000690.1:0-4554 GCA_041688615.1 Mariniblastus sp. | reverse complement strand
CCCACGTCGTCAATGCAGCCGACGAAGAGTAGTGCAGCAATGCTGATTTCTAGATTCGCGTGGTGCATCGGACGGTGGTCGAGTGCCCGGCAGACTTTTTCCAGTGAAGTGAGTTTCAAATCAGTAGCAAGCGGCAAGATGACGGATTCTAGGCGCGAGTGGCGCAACAACAGTAGGCCTTGTCCGCGGCGGGGACTGGCCAGCAAGCGGTTCATCTCGGCCAAGATTCGTTCGCCACTGACTTTGTCAATTTCAGTCGCGTGGTTTTGGATCGCTTGCATGGTTTCGGGTTCAATTTCGAAACCCAGCGTCGTTGCAAAGCGGACCGCGCGCAGCATACGCAGTTTGTCTTCATTGAATCGGTCGACTGGATTCCCGATCGCTCGGATGACCTGACGTTGCAAATCCTGTTGCCCGTCCACATAGTCCAAGATGGACTCCTGGATCGGATCGTAGAACAGTCCGTTGATCGTGAAATCGCGACGCAATGCATCATTTTTGGCGTCCGTGAAGGTCACGTGGTCGGGACGTCGGCCATCGGCGTATTCACCGTCCGCACGAAAAGTGGCAATTTCTACGTTACCAGTTTCCGAATTACCAATCACCGAAATCACACCGAAGGCGGCACCGATAGCGATGGTTCGTTTGCGGCCAAAGATCGCTTGGACTTCAGCGGGGACGGCCGACGTCGCCACGTCGTAATCCTTGGGTTGTACGCCAAGAATTTTGTCCCGCACGCAACCGCCGGCAAACAATGCCTGGTGTCCGGCTTGGGTTAATTGTTTAGCCACCCAAACCGCAAAGGAATAGGGATTAGATTCGGATTGCGAATGGTTCATGTGGCAGTGCTGGCACGTGGGTTATGGAAGCGGTCATCGATTCAAGGGAAGGAACCGCCAATCCCGCAAAAGGTTCGCTTAACGCTGGGGTCCAATCCGAAGGTTTCGCAAAGGCGGTTAGGGGCTTAACGCATAGAGCAAAATGTTCGCACCGATTTTTGCCGCATCGTCGACCGTGTACCCATAACACGACGAAGTGGTGCCATTTTCCAAAGCACAACTGATATCGTATCGTGAAAAGATAACTTGGTGGCGACCGTCTACATCCAAGGCTTCTAACTTCGGCGTTGAACTGATGGTCTTAGTCGCTCCGTTTCGAGGCACTCGAAGTTGCACTTGATCCAATGCGTAGCCGCCGTAACGCGGTGTGAAGATCGCATCTTCAGGGGGAATTTCTTGCCAGTTGCTCGTCTTCAGCACAAGCTGCATTTCCTCCTTGAACGAATCATAAAACACTTGGTCCCCGCAAATGGCATCACCAAAAATATAGCCGCCACGTTCCAAGTGTTGTTGGACAGCGGTTCTTTCGTCGGGATTCAGGCTAAACTTGCCGCGTCCGTGGACGAACACGATTGGAAACGAAACCAGGCTTTTTAAATCCGAATCCACAAATTCCGATCGGCTTTGAAATTGGACACCGCGATCAGCGCCCACTCGGCGAAGCAAATTCCCCAACGCCATCGGTGCATCATCATACCCGGCTCCGTGCTTCAGTTTTGGAATCAAAATTCTCCGGCCAACCAAATCGCTTTGATCGTTTTTTTCGCCATCCAATTTTGGGCGGTCCAGTTTGTCCTTCAATTCATTGCCAGTGGCAAAAGCCAAAATATTGGTGCCCAGTTTGGTGGCGTAATTCACTTTTTCCTGCACCGCATCGGATTGTTCTTTTAAGCTCGGTTTCTTCAATTGCCAAAACCCGGACATCGGTGACGGTGTGTAAATCACACTGGTCCGGCAGCAGGATTGGATACCTAAAACGGGAAAATCTTGATTAGGAACCAATGCAAACTGGCTACTCCAAACCAAATGTTCGGGCTTCAAGACTTCCAGTTTGCTGTCGGGCAGTAAGGCCGCCAGCAATTCGCGAACATCTTGATCAAACAGTTTTGCGTCGGGACAGGAGAACCCATTCTCGGATTCAATGTACAGGAACCCACCATTATCGATATACTCTTTTAGATTCTTAATCTGTTGGAACGTCAGGTTCAAACGTCGATCGCCGGTGATGTACAAAACCGGAGTTTCCAGTAGATCATCTGGCGTTGCGTTATCGGCTTCGATCGTTTGCCAATTCAGTTTTCGACTCCAGGTGTTTTCCACAAACCGCGTCAAATAGTGCACGCCCTTGGGGTGCGGATCCCAATTGTCAGCCTCGCCGTGTCGATATTTGGCCATCAAAACGGGGCGGAGTCCCTTGGATAGAAACAGTAACGCCATGGACGTGGCAACCACTGGATTTTCATCCCCAAAGTTCGTGCCTCGCCAACCACCGTCAGGTCTTTGCACACTCAAAAGGTGGCTGGCACCTTCGCGATACCAATCGTGATTTCCAAAGAAACGGCGTCCCGACAATCGTCCCGTTCGTTCGAGTGAATACAGATAGTAGAACAGGATCGAAGCATGAGAATCACCTAGCGAAGCGGGATTCCGTTTCACCGAAAAGTTGCGTGTCAGCCAACCGATTGCTTCGTCGATCATTGGATTGGGTGGAGTGCCTTGGCAGCACTTGACTTGATTGCCTGCAACCACCGCCGCACCTTCAGCCAGGTTTTCATCGATCATGATCATTGAACAGATGCCCGCGCAGGTCATACTGCCGGTCGGGGTAGAATTGTTGACCGTATAGTTGAACGCTCCGCTGCGTCGTGAAAAAACCTTGGTCCAGTAGTTCTTTGCACTTCGCCATACTTCTTTATCAATATCGATGCCCGCTACTTGAGCTTCATGCAACGCCAGAAGCGCAAATTGCGTATTACTTGAATCGCCGTTGCCTCCGCGATTCCCGTACCCAAACCCGCCACCACCTGGATCTTGAATCTTCACCAGATAGTCGACATGCATTTGAATTTGCGGGCGATACAAAACAGGATCTGCAGCCGTCAGCGCCATGGTAATCAGTGCCGACGAATAGGTTCTTTCAGGCTGCTTAGCGGCCAAATATCGCAGCGTTTGAAGCAATTCTGGCGAATTCGCATCCACTCCAGAACTGAGCATTGCCAACGCCGCCAATGCCGTCAGACCGCCGGGCTGCCCACCATGTTCTACCCAGTGATCTTCGTTATTGCGTTGGGCAATCAAGAAACGAAGGGCGCGACGAATGCTTTTCCGAACGGCTTCACCGTCCAGGTTATCCCAAGCCGGATTAGCCTCAGGTTCAACGACCGGTTCTGCCGTGCTGCCCATCGAGCGGACGGTTGCAAGGAACTGCGGATTGGCAATGGCATTGGCATGGGCAATTCTGGCAGCAGGTTGGGCTGTCAATTTTGATCCCGGGTGCAGGCCCGTTTCGCTCAATCCCGTTTCGCCCAATCCCGTTCGGCCCAATCCCGTTCGGCCCAGTACCGTTGGGCCCAGTACCGTTGGGCCCAGTACCGTTGGGCCCAGTACCGTTGAACCTGTCAGCGGACTGAGCGACGTGTTGGCGGAAGCTTCCAAAATCGAAGTCAATCTCTGGTTGCGTCCGACGAACGCTAGGCGATTGAGGTGGGTACTTTCGGTTGGCAATTGGGCCAAATAGCCATCCGTTGCACCGCTTGCTTTGGGATTGGTGGCTTGAGTCGGAACCTGAGCATTCGCTTTGGAGACCCAGACCAAGCCCAGAGTGATGGTCAGGCTGCCCAACAAAAGCACAACTAGCAAATGAACACGTTGCGCGAAGTTAGGACGCCTCTGATTGCTCGATAGCTCTGGCGATTTCGAATTCAAGTTCGATTCAAGCGACATGATTCAAGCCTTTGCAAAGTCTGGACACGGACACCGTACTTCATACAAGCCTGCTTGCAAGCAAGGCCAGGGAACGCAAGCAAGGCCATGGGCTGCAAGCAAGGCCATGGGCTGCAAGCAAGGCCATAGGCTGCAAGCAAGGCCATGGGGTGCGTCACTCGCTTGCGTCGAGTGCTGGGATTGGTTCACTTATTTGGAAGCGCACGTGCCTCTGGATAGTTTACCCCTTTGTTAAGCTGGTTGACAACCGAAATTATTGATTCTGAAATCGTTTCAGGCTGAACAGCAAAGAAAACCCCGCTTTCCAGGACAAACCGTTCCCCCGCCAGTTGACTGGGCAGGCACAAGTGGTGTCCCAATCGTGGTGCAATCGTGGTGCAATCGTGGTGCAATCGTGGTGGGTGGCACCGCCGGGCGGTAGAACTGCAGAGATGGCGGGACGGTGTCGACGTTGAATCCGTACGAGACTAAATATCCGATTCCGAGGTGCGGTTGGGCGAATCCAACTGCTGGTCCTTTTTCTTGGCAATCCACTGGTGCCCGGACGCTCGGTACAACGCCGCTTCTCCGAACTTCTGGAACAACTGGTCGCTTAATTGGTCCACGGTCGACTGTTTGTGATGTTCGTCTTCGTCAAACAAAGTCAATTGAACAGCGGGCGCTTCTTCGGTTAAATGCCCCACTGAAATTCCAATCAACCGCACGGGGTCGGGTTTTGATTTGCGAATCTGATTCAACAATTGTAACCCCGCCTGATTGATCACAATCGTTT
>JBDNHU010000689.1:0-11900 GCA_041688615.1 Mariniblastus sp. | reverse complement strand
GACTTGGCAAAGCTGGAAGATTCTTATTTGCTCCATCGAACCAGCGGCATGGTGCATGTGGCTTTGGGTGAACTCGATCAAGCCAAAGACGCGTTCGAGAAGTCGATAGCGCAATGGTCAGGGGCCTCCGACTTGGAACTGGTTGAAGCATTCGCCAATCTGCCGAATCTAGAAGATCCTGAACTTGCCAAGAAGCGGTTATCCATCCTGAAAAACTGGAAGGTGTACCGTCGGGACGAGATCATCAAAGCCGCCAATTCTTTGCACAAACCAGCGTCACTGAATCTATTAACCGAAGTCTTTACTACGTTGGACCGCCCGGTCGAATTAGCGTTCTTGACCGAATTAAAGCAGCAATAGCCCTCGGGCATTCCCCTGCTGGCGAGCCCTGAAAGCCGTCCAGTCCTTATCATCGTGAAAACTGGCTCACGGTTGCCCCAACAGACCGCGAATGTAATCCTTGAAACCCAACATCGACGGCGGGGGATCTGGTCCCACGATGACAGGGCCTTGCCCTGGCGCAGGCCGCAGTCCGTGGCTACCTTTTACCAACGTGGGATCCAAGGGAATCACGTCCATTTTGTAACGCATGCCTGACAATTTTTGCAGCAGCCGTGCTGCGGCGCGGACTTTCGATGTCATAAACAATTCGCACGGATCGTAGCCGGGCTTTCGATGAATGTCGACCGTCGGCGCAAAGTCCGGAGCATACTTGTCGTCCAGCCAATAGTAGTATGCGAACCAAGCGTCCGCATCGGACAACGCAATCAATTCTCCGCTCCGCTGATGATCCAATTCTAGATCGCCAGGATGCACCACTTGATCGATGCCGTCCACGGCTTCAAGCAACCTCTTGACCTCTGAAACTAAGCTAGGATCATTGACATAAACATGGGCCAATTGGTGATCAACGACCGCAAATGCTTTGCTATCGATCGGCATCAACATTTCGCCATACGGCCCGTTTCGAACTTCCAATAAACCGGCTTGCCGAAGAATTCGATTGATCATCACCGGCTTACTAACCGGCACCAAGCCATATTCCGACAACGCGACCACTTGAGCACCAATTTCGGCGGCGGCATCAATAATGTATCCGGCACATTGATCCACTTCGGCCACTCGCTTGGGGTCATGTGCCGTCAGTCGTTGAAAGTCGTAATCCAAGTGTGGCAGGTAGGCCATAGTCAACCTGGGTCGATTCTTTCGCATCACCAACGCGGTGGCCCGAGCAATCCATTTGGAACTGGGTAGCCCCGCTTTGGGTCCCCAGAAACTAAAGAAAGGGAACGCACCTAAGCCGGCTTCCAATTGGCACTGAGTCTGATCCAGAATCCCAAACGCTTTGGAACCATCGCAGCCATAGTGCGGCTTGGGCGTGGCAAACCACCGAACAGGCGCGCCTTGATTGAACCACCAAAACATTTTCGCAGTTTCGTAGCCCTGGTAAAGCTTCTCACCTTGGATCAAGTGATTCGACTGTTGCCAAAAGCGAATTTCGCCCGTGTCCCGAAAGTACCAACCGTTGCCAACCACCCCGTGGTCTCGCGGCGTCAATCCCGTCAGCATCGTGGCTTGTGACGTACAAGTCACTGCGGGGTAGGGACTGGTCCAAGGCTGCGGCGTTGCAATGGCCGACAATCTAGGAGCATACTTCATCAAGTCGGGCGTTAAGCCAACCACGTTGATAATGCAAACTTTGGACATAGCCAAATCGAACCCCTCCCTAAGTTGTCTCTATGCCTGCGCGGCGTATTTGAATGCCCGCAGAGACCTTCTTACTTTCACAAATCCCGGCAAACAATCGATGGTCAACGCAAAGTTCGGACGTCGCCTTCCAATACTGCCTTCCAATACTGCCTTCCAATACTGCATTCCAATACTGCATTCCAATACTGCATTCCTGGAGCCGTCGCCCACCTACTGAGTCACGCTTAGGTCCAGCGAATTCACCGAAGCAACCGCCGACAAAGCACTAATTGCATCCACTTCCACCCGAGCGTTGCCCAATTGAGTCGCCTTCAGGCGAACAACCAAAGGAATCGTTTCGCCGCTTCGAATTTCCTGGATCGGCGTCACCAAATGCCGAAGTCCATCAGGTGAAGAGGTCACTCCCGATTGTGATCCTACTAATCCCAGCAGAACAATTCCAGGCGGCGTTTGCAAGCCGATGCGCACGTTCTGGTCAGAAGTGGTCCGTTGATTCGTGACCGAGATCTCGACATCGAACACTTCTTCACGGCGAACTACTGGCGAAACCGCTTTGATCTGAACCCCCAATTGTCCCAAGACAGCGGGATCCACACCACCGGTCGTGCCCGGCTGACTGCCTGGCACACCTGCACCGGTTCCAGGAATACCAATGGGTCCTTGCGGGTTAGTCCCAGGCGTGGCGATCGTGCCGTCGCGTCCTACAATTCGAATCGGTATTTCCTTCAGATCGGTCACTCCTTGATCTGTCACGACCTGGAATCTGGCGAACCCGTTTCCGTCAATCGAGATCGTTCGATATTCAATCGTAAAGTCTCCGATCGAATTGGGTTCAATTCGGTCCATTTTCATCATCACCAGGCCGTTGTCTTCGGCCGCCTGCGGAAGACTCTGAATCGGTTGCAGCGAGGCTGAAGATTCCGAGCGAACCACAACGCCTGTCAGCGTTACGTTTCCTGTATTGGTCACCCTTGCAGTGACCCGATGTTCCTGGTCAATCATCGAGCTGGATTCCGAGTACAACTGCATTGACAAACTAGGTTCACTGACATTTTTGGCACTGATGCAACGGCGAATCGAAGCGGTATGCCCCCCCTCGGCTTGCACATCGATCTGGAAGCAATGTGTTCCCTCGTCACGGACTCGGAACACAAGGTCCAATGACTTGCTTTCCCCAAAAGGCAATGGTGTCTGCATCGGACCAAAGGTGATTGCACCTCCACCGGTCTTACCAACCACTTCCAAACCACTACCGTAGCGTACAACCGCCGTAATGCCTTTCAAATCTTCTTCGCACTGGTTGACAAACGTCAAATTGAAAGTCGAATTTTCGCCGACCCGACCCTGTCGATCGCCTTCAATTTTGACGGCCAAACACGGTGTAACTACTTGAGTTTCAGCACACGCCCGAGTCTTCAACTGATCCACTTGACTGGCGGCATCAAAACACAATCGAGCGGTTCCGACGTTGCGGTCGGATTTGAACTGAATATCAATGATATTTGGAGCCGAGCCGGGCTGTACATCGCCCAACGCCCAAACCAATCGGTCACCATACTCGGTTGGCTTTGGCGTGCTGCTGACAAAGGTTAAACCATCGGGAAGACCTTCCAGGGTTACCGTAGATTCACGAGCTATTTGATCGCCAGGATTGGAAATTTCCAAGCGGTAACTAAAGGGTGTAGCGATCGCAACCACGCGTGGACCAATGGTGCGGATCGTCAACGCTGCGGCAACCCAGCGAACGCTGGTTACTGCACTTTCGATCACTTCGTAGCCGGCCGAGTTGTTCGTTGGGCGAATAATGTCAACTCGAATAAACGTAGTGCCCGGGCCGGTCTGATCTGTCGGCTGTTGAATTTCAATCGCGGCATTGCCATCGGGGCCAGTCAACACCTCGGCGGTCTGAGTCCCCTTGGGTAAAAACTCCGCAGCAGCACCACCTGCGATTTCGTAGCGGACCTTCCAATTGTCGACCCCTAGTCCATCCGCCGTCTGACGTATGTTTGTAGTCAACGGATACTTGGCACCTGCGGTAGCGGTCACTGGCGTGGGAATGGACCAAAGAGCATCCACCCATTGAATTTCGGTTGTTCGTAATCGCTTGTCCCAAGCCTCAGCCTTAGGGGCAACGGCGGTAATGTAACTGTTGCCTGCCGAAGCTGAAGAGACGCTGACCCAAGCCTGGCCTTTTTCAATCACAACGTCGTCCACGGGCGTTGGGGTGCCTCGATCTATCGTCTCTTTTTGTAGCGATGTCATCATCGTCAAAAAATCACCCGATGTTTTTCGAGTGGACGCTTTAAGCATTTTTACGACTGAACTGGTGTGCCGACTACTGTAATCAATCATCTGCCCCACGCTGTCTTGGGACAGCATAAATTCCAGCGGCTGGTGTGGCACAAAGTAACCATCACCGCCACAAATCCCAGCCAAAACCAGGACCTCGCTGCCAACGGGCGCGACGATCTTGCTGGGCGTCATCAGCAGTTCGCCGCGCTGGCCGCGTTGCAACAATTTGCTCGGGTTGGAAGCAGGTACACCTAATTCACGAGCCTTCTTACGCAGTTCAAGACAGCTTCCAATGGCACCCTGATATTCACAAGGCGGTGCGGCCACGTTTTGAAAAACCACAGGGACATTGAGTATCGGTTGAATGTTCTGCTGCGGCATTGCCAAATTTTGCTGGGGTGCTAAGTATTGCGGCCCGGAAATCCCGTTAGCAAACAGATTGTTGCCGGTCAAATTATTGGCCGCATTCGCATTGGGATCCACCATGGGATCCAGGATGGGAAATCCCACGGGCGTTGGTACCGCGTTTCGGTTTTGACCAAGATTCCCAAGACGGTCCAGACAACTGGCAGGTCGAGGGACTGCCAGCGTTGTCGAGTTTGGCGCAGGCAGAAAGATTCGTGATCCGTACGGATCAATTCTAGGCAACTTCACTTGGCTGCACGCCGAGAGAAGAATGAACAACAGTCCAAACGCATAGACACGTCCGAAGGCAATTTTCGGTGGTTGGATTGTCATTGTACCTCCTTATACTCAAAGCAAACGGTCAGCCAACAGGTTCAGCTGGCATTTTTTAACCAAGCTTAAAACGGTGGTCCTGCAAATATGCTGGCAGCCAAGACTCCCAAAATCGGTGGGCTTATGTCCTTGCAGATACTTCCCAATCTGCCAGAGAGCCACATGCAACACAAAGCACTCAAACCACCCAGTCGATAAAATCTTGGATTCATTTGTCAAGCCAGAATTGTCGACGGATTGACGCCTCTGGAATGCTTGCAAACGTAGCACGAAAATAAGAATTCGAGAGAATTTGGCTAAAATAGCCTGTTTAAATGATCAAATACGCTCCCAAGACAACGGTCATGACGATTACGCAATCTCGCAAATCGACGCAAACCGCGCAAACGCCCTCAATATCCAGAACGCCAGCTGCGCAAACTTTGCGGACTACAACTTTCACCATTTGGATAACAACGGTTGAAACACGTAAAACGACTCTAGTGGTTGTGCCTGTTAGTCCGAATACACTTTCAGGCGGCTTGCGAACCAACGCCAGACATGTAAGCACGCTGGCCTGCTGTTAGTTGAACTTCATCCACAACTCCGTCATTTTGCTCGCAACGATACCAGAGCAGATTTTAGACAGCTTCCTTCGAGGGTTCGGTAATGAAACGATCTTTGTTTCTAAGCTTTGTATTTTTGACTGCGGCAGGGTCATTCGCCCAAGCTCAAACTCCTCGCCGTGCCACACCCGCTGGCTTCCCGAACAATTCACAGGCGGTACGATACACACCGACACGGGCCGCAAGCTACCAAGACGATGACTTTGTGTTGGACTCAAGTGGGGTGGATCTCTCTGATGCAGAAGACCCGGCTGAAGAGACTTCACGTCGGGTATCCCAACAACTGCAGAACTATCAGGCGCAGGCCCAGCAACAAATGCAGCCGCCTACCCCTCCGATGCAAAACCAGATGCAGCGGGAAATGCCGCCCTCGCAATCCTATCCCCAGACCATGGTTTCGCTGCAAGGTGCTTACCCGAAAAGCCAGAGCGAATACTGTAGCGACTGTGGGCAACCCAACGGCAGTTGTGGATGCGGTGGCCATGATTTGGGCGGTCAGCATGGTGGAACCAATCGCAACCAGGCTTCACCTGGGTACCGTATGAACGGGGCTCAAAATGACCAGTTCATCCAAGATGGACGCGACGCGGGTGACGCCGGTTGCGATACCAGCGGATTGTACGATGACTTTGGCAACGAAGAACAGCACAATGGACGAGACAAAAGCGGCCGCATCCGCATCGGTGGAGTCCGAGGTCAGAGCATGAACACCGTCGTTGGGGGCGGCTGGTTATCGCTTCGTCGAGACGGGGCCGATTTCCGCACGCTCAGCTACGAACAAGCGATGCCAGATAATCGGATGTTAGTGGGTGACGCCGACATAGCTTCTCAAAACGGTTTGGAAGTCTTCATTGCACGACAATCCGATCAGGGCACTGGTTGGGAAGCTCGGTACTGGGGCTTAGAACAATCCGATGGCACTTCGATGCTGGGCTACATGCCGCAAACTTCGCTACTAGGTTTGAACACCGTAACGATCGCACCTTGGGGCACCATCGGTGGTTTGTACAACATGGCAGATCGCCATGATCTTATCCGAACCAGTGAATTACATAACATTGAATTCAACCTGTTGAATTACGCCAGTTCCTGCGGGCCACGCAATTTCATTTTCCGAAGAATTGCCGGTCTACGGGTCATTCGCTTTAGTGACGACATGAACTACTCGGCGTTCTCCTCGACTAATTTCGGTGCAGGTTTCAGCGACGTCAATTACAACATCAACACCACGAACACTTTTGTTGGTGCCCAGTTGGGCGGACAAGGCGAGTACTGTTTCACCGATCGCATACGACTTGGTTTGGGATCAAAAGTTGGAGTTGGCGGGAATTCAATGGATGTGAATCAGCGCATTCAAACCAGTTCTAGTGCCTACGGTATTCAAGCATCAGGTGCCGACTTCAATTGTATGCACAGTGACACGGATCTAGCGATGTTTGGTGAGATGGAAGCCAAGGCCTATTATCACTTAACCGATAGCTTCCGAATCAGCGTCGGTTATCGCCTGTTTGGCCTTGCGGGAGTGGCCACCGCCGAAGATCAGATCCCTTACGACTACACAGATGTCACCGACATCCATTCAATCAAACGCGATGGTAGCGTTATCTTTCAAGGCTTGACCTTGGGTGCGGAATATTGTTTCTAGACAACTCCGGTTTCAAAACGCAGGCCACCTCGACGGTAGCCTTGACGCTAGAAATGTACCAAGGCCGCATCCACAAGATGCGGCCTTTTTTTGTTTTGCCGTGACAGTGACCTCTTTTTCCAAAATCCCCATGAACCCATCAAAATTCAAGGCCAAAATTCAAGTGCCAAAAATTCAAGTGCCAGGCATTCAAGTGCCAGGTGTGCGTTGGCAATTGTGAACCACGACAGACACGAAAGGTCTCCCCAGTCTTATTCTCGCGTCTTTCGCGGTTGAATCCCCAGCATTTGACCCACGACCGCCAGCGGCGACCTTATTGCCCGCATTAGCGAACGATTCGTTGCAATCCGAGTAACCCGACCGTAACGACCTTTCGTTCAAATCGCGCTAATATCGCAGAAAGCCCCGCTGCCGCCCAATTGCGTCCAGCGTGCGACTTGATCTGTCCGGGAACATTGTTAAAGTTGGACGATAGGGGTTCGGTGTTTTCGTTCGTAATTTCAAGCGATCGATTGAAGGAAGGGCTTCCCGACAGGTCTGCGGAACGGTTTGAGTTGGTTAGAAGATCCTGTGCGAATAGCAAGCTACAGACCATCGCCCTGAATCCGCAGGAACATTCTGCGAATTCGGAAGTCACCGGACACCTTCCTGCCCATGTGCTGTTTTGCATCCACTTTAAGAAGTATCAATACTGATGAATGACATAACAATTTTGGTGGTAGAAGACGATGCAGCCATTCGCATGGGTGTGGTTGATACCCTAAAAGCTGAAGGCTACCGAGTGATCGTGGCAGAGGAAGGCTATTCTGGTCAACGGATCGCACTTGAAGAAACGTACGATTTGATGCTATTGGACCTCATGTTGCCAGGCATTGATGGATTACAAATCTTGGAAAGTGTCCGAGGCGTGAAACCGGAAGTCCCGATCATTCTGGCGACCGCTCGCGGGGACGAAAGTGAACGAATTCGTGGGCTTGAAGCAGGTGCCGATGACTACGTCGTCAAGCCTTACAGCGTGAAGGAATTGGTCGCCCGCATTCAAGCGGTTTTGCGTCGTTGCGGCGGTGCGCCGGAAAACGAACTGTTGACCATCAACGGCGGAGTGATCGATTTCTCTCGCCGGGAAATCAGTTACCCCGACGGCACGAGTGCTTCGCTTTCGGAGCGTGAAGGTCAACTACTTTACTATCTTAATCGGCACCGTGATCGCGCGGTTGCACGAGGAGAACTGTTAGCCAAGGTTTGGGGAATTGATCCCACCGGTGTGAACACTCGAGCCATCGATATGCTGGTCGCACGCTTGCGAGAGAAATTGGGCGACAATTGCCAAACACCCCAGTTTCTGTTGACGGTTCGCGGCAAGGGCTACATGTTATCCCGTCCCAATTCGCTAGAACCCAACGTCCCCCCATCGGCCACTGCTTCGACTGAAGATCAAGCCGGATCAAGCGACGACGGTGAGCAATCGGCATAGCAGATTCACCCCAATACCAACGGGCATCCGTCGCGTAAGTAACAACATCCGGCAATGGTTTCAAGCAGCGTATTGTGACGATCGGAAAACGACCGAGGCAGTGGATCTTAGGAGGCCGGGTAGGAATCACCCACGCAAAGCACAAACATTGTCCCGTTGAAGAGGACCTAATTGGCAGGACTAAAGAACCGACGATGATCAAAAATTGGCGAATCTGGCTAACCTATACGGCATTGGTGTCGCTGATCATCGTCGCAATGAGCTTCATTTCCCGCACCACTTTGGTCTTGGAAGACTCGCGCCAAGCGACTCAGTTAAACGCGTTGAAGACTCGCTTGCAAGCGGATAATCAGAAGCAAGTATCCTCGGCAGCTCGACGAGTCGATCGCTACCTGGCCGGATTAGTCGCTATTGAATCCTTGCGTTCACCCTGGGACTATATCGAAGCCCCAGACTTATCTGAAGTCGGATCCGATACTTCAACGACTACTAACTGGGTGGAAAATGCTTATGCCCAATTCTATTTCCAATTAAGCCAACAGGGACGACTTCGAGTCCTGTCCAAAGATCCAAATCTATCACTAGAGAACTTCGATCGTTTGATCAAAGCATTCAAATGGCAGCGACAATTGCCAGGCCTTTTGGATGCGACCACGGTTGGCTGGGCGGCGGACCCTACTGAGATTTATCGCGTCAATTGGTTGATCAACCAACGCAAAGGACCGGGCGATGCAACCCAGTTCAGCACCGATATTCTACTGCCTGATGGCGATTTCCAACCCATCCCTGCGGTAATCGACGCTTCGAACCCAGGCGACTCTCCTCAAGTAAACGACGATCTTAGCAAAAACAACACGGACCCCAATCGTTTGATTGGACAGGATTTACCAACCCAGTCACCCAATCAAGCACCACAAGCGGATCCCTCTTCGGACGAAAGTTCGACCGCCGCGCCCACTAATTCGACAACGACCAAACCCTTAGCATTTTTGCGATTGAATGCGATATCGGTTGGCCCCATTTATCCGGTATGGCTTTCGGGCGAATTGTTTTTCGTCCGACAAGTCTCGGTCGATGGTGACGCCTATCTGCAAGGCTGCTGGCTGAACTGGAACCGCTTAAAAAATCGACTCTCCCGCGAAATCCGTTTAGACTTGCCGGCTCAAACGCAAATCGTGCCCGTTGAGACATTGCCCAAATCGATTGATGAAGTTGGTTATGCAAACTGGGCTCCGTTGCACATTATTCCGCCGCCGATCACAATCCCTGTGAAAGATTTTCCTAGTGACGGAGGCTGGTTGATCTTGATCTTTGGCTGGGTGTTCTTGACCGTTGCCTGCGTCGCAGTGGGCATGTTGGTGCATGCGGTTTTGAAGTTAAGCGAACGCCGCGAATCTTTTGTATCCGCGGTGACTCATGAATTGCGAACTCCCTTGACTACGTTTCGACTGTACGCGGATCTATTGGCCAAGAGTCCTGAACCTGAGAAAACGGCAATCTATGCCAAGACTTTGCAGACCGAATCCGAGCGATTGTCACATTTGATCGAGAACGTGCTTTGCTATTCTCGTATGGAAAAACGCGGCATCACGTCACATCACCGCGTGACCTCGATTGGGACTCTGGTGGATTCAATCGTGCCGCGGCTAGAAGACCACTGCTTTCGCGCAGATATGATTTTGGATTTCGCAGATGCAACGCCTCAGGTCCGGCGTTTGGATCTGTTGACCGACCCGTCGGCGGTTGAACGGATTTTGTTCAACTTGGTCGACAACGCGTGCAAGTACGGTAAGACGGATAGCGAACGAGTGATTGAACTGAAAATTGTTCGTCAAGACAAACGTCTACAGTTTGATGTTCGTGACCACGGACCAGGAATGTCTGTCAGTCAGAAGCGGAAGATGTTTCAAGCCTACAACCACGGTCAAATATCGGCGGGTTCGCCCAACACAACCATTGGCTTGGGATTGAACATTTGCTACAACTTGGCCAAGGCGCTTGGCGGCCAACTTACTTTTCATGACCAATCACCCGGCTGCATGTTTCGCTTGGAAATTCCCGTCGACGCCACTTAATTCCGCCACCAATTAATTCCACGACCAATTAATTCCGCGACCAATTAATTCCGCGACCAATTAATACCGCGACCTTGGCACATGCTGCTTGCATCGGGTCACCAAGAAGCAAACTGTTGTGATGATCACCAAGCAAAAGGTTAGATCCATCAAGTAAGTACCTGACCAGCTTCTCCCCCGCGATTGTCAAAGTTTGACCAACTGGGTGCACAGATTGCAGCGGCGCAGAGCGTCCACCCGGATCGTCTTCACGGTTGGCACGGGACTTCTTTTTCCGATTTTGGCTACTATTGCCTAGATGTTTAGCGAAATCTGAGAACTTCTAAGTTCTAGCCCTAGTGCAAATCTACTTCGGACTTAAAATGCCCTCAGCAACCAGCTTGCCGCTGCTTTGGGTGCCGCAATCCTGGTCCTGACAACAGTGGAACGGCCAAGTCTGCATTGGAATCGGAAATGTTGAACACACTGTACCTGCCGGAACTGCGCGAGATGCTACAGCATCAAGACGCCGAAGGTCTGCGTGTATTCTGTGAGACATTGCATCCGTCCCGGACCGCCGACTTTATGGCTGGGTTGACTTCGTCTGAACAATGGCGAGTGATCCAACCGGCGGAACTGGATACTCGCACTCTGATCTTTTCGTTTCTGGATTGGGACCAGCAGATCCAAATCGTCAGTGAAGAAGACTTGGGCGAAGTTGCGTTGGTGATTGCCGACTTACCCTCGGATGATCGCGTTGACTTGTTGAACGATGTTGATCCTGCGATCGTCAAGCGTCTGCTGGATCTATTGCCGGTTGAAGAACGTCGCGACATTATGCGACTAAGCCAATACCCTGAGGGGACCGCTGGTGCGGTCATGACGACCGATGTCGTGCGTCTAAAAATAGATGGAACCGTGCGTTCGGCGTTGGATGAATTGGCCGACCAAGCTAATGACTCGGAAATGGTGTATTACCTGTTCGTGGTCGACGAGGGGAACTTTTTACGTGGAGTCGTTTCGGCGCGTGAATTAGTCTCTGCGATGCGACATCCAGACCAATTGCTAAGCGAGATCATGAAGACCGATCTGATCGCCGCAAGAGTGATGGACGATCAAGAGAAAGTTGCCGAATTGGTTGCCAGAATCGACCTGTTGGCAATTCCCATTGTTGACGATCGCGGCCGTCTGTTAGGCATCGTAACGCACGACGATATCATTGACGTCGTGTTAGAAGAAGACACCGAAGACGCTCAACAAATGGCAGCCGTTCAACCGCTGGAAGATTCCTACATGCGGACCAGCGTCTTCGAACTGTCTTGGAAACGCGGCGTCTGGTTAGCGATCTTGTTTCTGTGTTCGTTGTTTACTGCGGTTGCGTT
>JBDNHU010000688.1:0-4149 GCA_041688615.1 Mariniblastus sp. | reverse complement strand
CCAGCACGCCAGTTACCAGCACGCCAGTCTCTTGTGCCTACCGTGGGTACTCTGCTGCGTCTTTGCTATTTTCGGACGCGCCAAAGGTTGGCTTCTAAAATCAATAATATTTCTAGTCAAAGATTTCGTCGATTGCCGAATCGTTACGCTTCTTCTCTTCGGCCAGTTTTTTCAATCGCTGTTCGTCATTCTTAATCGCAATGACGGTGTTGACGATCTCTTGGAAGCTTTGGGTTCGTTGCATGGCTTCTAGGACGGCGTTCAATTTCTGAAGCACCTCCTCTAATTGTGGCAAAACCGAATCGATGCTTGCCTGCATTTTTGGCTCATCACCGACCGTTCGCGAAACCAGTTCCATTGACCGATCCACAAGCGGCATTAGGTTACGATCAATCGAATCTAAGGGCCGCACAATTTGCTGGTCAATTCTTAACGACAAACTTTGGCCTTCGTCCATGTTCTCTAACCCGTTGTCCAGGCGATTGTTGCGGATTTCGTCCAGAAAGCCGCGGAATCGATCGGTCACTTGGACCAACAGAGTTCCTACTTGATGCTGATTGCGAACGGCTTTGGACGCCAATTGGTTTTGCCGTGCCAAAAAGGAGTCCGCCGTTTCTGAACCCTGTTTTTCTGATGCTTGCAAGACTTGCAATTCTGTGACAATCGCTTGCTGTTGGCTAATCAACCGTTCAAAGGTCTTGGTTTGTTCGATCTCACGCCGTAACAGGTCGGCTCGCAATTCCGCTTCCGTTACCACTCGAAACACCATGATTTTACTTGTTCCCACCGACGCATCCTTGGGACGGGCGTTGGCTAAATCGTCGGCGGTTTGATCGTCGCTGGCAGGACTTTGGCCAAGAGTGTTTTCAGTCTTGGCAACCGGTTGGTTATCTTGGGCGGATACTGAAATACTAAGCATCATGCCGGTGGGGATTTCCAGAGGCTCCAAGTCAAACAAATGCGAACTGGACAATTCGGGTTGCCCTAGTTCGTCAGCGAATTCGTTGATGTCTTGACGCTGATTCCCTCGAGTCGCCACACCTTCGGCTTCCCAATTCAGATCGCCCCAAACTTGCGTAATCGAAAATTCATCTTCAACGGCAATCGAAACAGGTACTTGGGCTCTCGGGACGACCAAGCCGGTTACTCCATAATGTCGAGCTCGGATTTGGGGCGGCTTGTCAGCCAAGATGTCCAAGGAGAATTCGACCGGACGTCCGCCAGAAATATTACTTTCGTCACGCAGGTCAAATTGATAACGCCCGGTGACTAAGCTTGCGCCACTAAGTTTGAATCCGAAGATACCCTCGTGATCGCTGGGAATTGCGTAGCGGTTCTGGCCATTGAGCAGTGCCAGCGTAGCATTTGGCTTGTCAGATTTGGCTTCGATTACCAGTTCGGACCCAACCAGCAGTTTGTAATTTTCTGCAGACAACGGCAATGCCTGTTCGCCAAGCCCGCTATATTTGGGCGGGATGGCAGTCAACTTGAGTTCCGAAAATCCGGGAGGCTGAACCAGCCGAATTTGGATCGGCGGCGAAGTAAAGTCACCGCCGATGACTTGGAATTGGAATTCGCTGTTGATGCTTCTTAAGGTTGTCGAATGCGCAAACGGGTCGTTGGAATCAACTCGAAGCTTTTGTCGGGCCCCGGTCGAGCGGCTCATGAAGTCGACGTAAACTTCGACATTTGGGTTCGCACAATCTGGATCGACCATGACTTCTAGCCGGTGATCTTCGCCTCGCGGCACGATCAGTTCACCATTTTCGACGCCGTTGATCGTCAATCGTGTGGCCGTTGGCCAAGGCTGGTCTCCTAACAATAGATTGCGACTAAACCACAATCTACCTGTCTGAGTGGAAGCGGTCAAAAGAACCAAGATCGCCAGGCTGGCTAGTCCCAAATTCAGTAGCCATCGATTCTGCTTTAAGCGGTCTTTGTTCAACGCTTGGGAAAAGTCAAGCTTGCCCACCGATTCCAAGCCCTCTTGAATTACGTGTTGAGCCATTGCGGGTGAATAGCCTCGTTCGGACATGCTTTTGTCACGAGCGAATTGGATGGTGCTGATCAAGGGGTTGTTGGATTGACCTAGTTTACGTTCCACTGCCAGAACCAAGGCGTCATCCGACGATTGCGCCGAAATTGGGACAATCAAGAAGCGATAGATGCAGTAGGCAAAACTGGATAGCACCAATAGCCCAAAGATCACGCGTTGGGCCTGGTCCATGTGGAAGAAGTAGTCCAATGCGAAGTCAATCACAACGATCCCGACCAAGAGAAGCGACAGTTTGGCCAGGGCTTCTATCCAAATCCAACCGGTGATCGATCGACGCAATGAAGAAAGGCGATCCTGCAGCACTTGGGGGACTTCACCAGGAGTCCAATTCCATGCTTTCGATTTATCTGAAGCTAAGTCACTCATACTGTTTCTTTTCCCAAGGGATCGTCGCTTCTGATTGTTTTGAAGTCTAAGATCGTTTTGGCCGATGCGATGCGACCGTATGTTTTATCGAAGGGTTTTAAGTGCATTGAGTCTGGCTGATGGATTTTCTGTGCATCGCAGGCAGCAGTGTCACAGCAATTTTGCTCGTTTTCTTAAGGCCCATTCTAAGGACAATAACAGGACCGGAATGGCGAAAAACGACCAGCGAAGCCAGCGTGTCTGATCCCAAAGCGGTTCGGGTCGACTTTCGTATTGCGTTTCCGAAATCTTTTCGGGAACCTGTGTGGCCACGTCTTGCCATTGTGCCATCGAGAAATATTTCCCACCGGACACCTGCGCAACTTTTTTCAACAGGGCTTCGTTCAACCAATAAGTTGCCGCTTCCACGCTGGGCGCTTTCACTCGGAAAGACGCAGGCTGGACCGTTTGATCGTCCGACGCATCGGCACCGCCGGCACTGTCTGGCAGTGTCAAGGATATCGAGAATTGGCCCGTGCTTTGCGGAACAAAGACGCCCTGGTATTCACCTGACTGGCCAGGGACTTTTCGAAGTTCCAGCGGAAGAACCACTTCGTCGGACGTCACAACGCTGGCGACAATCTTCTCATCGTTCAACGGCTGAAACTGTGAATCTAGGACCTTAGCTGACAGTTTAACACGATCACCCAAGTCGTAATCCAAGCGATCGGTTTCCAGTAAAGCCTGGCGTTGTCCTTGCAACGAACGACTTTCGACAAGGAACCGGATCACTTGGATCCAAAACCTGTCAAAGTACTGTGCTTGAATTCCAACGCTACGCCAACGCCAAGTTGAATTGAACGCGAAGAATAAAACGCTGCCCGCACCGTAACGTCCTGAAACCAACAGAGGTTGATTATTGGTAGGATCGATAGGGTCCACTTTCTTAAGCAAAACTTTTGTTGCAGGTTTGGCACTGACGACGGGAAACGTCCAAAATACATTGGGAATCTGTTCCCATTGCGCCTGATTTTTTGCCGGATCAGCGTGAAAACTCATGATGGGGTGTTCTAGATTGATGGTTTCCGCAACCAGGACACCCGCCTCCATCAGGTCGGCTGATTCGGCCAACGTTGTTTGAAAATCCAATTGTTCAGCGTCACCGATTTGAACCGGAAGAAAACTGCCAATCTTTCCGGTGGTTGTACGCCCCAGGAACTCAGTTGAAAATTGCGGGCCAGCCATGTAAAGCAGACCGCCGGCTTTGGTGTCCAAGAACTTCTCCAGCGATTCCATGAATTCAACGTCAAAGTCCTTCGTTGGATCGGGATCCATCATGATCACGACATTGTATTGTCCCAATTCTTCCAGCGTGCGGGGCAAAGTCTTCAGTGACTCGTTTCCCTCTTGTGGGCGTTCGGGATCCAAAGATTGTAGCCAGCACGATAGTACGATTGACGAATCGCGTTGCAACAACCGCATCACCTGTTGGTAATCCCATTGTGGTCCACCTGCGATCAGAAGAACCTTGACGCGGTCGTCGATCACTTCAACGGGAAGGCTGGTCCTTATATTGTCTTCTTCTGAAACTTCATTCCGAACAGGTTCTGCTGAGATTCGATAGGCATACAGTCCAGGTTCCATTTGAGAATGTTGAAAGCTAACTCGCGTCCGTCCTTGGCCTTCCAATTGCAGTGGTTTGGTTTCTAACGCTCGTTCTTCACCCAAAGGTTTTTTGGTTTTAGGAT
>JBDNHU010000111.1:0-17306 GCA_041688615.1 Mariniblastus sp. | reverse complement strand
ACGGTGGACGTTACGAAAGACCTTGGCCGTGGTAGTTTAAAATCGATTGCCACTGATTTTGTCAGGCGGTTGGCCACAACGGGTTTCTGTAAGGATTTTGCATCATGAATGTTCACGTAGATAGCTTGCCACTCGCAGTAATGTTTTCTCTTGGCAAGTGGATGCTTGCAATTGGACGGCTGTGGGAAGGCCTGAATTGCCGATTCCCGTTGGGACGCTGATGGCAGGGATGCCAGCCAGATTTGCGCTGACCGTAAACACGTCGGTCATGTACATCGCCACTGGATCGGATTGATGTTGTCCGATTTCAAAGGCAGGTGCCGCCGTGGTTGGCCCCAGCAGTACATCAACTTGTTCAAACGCCTTGTGGAAGTCGTCACTGATCTTTCGCCGGACTTTCAGGGCTTGTAGGTAATACTGATCGGAATACCCTTCACTCAAGGCGAATGTGCCAAGCATGATTCGACGTTTCACCTCTTCGCCAAATCCTTCGCCGCGAGAATGTCTAATGGTGTCTTCTAATGACTGATTACTTTGATCGCTTCGATGTCCAAAATGCATCCCGTCATAGCGCGATAAATTGCTAGCCGCTTCGCACGAAGCGACCAAGTAGTAAGTCGCAATCGCATAAGGTTGATGCGGCAGATGGACGTCGACGATTTGAGCACCGGCCTTCTTCAATTTTTGGATCGTAGCGTTGGTTGCAGTTTTGACATCGCTGTGAAGTTCGTCGCTTTGGTGTTCTGCGATAATCCCAATGGTTAGCCCGCGCAGGTCTTTCACGTTTCCAGGTGCGAAGGCGTCGACAACCTCGGTATCTGGCAAGCTGGTCGCATCCATCCGATCGTTTCCAGCAATGACACCCAAAGCGATCGCTAGATCTGCCGGCGAATTTGCGAAAGGCCCTACCTGGTCCAAACTGGATGCGAATGCGATCAAGCCGTATCTGCTGACGCGTCCATAAGTTGGTTTCAATCCATAGATCCCACAGAAAGCTGCGGGTTGGCGAATGGAACCACCGGTATCCGACCCTAACGCCAAGGGGAC
This sequence comes from Mariniblastus sp., assembly GCA_041688615.1. Taxonomy (GTDB): domain Bacteria; phylum Planctomycetota; class Planctomycetia; order Pirellulales; family Pirellulaceae; genus M30B19. Next base: position 16,259 of record JBDNHU010000111.1, on the reverse strand, counting down.
CATGCCCGAGGCAACTGCAGCGGCACTTCCACCACTGGAACCTCCGGGGCTATACTTGATGTTGGCCGGATTTTTTGTGGGGCCATGCACTGAATATTCGGTTGATGACCCCATGGCAAATTCGTCCATGTTGGTGCGCCCCACTAGAATCGCGTCCGCAGCTATCAAGCGGTCGATGACCGTCGCCTGATACGTTGGGCGATAGTTGCTTAACATATGCGACGCGCACCCGCAGATTTTTCCCGCGACACAAAGATTGTCCTTGATGGCGATGGGGACGCCAGCCAATGGCCCAAGCGGCCGGCCGCTTGCCATTTTTTCGTCGATGCCTTGAGCCTGTTGCAGTGCCGTCTGTTCCCACACTTCGGTAAATGCATTGATCTGACCATTTTGAGCCTTGATTCGATCTAGGCATCGGTGGACAACATCAGTGGCCGAGCGTAGACCGGAACGGACTTGCGAGGCGATTTCTAGTGCAGAATTGTCGAGCGGCATTGTGTTCTTTTTCTCTCAAGTGCACCGCCGGTTGAGCGAACCGAAAGTGCGATCGACTAAGTTATAAATAGTGCCAGGCCATTTTTTAGTGAAAGGGCCGCACCGAAGACGCATGCCAAACCTTGTTCCTGGCCTGTGGATGTTGCCAAGTTTCGGCGGTCTTGCCGTTCAAGCGTCCAGGACTCTTGGGACCAAGTAATACTGTCCATCCGATTTTGGGGCATTGGATAACGCTTGTTCCAAATCAGAACCAGGTTTCTGCTGGTCCGGTCGAAGTACGTTGACCTGTTGGATGGCATGGGTCATCGGATCGACGTTAGCCAAATCCAGTTGGCTGATCAGTTCGGCGAACCCAAGGATCTTGCTCAAATCGTCTCCGATTTTGTCACGCTGGCTGGGTGAAAGCCGTAGATGCGAAAGTTTCTCCAGGTTCGCGATAACCGAAGGGTCGATCTTTGGCGTCTTGTCATTCATTTGAAATGGTTCCGATTCTTCGAGCTACCCTGAAGTTTCTATTGAAGCCGACCGCTGATCATTGTCATCAAGGCGCTGGATTAGGCTTTGGGGTCATTCTAACGGTCGCGGCGAATGGCAATGTTCAGGCAAAAGATCTGCTCAAAAAAAGTATCGCGCGAAAAAAAGTATCGCGCAAAAAAAAGCCTCAGTCACAACTGAGGCTCGATGTCATCCAATATTAATATTCTGTCGCTACACCGAGCGCACCAAACCTGCCGGCGATCCAATGACTGGAACTTGATGGCACTCAATTTCACGACTTGCAACCCACTGACTCACGTTCTTCGGTCGAGCCATGGGCGAGAAAAACGAAAGTCGAAAACTGTTCGAAATCAAGACTTGCAAGACGAAACCTGTAGGACGAAACTTAGGTGGTTACGCCGTAATGCCGAGCAACGTAACACCGAGCAACGTAACACCGAGCAACTACGACACCAAGAACCGTAACACCGAGCAACTACGACACCAAGAACCGTAACACCGAGCAACTACGACACCAAGAACCGTAACACCAAGCAACTCGAAGCCAACAACATAACGCCAGGCAACGGGCACAAAATCAGCCGATCGGTCAACAGGCCACCCACCCCATAAAGAAGTGAATCGATCTGCCGATGAATCTTCGACTCGACTGCAACTGTCAATATTTGCTTGTTAGCGAATAAATTCTGGCCGTCCGAATCACTATTCAGGCAGTTGGAATGGCTTGGCTTTGACTGCCTTGACAATTCTTCCGCTGCGGATGCACTGAGCACATACTCGTGAACGCTTGATTTCACCGGCCTTGGTGGTCACCTTGACGCTACGCAAGTTCGGGCGAAATTGGCGACGAGTAATACCGGTAATCTTGGTACCAACACCACCTAAATACTTGGCTTTACCGCGAGTTTCGATGCTATTGCCGACTTGAGGCTTCTTACCGCAGATTTCACATTCTCTAGACATCTAACTTCGCCTTTTCCGTCGCACCCCGCGGATGCGACCAAGTTCATTCAAAAGATTCGACCAATTCAGTCAAAAAACAGCTATTTTTGGCACCTTATTACCTAGGCGCTTGATTGCCGCTTGACTGGGATGCCCTTAAGCAACACTACCTTGAGCCATGTTAACTCGAGCAACTCTGGGAAGCCTTGGGCTTGGATGCTGGTGTTTCGCTGTCGGGAACGTCGAATTTTAGCGAAGGTTGCCTTGGCCTTCAAGTCGAAACGTTGGGTAAACCCACGAAAGTGCCGCAAAAATCACAGGCGAGTAATTTCCGGGTATAATTAAGGGACTTTGGAACCAATGCAGTCAAGAAGGGCCAACATTGAGCGGCATTGGTCGCTCTAGCGTTGGGTCACCGACTTCGACTTGAAATCCGTGGCAGTCAAATTGCTGCCAAAACCCCGAATATTCAGGGATGATTGATTGTGAATCAGCACAAAAATAGGTTGTTAAGCAACTGTTTTGCTTCGGCTTTGATGAAATTAGTCTGCTTGGCTTGGATCGGTTTGGGCTGGGATAGTTCCACTTTGGCAGGTATCGGTTCTGAAAATATCATTTTAGTGGTAAATGCTAAGTCTAGTTTTTCGCGTCGAATCGCCAACGAATATGCCTTTTTGCGAGAGATTCATCCCAAGAACATTATCCTGCTGGACGACGTGCCTGGTGGTGAAAGTTGTAAAATCGAGGACTTTCAGGCCAAAATTTTACAGCCCATCCTGCAGGAAATTGCCAAACGAAAGCTGGACAATCAAATCGACTGCATTGTGTATTCGACGGGTTTCCCGACTCAAAGCAGCTTCAAGTCTTGGACGACGCAGCTGGAGCCACCGCCGGCAAAACATCAGACGCCCACCGCTTCGACCACCAGTTTGACCTACTTCTACCGTTATACGGTTTCCAATTCGCCGAACATTATCAATTTGGAAGCCAATCATTACGCCCGTCGGCCCGCGAACGTGGTTTTGGATTTTCCGGTGTCTTCGCCTGAGGAGATAGAGAAATTCAACGCTGCTAAGGGTCTGTTCACGGATGAAAAGTGGGTTGAAGCCGCGACCGCATTTGGTGAATTGTTGAAGGAACAACCTTTTCAATGTGGGCTGGCCTATTGGCAATGTCGCTGCTTCGCTCGGGCGGGTGACAAGACCGCAGCAACCGATGCGATGATGGATGCAATCCGACGCGGTTGGAGTTTCAAGATTTTCGCTCAGTCGGATGCGAACTTAGTTTCCTTGAAATCCTTCACGCCCTTCTCCGCAGCCTTGAAGTCAATCAAGGAGCCTTTTTGGGAATTTAGCCCTCCGATTCCCTTTAGTGCGAAAGTTAGCTGGGCTTTAAGCGGCTTGCCTGAGAAAGCAGATCGCTCACCGGATGCTTATCTGTTGTCGTGCATGTTGGGGGCTAGTTTTAACGACAGCCCCAAGGGAAACACCGAGCAAGAGATCTTGGATTACTTGAAGCGAAGTGTGAACGCAGATAACCGTCGCCCCAAAGGGGAATTCGCGTTTACCAGCACCAAAGATGTCCGCTGTCAAACTCGTCAGCCGAATTTTGCCTCGGCGGTCGAGGCGTTGAATGAACTGGGGTTTAAGTCGTCGATCACGACTAATCCATTGCCTGAGGTGGGTACCAATGTGATCGGTGCGACTATCGGAGCGGCAAGCTTTGATTGGGCAAAGTCGGGAGGCAAACTGCAGCCAGGAGCGATCTGCGATAATTTGACCAGTTTTGGAGCCAGGTTCCATGCCACCAATGGCCAAACAACGGTTGCTGATTCCTTGCGAAACGGGGCCGCGGGCGCCAGTGGAACCGTGGTTGAACCGTATGCGATTCAAAATAAATTCCCGTTTCCCTTGATCCATGCCTACTACGCCAAGGGATTTTCAATGGTCGAATCTTTTTACCTTTCGGTCAACGGGCCTTATCAACTACTGATTGTCGGCGACGCACTTTGCCAGCCGTTTGCTAAGCCACCGATGATGGAAGTTGATGATAGCAAGTCCAAAGGGCCAGTCAAAGGGAAAGTGCCAGTCGTGGTAAGACTGAAAGAGAAGTCGCCTTCAGCCAAACGAATCGATTTCTATTTTGATGGCATTCGGATTTCACCCATTCGCGGCGAAGGTGTTATTAACATCGATACCACTCCCCACGCTGACGGATACCATGAGATGCGGTTGGTGGCCATTGCCAACGATGGAACCGACGCGACTTCTCGATTAATTGTGCCTTTAGAATTCAACAATCGGGGGCATCGCACTGAGTTGGCAGCGAAGGTCGAAGGGAAGATAATACGAGTCGCCTTCAAGGCCGAGGGTGCAGATTCGATCAAGTTGTATTGCCAAAGCGAATTGTTGAAAGAGACTCAGAAGTCAGAATCGACCTTCAGTATCGCCACCGACCTTGTTGGGCGAGGACCAGTGCAATTGGAGGCAATTGCCCTGTTTGGAAAAGAAGCTGTCAGAAGTATTCCCGTGACAGTGATTGTCGTCGAAGAATCAGACGCGGCCAAAAAAACAGCAAAGAATTCGCCCGCAACCAGCCCACCTGCCGCCGGGGCCAAGTAGCGATCGTTGTTCGGTTGGTTTTAGCGAAATTGTTATTGGCCAAGCATTGCCGAAGAGGTATCAAGCGAACCCAATGGTGAGCTGGCTGAAAGCAATTGATTTGGTTTACTATTGGATTGTCGGAGAAATTTAAATGCGATTCCTTGGTGTTCAAAAATTAGTCGCCAATGGCAATTTGGTCAAGAGACGACCGCTGGCACTGGCAGTGCTTCTTTTGTTGGTGACGGTTTGGATTGGCTGCGAATTGCCCAATGACCCCAACGCGGCTGAAAAGCCAAAAGTTGAAGAGGTAAAAGAGAAGAAGCCGGCCGAAACCTATTTAGGCAAAGCCATGGAATCGGCTAACAAATTGAAGAACGAAACCGTGCCCAATTACAACCGAAGGCTTGAAAAATTGAACGACCCGTTTGCAAAATAGGTCTTTGATCTCTCATCAAGCAACCGGGATAGGTTTCAAAGTTCAGCCTTGGGCAGGGGCTCCGCTTTTCTTATTCGTCCACAATAAAGTCGAATTTATTTGCCGCGTCCGCATTGATTGTCGCTTTTAAGAGCGGGGTCGCCGGCTTTCCGTATTGTCTCTTCAAGCGGTCTGTACCACCGCTAGATTCACTGGACCGTGACATCTTAGTTTGGTTCTCTTGGTTCGTGGAAATCCAAACCACGGTAACGCCGTAATTTCTAGCAGACCGACCATCGTTTGGAGACCGACCATCGTTTGGAGACTGGGTCATCGTTTGGTGACTGGGTCAGCAAGTTAAACGATCCATCAGCCTGGCAAGTTCTGCCTGGTTTGGGATCATTTTCCCGACCGGTATCGGTTGGATGGAATACGACCACTGCACCATCGCAAAGTTGACCACTTGGGGTTTTAACGGTGCCAATGGCGACCGGTTTCTTCTTATTCGGCTTTGATTTCGGGCAAGCGGCAGATGACGTAGATGCCGATTGTTGCAGCGGTAAGGACGATTGCCTTGAGGTACCAGGGGAAGACCGAAAGGTAAAGCGACAACGATAGAAAGACTGCGACCACCACGAGTGACCAGATTTTGACGGATCGCTTGACCGCTCGTTTGGTTTCCCAGTCGCGAAGGAGTGGCCCGAAGAGTCGATTGTTTCGCAGTTTCTGATGGAGTCGCGGTGAGCTTCGAATCAATAAATAGCTGGCAAGTAAAAGAAACGGAGTGGTTGGCAGTCCTGGCAGGACTGCTCCTAAGGCAGCAAGCATTAGGCAGATTCCAGCGGCAAAAATGGAAAGATACTTTCGCCATCCGGTTACCAGCATGTCCGTTGGATCTGTATCCGCTTCAGTTCGCTGCTGTGTCGTATTGTTGCGTGCAGTTCCATGTGATGGCTGGCGAATGTATTGGGGCTGGCCGTCTTTCTGTTTGGGATTGTTGAGGTTGGGAATCGGCATCAGTTTGCTCTTAGACGTTTTGGACTTGCGATTGAATTTGCCACACCCAGGAGTCGTTTTGTTGACGCAACCGGAGGCAATTTCGTTGGTTTGGTGCGGGTAAGTCAAGCGGGCAGCAGAGGGAGAGTCGTTCGGACGGTTGGCCGTCGCTTTATTGTGGCCGTCGCTTTATTGTGGCTGTCGCTGTTGTAAGGCTTTCTTTAAGGCAGAGACCTTCGAATAAACGTCAGCGCCCTGCCCTGCCGCGTTTTGCACGACGACACGCGAAAATTTTGTGGCTAGGACTTGGTTGATGTTCTCTTGATTGATACCACCGATTGCAAACGCCGGCATTTCAATGATAGGGATTACTTCCGAAAGTGTGTCGGTCCCAATAGGTTGATCAAAAGACTTAGTTGTCGATGGAAAGACGGGCCCTACGCCAATATAGTTCGCGGACGTCTGGTGGGCTTGCTGAATTTGTAGCATGTCATGAGTCGAAAGCCCGATCAAGAGTTCCGTTCCGACAATTCGTCGCACTTGCTCGACTGGCAATTCATCCTGACCGACATGGACCCCGTCTGCTTGGCATGCGATCGCAATGTCGGGGCGATCGTTAACGATGAACAAAGTGGATGTGGCGGCAAGCAACTTCGCGGCCAATTGCGCTCGGCTAAACAGCGTTCGATCATTCAGGTGTTTGGCTCGCAGTTGGATTACGTCGACGCCACTTTCTGCAAGCATGGTTAGATGTGAAACGAAGGCAGTTTCGTCACTGCAGCCGTCGGTCAAAACATACAACTGCGCCTTTTTTAATACTTGTGAACGCTGTTGGAATGACTTGGCATTGGGTTTGGCCGCATCCAAAATGTCAAGTTGCATGTTCACCTGGGACACAGCAGCGGCACTTTCGACAGACAATAGAACCGATTTTTGCAATTCGTAACTGGTGTAACGCAACTGTTCTAGTTCTTTGGCGTCGAATCCTAGTCGTTTGGTTGTTTCTTCTAGCACTCGTAAGCTTTGTTGGACTCGATAAAAATTGGCGTGCAACAGGCTTGTGGTTTCCGGGCGTTGGTATTCCGAAGAGGTTTCAATGGTACGTCCCACATCGGCAGCGGAATTTCGTGCCAAAAGGCGATCTCGCAACGGCCATTGCTGGGCAATCAAATGTAGCTGATGCCGCAATGCCTTGAGGGATTGCGAGGCTGCCGCGTCGTCGGCAACAAAACGGGACCAATCTTCCAGAACTCGTAGCCCTTCGCTGCAGCGATTGAAGTTCGCATCAATCATTCGCCACAGCAATTGGGTCTCTTTGATTGAGGGCATAGGATTAAGCGACCTGTAAAGGGATTGGATCGGTATACCCAGTCAAGTGGGTTCGAAAACGGTTGATTGCGACCAAGTTCATGGAAGTTTGTTTCCATGATAGCAATTTTTCAGTCGATAATTCACGCTTGCGGCTGCCCTGGTGTTTAAGTAAGGTTCGCCTGCAAACGACGGGTGGATTTGATCCCGTAATCCGTGGATGTCAGGTCGAAGTGATTTTTGAGGCAAAGTAAAATTTTAAGGCAAAGTGATGTTTGGCCAATGGAATGCGCGACGTCGGAATCTGATTTGCTATCTAACGCTTTTAGTGACGTTGTTCGGAGTGGGATGTAGTGCGCGAACTATTTTGCGTGAACCCGACTATGGCATCGTAGCGATTCCGAACAATTCGAATAGCTGGCCAGGGAAGTTGCGTGACAAAGCCGACGTTTTAATGGCCGAACATTTTCCGGCAGGATACGAAATTATCCGGGAAGAGGAATATGTGGTCGGTGAGACCACTCATTTTGACCACGAAGACACCGGAACAAACATTGACATTATTGACGACATTGTTTCGGTCGGGACATCTTCAAGTCGCGGCACTGCTACCACAACACCGCAAACCGAGTATCGAATTCACTACCGCGGTAGGTCACGAAGTAGCATTGAGTAAGCTTGCTTGCCATTGTGTCATTGAAAGTGTGTCATTGAAAGTGTGTCATTGAAAGTGTTTCGTGGAAAGTGTTTCGTGGAATGGCGTCCGTGGAATGGTGTCCATGGAATCAATTGAACGCAAAGGCAGGGAAAGCGGTCCCGATCACTTGAAAAACAAGTGGGTCATCGTTTGGAATACTTGTGCAAAGAACCGCGAATCCGGGCTCTGAGTTTGCCGGAATCTTGGGGCCAACGATCCCAGCGACAATTTCCCAGCTCTTGGAAGCCCTCTATTAAATTGGAAGCCGTCTATTAGCAACGCCAGGGCGGCAATGGCTTGGAACCTGGGGGAACTGGATGTTCCGCATCGGTGCCAGGGTCTGCGTTCTAATTCCAGGGCGTCATTGCGTCATTGCGTCATGGTCTCCGAGTGTTCGGGTGTCGCGAAAATCTCTGGCTAACGGTCAAGACCCTGTCTTGATGGCTGGCATTGAGTGGCTTGAACAGCAGAAGCAATAGGCTCCGAAGTTAGGCTCCGAAGTTAGGCTTGGAAGTTAGGCTTGGAAGTTAGGCTTGGAAGTTAGGCTTGGAAGTGTTTGGCAAGCGTGCTTGGGGCGAACAATAGACGGAAAGTTGCGCCGACGAAATGCTTGGGGTTATAGCGTACGGTTGTGTCGGACAGTCTTTAAAAATCCTAGTTAGAAGAAAACCTTGAACTTGCAGCAAGGGAGTTGATTGAATGAAGGTAAATCGTTTCGGAAAAGTGTTGCGAACATCATTGGCTTTGGCATTGGCATTGGCTTTGGCATTGGCTTTGGCAGCGGTCAGAGCGTTACCCTTATCGGCTTTTGCCCAGACGACGGTGGCACGTCCTAAAGGTGATTCGGCCAAAACGGGTGATTCCCAATGGCCAACACCAGAAGCGTTAGTGACAGCCTATGTGAAGGCCGTTGGCGGCAAAGAAGCAATGTCGAAAGTGAAAAATAGCGTCACTAAGGGGGAGATGAGTATTCCGCAAGCAGGAATCAAAGGTCCTCTTGAAATGTACCAGGCAAACCCTGGCAAGTTGTTGTTGAAGATTGAAATACCGGGCGTTGGCACTCAACAAGTTGGCTTTGATGGTCAGACGGTTTGGCAGGATTCGGAATTGACTGGGCCGCAAGTGATCGAAGGCAATCAAGCTGAGAGTATTCGATTTCAAGCGAATACCAATGGCTACGCCGATTCTCTAAGCTACTTCGATTCGATGGAAACCCTTGGCCTAGACAAGTTTTCTGGCGAAATGGCTTACGCGGTTGTGGCAAATCAAAAAGACCAGCCTAAGAAGACCATCTACTTCTCGAAGAAGACGGGGTTAATTATCGGGACCAAGGGCGTGGAAGAAACTGCGATGGGGAAGGTGGGGCTAACAACCGAACTTGGAGACTACAAAAAAGTCGAAGGCATTTTGATAAGTCACAGGACGGTTGTGAAATTGCCCAATGGGATGACTCAACAGAACGTAATTTCCAAAGTTGAGTTCAACCAAGAGTTAGATGCTAAAATCTTTGACCTACCCCTTGGAGTCAAGGCTGTGGTGAAAGCCTAGGTTTGGATCCTTTATTCATAGAAATTGGATGTAAAATTCTACGGTCGCTTTTCTTTCGAATCCGAAGCGAGTCGATAGGATTTGCAAACCGAACCAGTCTTCGTGGCTGAATCTTAGGTTGGACGTGCCCTAAACGTAACGCAGGCAGCCTGCGGTAGCGGCCGTCTTGGTGCGTTAAAGCGTCCGATTGATTGTTGCAGATACCGTTTTTTGGCAGATTTTTTGTCGGGCACACAACTGAAACCCGTAACGTTGGATAGACGCTACGGGTTTTTTGATTTCTTGCCATTATCGGTGCCCGCAAAATGGCGGCTAGTTTCGTCTTTGGGAAAGTTGACTTAATCGGTAGAATCGGCAAAGAGTACCGATGCAACGGCAATAGGGATTTTTCTCAAGCGGAGAAGGGAGGCTTTGGCGGTGAATTTAACGGATAGTTTTCTGTGCGTTTGGCCTGGGCTACCTAAACTTTGGCTGCGTGGCGCCTTGGGTTCGCTGGTTTTGGCGGTTTTATTCGCCATTGCGTTAAATCTGGCCTTGATCAACACCTTTTTGTGGCCACATTGGATGGTGATCGCCAGTCCGGGGCTAGTTTGGCCGATCCTATTTGTGGTGTGGGGCTACTGCGCTTTTACTGGGTTTCGGAATCTGCCCGACCTGCTATTGATCCCCGATGACATCCAGCCGAGTGCCGGCAAACCTGACTTCTTGTCCGACGCTCAAATGGAGTACCTTCGAGGACACTACGAAGAAGCCGAGTTGCTGCTGCGACGCCAGTTGAATCGTTATCCAGATGACATTCCGGCGGGATTGATGCTAGGTACGCTTTATCGGCATCAGGGGCGATTGGTGCTAGCCAAACGCCAACTGTCTCAGCTATCGAAATGGGATTTAAGTATTCGGTGGCGATTTGAAATCGATAAAGAGCTTGACACAATTGAAGAATTGCTGGCACAGTCAAACGAGAATCCTGCCGTTGAGGAAGTGACCGAGGCGGCTTAAGTTTAAAAATGTTGCGATTGGCCAGTAAATTGCAGTACTAAGAAGACTTGTTATTTAATGCCACCTTGACCAATGGGGCATTTAGGGCAGGATTAGAGAGACAGAGATCGCGATCGGTAAACGTTACGGGTTCGATCGGCAGAACGGTTATTGAGCTGGTTCAGGGACGAGTTAACTCAAAAGCTTCATTCAAAAAGCGGTAATTTGAAGGTGGTCTTGAAAAGCCTGGTGGGGTCTTGAAAAACCTGGCGGGGTCTTGAAAAGCCTAGCTCTGCGTTACTTAAACAAATCAATATTGATCAGCATTTAACCAATGGCCTTGCGGTGGAACGTTTGTAATTTAATTGTGAACGGTTCATCGTTGGCGGACGTAACCAATTGTACTAGTGGACTTCAACTTTGGTTGATTTTCGTTAGGACCTTTAGTTTATCGTATGGGAAGGATTAGGCATGTACGAGCGATTTACAGACAGAGCACGAAAAGTGATGCAATTGGCCAATCAGGAGGCTCATCGCTTTAACCATGAATACATTGGCACCGAACACATATTGTTAGGTTTGGTGAAGGAAGGCAGCGGCGTTGCGGCCAACGTCCTGAAAAACTTGGATGTTGATTTGCGGCGGATTCGCAATGAAGTAGAAAAGTTGGTCCAAAGCGGTCCCGATATGGTGACTCTGGGTCGTCTGCCACATACGCCAAGGGCGAAGAAGGTCCTTGAATTTTCAATGGAAGAGGCACGGAATCTAAACCACAATTATGTTGGAACCGAACATATTTTGTTGGGATTGTTGCGTGAACAGGAAGGTGTTGCGGCTCAGGTTCTGATGAACCTTAACATGAAATTGGATGACGTCCGCGAAGAGGTCTTGAACCTGCTGGGCCACGGTCTTGAAGGTGGTGAAAGTCCAGAACGCGGCGGACGTGAAGCCAGCGCGGGCACTGTCGAAGGCGGGGCCGCTGGAGCGGATCGAAAGAATAGTAAGTCAAAGACCCCAGCGTCGGATTCATTCGGACGTGACTTGACGGAATTGGCTCGCAATGGCGAACTGGACCCGGTCATTGGCCGTGACCGCGAAATCGAGCGTGCGATCCAGGTCCTGTGCCGTCGAACCAAGAATAATCCCGTGCTATTGGGTGAAGCGGGTGTTGGAAAGACCGCGATTGTTGAAGGGTTTGCGCAGCGTTGTATCAACGGCGAAGTGCCTGAAATTTTAGCAGACAAGCGGATCGTGGTATTGGACTTGGCGATGATGGTTGCCGGTACCAAGTATCGTGGCCAGTTTGAAGAGCGGATCAAGGCGGTGATGAACGAAGTTCGCCGTGCCAAGAATACGATTCTGTTTATCGATGAATTGCACACGTTGGTGGGTGCCGGTGGAGCCGAGGGCGCAATTGATGCCGCCAATGTGTTGAAGCCTGCTTTGGCTCGTGGTGAGATCCAATGTATTGGTGCGACCACTTTGGATGAATATCGAAAGCATATTGAAAAAGATAGCGCACTGGCTCGGCGTTTCCAGGAAATTATGGTCGAACCGACTAGCCAGAAGGAAACCATTCAGATTTTGCATGGTTTGAAGGGACGTTACGAAGAGCATCACCGTGTTCAAATTACCGATGATGCGATTGAAGCAGCTGTCGAGCTGTCTAGCCGTTACATCACGGCCAGATGTTTGCCTGATAAGGCGATTGACGTGATCGACGAAGCGGGTGCTAGAGTTCGAATTCGAACAATGGTGCGACCGCCAGACTTGTTGGAAATCGATGTTGATATCGAACGGCTAAATAAGGAAAAAGAAGAAGCCGTAGCAGAACAAGATTTCGAGAAGGCCGCAGCACTTCGTGATCAAGCCGATAAGTTGCGTTTGAAGAAGGAACAGATCAAACGAGAATGGCGTGAGAATAGCCAAGAGAACGAAGGTTTGGTGGACGAAGAAGTCGTCGCCGAAGTTGTCTCCAAGATGACGGGTATTCCGTTGACTCGGATGAGCAGCGAAGATTCGATGCGTCTGTTGAAGATGGAAGATGAACTACATGGACAGGTCGTTTCTCAGGATGCCGCGGTCAAAGCGGTCTGCAAAGCGGTTCGGCGAAGTCGATCCGGTTTAAAAGATCCTAAACGACCTATCGGTTGCTTTATGTTTGCCGGTCCAACGGGTGTGGGAAAGACATTGTTGGCCAAGGCTTTGGCGGAATTCATGTTCGGTGATCAAGACGCATTAATCACGATGGACATGAGTGAGTACATGGAGAAGCACAACGTCAGTCGATTGATTGGTGCCCCTCCAGGATACGTCGGTTACGAAGAAGGCGGTCAGTTGACCGAGAAAATTCGTCGCCGTCCCTACGCGGTAGTCCTGTTGGATGAAATTGAAAAGGCTCACCCAGACGTGTTCAACATGTTGCTGCAGGTGATGGAAGAAGGTCGATTGACCGACAGTTACGGTCGAAATATCGATTTCCGCAACACGATCGTCATCATGACCACCAATGCGGGTGCTTTTGCGATTAAAAATGAAACGCAGTTTGGTTTGCCTGGGACCAGCGATGATGCCAGTTTCGATAGCATGAAAGAGCGTGTTAATGACGAAATTAGCAAGGCATTCCGTCCTGAATTCTTGAACCGTTTGACCGATGAACCTATTATCTTCCGCCACCTTGAGCGAAAAGATCTGGTTTCCATTGTCCAATTGGAATTGGTCAAAGTGCGGGAACGTTTGGCCGAACGCGGTTATCAATTAGTGTTAAGCGAAGATTCGGTTGAGTTTCTGATTCGCAAGGGAACGAATTTGGACATGGGTGCTAGACCTATGCGTCGAGCCCTGGAAAATTACATCGAAGATCCGCTTAGCGAAGAATTGCTTCAAGGCACTTTCGAAGGTAAGAACAAGATCGCGGTGGAAGTGGTCAGGAATGAAGACGGCAAGGTCAAACATTTGAAGTTTGATGGTCAAGTTGAAGAGGTGAAACCTGACTCGGACGCGGTTAGTGTTGGTGGAGATGAAGCAAAAGCAGAATAGAATCTGCAGGATCGGTTGGATTTCTGCTCGACCGACCCATGCCGTACGGTAGATCACTGATAATAACCTCGTTATTGGATTTCAATAACGAGGTTTTTTTGTGTCGCATCGACGTGGGCAAGACCGTGAACGTGGTCAACCGCGTTGCAAGAGATCCTGTTGACCCATGCACGGTTGGCCGATTGAACGGTTAGTTGATCGAACGGTTAGTTGAGCGAACGGTTAGTTGATCGAATTGGGAAATTGACCGCGATGTTGACAATGTCATCCAATCCCTGGGATTTCAAGGGCGTTGGGATTCCAAGGGCGTTGGCTACTTCAGCGGGATTAGAAATCGCTGCTTGGTCTTCTTTGGCTTGGTGGGAGTGTGTGATCTTAGGTTTTGCAATGGAAGGGTCGAGATGAATTTGGATTGGCAACTGGTGCCTTTTGCCGAGCTTTCAGCGTATCAATGCTGGAGCGTATTGAAGTTGCGGCAAGAAATTTTCGTCTTGGAACAGCAGTGTCTGTTTCCCGAAATTGACGACGTGGATTTATGTAGTATCCATCTCATGGGCTGGGTTGCCGACAATGACGCATCTGGGGAGAAAAAAGAATCCGCTAAGGCGAAAAATTTGGTGGCCTATTTAAGGATCGTCCCTCCCAATCAAAAATTCACCCAGGCCAGCTTGTCGCGGATAGTCGTTGCCGCCACCGCCAGGCATCAAGCTTTGGGAAGTCGCTTGGTTGAAGACGGCATTCGTCACTGCAAGCGCCAGCATTCCGACGCAGGGATTCAAATAGCGGCACAAGAACACTTGAAATCGTTCTATGCAGCGTTGGGCTTTGAAGTCAGTTCTGACCGCTACTTGGAAGATGACATTTGGCACGTGAATATGATTTTGCAAGAAGGATAGTGATAAACCGGCACTCGATGGGTGATTTTGGAAGGTGAGTTCAATTGCAAGACTTGGGAATTCCAGTGCTTCACGATGATCAGCTCGGCACCGCAATCGCTTTACTAGCGGCCTTGCTCAATGCCGCAAAGGGTGTCGGGAAAGAGTTAGTTTGAATGCGAGTAGTGATCAATGGAGCGGGTGCTGCGGGCACCGCGATTGCAAAATTGCTTCGCGGTCTGGGGCAGGATCCCAATTTATGTCTAAGTGCTAAAGACCTGTTGGTCTGTGATAGTCGCGGGATCATTGATCGCAGTAGAAACGATCTTAATCGCTACAAGCAAGCCATGTAGACGCACACCCATCCAGGAAATTAGTCCGGCGATTTGCGTACGGCGTTGCACAAGCCGACGTCTTTATCGGCGTTAGCAAGGGGAATTTGTTAACCGCCCAGGGTATCCGCTCAATGGCAGACAAAGCCATCATCTGGGCGATGGCCAATCCAAATCCCGAAATAATGCCTCGGGAAGCCTTTGCTGGAGGCGCCGCTGTGGCTGGAACTGGACGAAGCAACTTCCCCATCCAAGTCAACAATGTTCTGGATTTTCCCGGACTGTTTCGTGACGCTTTAGACGCGGGAGCCTCCGGAATTACCGAAGCAACGAAATGGGCTGCCACCGATTGCTTAGCAGCCATGGTCGACAATCCATCTGCCGACCGTATCTTGCCAGACCCATCGCATATGTCAGTCGCCCCTAAGATCTCGCACGCGGTCGCTCAGGCAGCTTTAAACGACTGATGCCGCGAACATGGCGGCACTTGACGACTGCTGGTCAACGGACGGCTGCACGGGGTTGGAGGTTGCCCGCCGATCGGCGTCGGCCGAGTCCGCACTTGTTCAGCTGGTTGGATCTGTCCGCTTTTGGAGGAAAATTGCCATTAACTAGCAATGCAATGAACCGGTGTCGCGCCGTGCCGGTGATCAAGTCTACAATCGCTTTGAAGTCGATACTTTGGCCCCTCTGTTGTAGGGTCATTTCCCGCTCAAGCGTATCGTTAGCTGGCGGTTTGTTTGAGTGTGAGCGTCAATCTAAGCCGGTTTTTTGGTTTTGGTTTAAAGTTTAACCCGCTAGCAGGCGGTTTCTAGGGTCTTAATGACATTGAGTCAGTGTGGTGGGATTGATACAGTCCCCGTGGTTGGTCAAGGCTTTGATCCATTGATTGACACAGCCCTACTGTTTCCTGCTGGACATCAAAGACCGATTTAAATTCGGTCAGTCGGTTGTCGATCGGATCAGAGGTTCTTCATTCCGAAGTGTTGGGCTCGACTGCGTGTCGGGCTCGACTTGAGTGTTGGCATGATATTAGGCGATTCAGACGCCAGTTGGGATCATGCCAAGTGTCGCTTGGAAAGGGGTGCTGGATGTTTGGGCTGAATGCGAGATCCCAAAGGCATTGTGCTGTGCATGCTTCTCACAGCAAAAGGAGTTGATGGTGTTTACGCGGTGGCCTGTTCGTTACCAAATTCGAATTGGGACGCTCTTGCTATTGTTGGTGGTTTGCGGATTGGCAGCCGGCAGCATACAAGGCGTACAAAAATTTCGTCGATTGACCAAGAGTATCCGTCAGCGCGCGTATGAGTTGCCGTTGGCTGCCAACCTTGGTCAAGAGGTCAGTGATTTACGCCGCATCAACGCTCAGGCTTATTCGCAGGAGTCCCTGGCGAGTAGTTCCTATTTCTTGCAGCAATCAAAAGGCAATCTACTGGAACCGACCCAGGAAAGCAGTTGGCTAGATCTACGAACTGCTTTTTATGAGCAGAAAATCCAAGTTGAGCAGGCGTTTACTAAATACCAAGAGCAGTT
>JBDNHU010000110.1:0-2413 GCA_041688615.1 Mariniblastus sp. | reverse complement strand
CTTGGAAATTCGGGGTTTGATTTCGAATAACATCGCTGACGGGTGGAATGGCGGCTAACATTTTACCAAACACTTGGTTCCAAATGTTGCTCAGCTTGATACAGCGAAGGGTCATCACCACTTGGGCGCCTGGCCGCTTCCGGTGTCGCATCAAAAGAATGTTGGTAAGCCCGAGCAAATAACATCCTCGGATCGGTCACTGCCGTTATTAACAACAAAATAAGTAAGAATGTGCTAATTCGAAACATGGAATTCCCCACCTCAATCGTTTTTAATTGGCTCGTAATAGACAATTGCCGAAAGGTTTTCATCCAGTGGAGCATCAACGGCCAATGAAAGCAAGGGATCGCGGTAGGGACGGCTGTTGCCAGCCGCCCCCCGCACAGATCCGTACGTGAAGCATTACCTCATACGGCTCTTGCCGCAAGTCGAGCGCGAAATCGCTTGTTGGGATAAGGGTGCGTGACAGTTGGACTTGGTAAGTACCGGCGAAGTAGACGCTGCATGCGGATCCAGGGATAGCACCCTCGCTGACTGCGTCGCCGAAGCTGATGCAGCCATTGGCGCGAGACACAATCAATGAATTGCTTAATGCGATCTAAATTGCCAGGAACAGCATGGTAGTTCATCCAACCACGAACGACCTGTCCGAGCCATCGTCCCGTCTCGCCTGGGTCAGCATGTCGACGCTTGCGAAGTTCGAGTTTTATCGCTGCGAGCTTCGCGCGCATCCGCTGGGCAATACTGATTCGACGCACCGTGAACCATCCGTGGGTTCGAGTAACGCTGCATTGATGTGTAAACCCCAAGAAGTTGAAAGTCTCGGGGCGACGTTGCCCATGCTGCCTACGAAGTGCGGCAGCAAAAGGGCCAAACTCTACCAACCGGGTCTTGGCGTCGTTAAGCTTTAGGCCGAACTTCGCAAGTCGTTGGTGGAGTTCGTCTAGACAGCGATTTGCATCGGTTTCACGTTCGAAACCAATTACCATGTCATCAGCATAATGCACCACGACAATATCGCCGCGGCCGGGTTGCTGACGCCACCAATGAATCCAATGATCAAACACATAGTGTAGAAACACGTTTGCCAGCAACGGGGAAATTCCAGAGCCTTGAGGTGTGCCTTCTATGCTACTTGACCGAACGCCTTCCTCGATGATTCCGGCACAAAGCCATTTGCGAATCAGTCGAAGAATACGCCTATCAGCGATTCGGTGCTCCAAGAATTTGACTAACCACGAGTGGTCGATCAAATCAAAGAACGATTCCAAATCTACATCCAATACCCATCTCACCGTAGATTTAGTCAATGCCACGCTTAGAGCGTCGAGCGCTTGATGCGGACTTCGACCTGGACGGAACCCATAACTGAATCCGAGAAAGTCCTGCTCGTAGATGCACTGAAGAACCCATCGTACCGCTTGCTGAACTAATTTGTCCTCAAGTGATGCGATACCCAACGGTCGCTGGCGACCATCAGGCTTGGCTATCCAGACTCGACGAGAGGGCTTCGCTCGAAAGGCTCCTCGGTGAATGCGACTATGGAGGTCCTTGATATTGGCCTCCAAGTCCACTTCGTAATCAGACCAAGTTACTCCATCCACTCCTGGTGCCGCCGACTTCTTCAAGTGATCGAAGCTTTCGAACAACAGCCGTTCGTTGATGTGGTGTAGCAAAGCCGTGAAGCGATGAGTGCTGCTTTTACGCGCAGCTTCGCGCACGCCGGACAGACCACATGACTCACGTTTATCTCGGCTCAGAGTCCGGAGTGAGGCGGTTTGTTCAGCGTCCCTATTGGCTGGGAGTCTTTCCTCAGTCAGCTCCGCCGACGATTCAGTGTCGTCGTTGTTCGCTGGCGTCGTCGGTACTACACTCCCATCTGACTTCCCACGAGCGTACACGTCGGCTGTACCGCCAGAGGCGTTTTCCGACCGTTCCCAAACATCAAAGAATGTTGCCTGGGAAACTCGAGGGATCTCCCGGTTCTCGCGCTTGAAGTTTCTAGACATGCTCAGGTTCTACGACTCCGCCGTGTAACTTAATGCCTCACCAAATCGGCATCAAGGATGTAGCCTTCCCCCTGACATCATGGGGTCGGCACACAAAATTCATGATTTCGGAGCTCAATGGCTGGCCTGCCTATCCTCTTACCGATGCTACACCCAGGATGTTGCCACCCCAAGCGTACGATTCGAGGCCGGTGTGATTGGTTAGATCTTCACCGTAGGACTCTTTCATTCTCTACTTCAAGCCGGTTTATCCCGGCGCTTTCGATGTCCGTTTTATTGTTGAAACTGATGGTGATCTCTGAATACTGTATAGGTTAATGATTCTTGGATTGACTTACAAGCTTCTTCGCCGGTGTTCTTTCCTTGAGCCGTAGGCGAAAGGAAAGAACACCGGCGGCGCCCCG
>JBDNHU010000687.1:0-4751 GCA_041688615.1 Mariniblastus sp. | reverse complement strand
GCCGGAGGCCGAAGTCGGTGGCTACTCGTTCTTCGTAAGAAACTTTCATTCTCTATCCAAAACCGGTTTTATCCCGGCGCACCCTGACACCTTTAGGGCAGACGGCCTGACTGGGCGATGCATCAAATTCGGCAATTACCCCTGGGCCAGTCGCTGGAGAACGCCTGAAAGTGAAAAGAAGTGCCAGTACTCCTGCGTCCATAAAAACAGCAAGACAAAAACACCAGTCACAAGTTCAAAAGGAATACCGAGTTACAAACAACTGGGCGTTGGCATCGGCTGTGATGAACCAACCACCACCGCCCAGTGTGTAATGTGCTAAGTGTCAATTGCCACGATTCGCTGCTGCTTAAATCAACAATGATCACTAGCGGGTTAGCTATTAAACTGCATCAATTCAACTAACCAGTTGGCCAGCGTGCCGTCAAAGCTAGATCCAGCAGGTTGCCACATGTTCTGGGCCAAGTTCAAAGCCAAAAGAGCCAAGCCACCTGTGGTAAAGAAGGCGACGGTCAGTGACAGAATCTGGTAGATCGAAAAGGGTTCTTCGACCATGGCCGGAATCATGGCTGGCGACATTTGATCGCCGTTCATCGGTCCATCAAACGATTCCAACGGCATCGCCGCACCGCCGAAATCATCAGAAGCGGCCAGGTCACCACTTTGGTTGCCCAACAACATCGTTGCGTTGGATTCATCCATCAAATCGGAATCTTCTAACGCGATCACCTGTGAACTACTGGACTGGTCGTCGAACATTTCGTCGACAGGTTCCAGATCGAAGTCGTCAGCGTTGCCATCCAAGTCGTCTAAACTAAGAATACCGCTGTCCGACAAGGCAAAATCATCGTCGTCGCTGCCAGCTTCGCTAACAACCAGATCTTCCTCGTCTAAGATCATGTCCTCTTCTAACGCATTTGAATCACTGTCATCTACAACCACATCGCTGCTGTCTGCGAAGTCACTACTTAGATCCGACCCGTCATCCAAACCAGCGCTGTCTTGCAGACTCAATTCATCTTCTTCAAATAATTCGTCGTCCATCAGCGACAATTCATCGCCGGCTTGATTTCCCAACTTGCCTGTGCCCGATGCATTTTCGTCATCAAGCAACAGGTCATCGTCCATTACCGAAGCTAGGCCGCTTTCATCAAACTTTAATTCACCACTGTCCGCCAACAGCATGTCATCGCTGGCTTCTAAAAGAACGTCAGACTCGGCCGATTCGCTTTCCACGGGAGTGTCTAAGTCAGAAATCAGATTTTCTGCCGGCGAACCACTATCGCTCAACGAGTACTCGTCATCCGATTCCGAGATTCCGCCCACCGATACGCCCATTTCTTCGGCGACTCGTTCCAGTTCACTTATCTTGAATTTCCAACTGGCACCATCACGGAATCCAAACACTTCTTTTTTAGTCAGCATTTCGGTTAGTTTTTCAGCCGAAACACCAAGCTTTGCGGCGGCTTGGTCAAATGGAATCAATTCCGAAGGCATGTGGGGACGCTCCAGTGAGGCGGACGAGTAAATCGAGAACCGGAAACCGTCCCGATCCTTGCGATCAAACGACTAACGGTGGCTGAGCTATTAGTAGACTCTACATCATATTCTAAAAGCCCTACAACCTTCTGCAAGTTTTCAGGGCCGAAATTACCAAATCGAGGGCAATTTAACTATCCTACCAAGGTGTCAAATCCGCTAAAACCGATGTTTCAACTACAATCGGCGCCTGCGACGTCACTTTTAGCGTCCAATTGACGCCACCAACGATAATTGGATAGGAGGCAAAGCTTGCAGTTTTAAAGAGCGATCTGGCCAGCAATTGACTTGGCGGGGCCACCGCAAAACGCCACCGCAAAACGCCATCGCAGCCCGGCATGAGCGTCCACAAGAGGAGCGCAGCAAAAGAATAGACCTTCTGAAAAGCCACGTCGTCCCGTCAAATTCCATGACAGGCCTTTGGAGGCTGCCAGCAAGTAGCAACGCCCTGCACCAGTGGAGCGATAAGAAATCTGGTGATGCGACGGTAAATCTGGCAACTGGATGTTGCATCCCGCGAACTCAACCCGCGAACTCAATCCGCGAACTCAATCCGCGAACTCAATCCGCGAACTCAATCCGAGGCATCCAACCGATTGGCGGGCTTCAACCAAGTCATCGCTGCCATAGATGCCTTTTAGGCCGTTTAGGCCTTGGCGATCAAGACGCCGCTGGCTTGCCCTTGAGGTGTCATGCTTAGGTTAATGAAACTGGTTCCTGGATCGGCGCCCGCTTTTGTAATGAGATTAATCTTGCATGAGGGGTCCATGTTCTGGCAGTTCAGTCCTGCGAAGAGTTCGCCATGTTGCATGGCCAAAATAGAACTGATCGCTTCGACCAAACCGCCGCCTGCTCCTAGGTTCCCCATGAAACTCTTTGCGGCGACCACAGGTTTGTCTGGACCGAAGACCGCATTGATCGCCTCGGCTTCCTGCTGATCACACAGGGTGGTCCCAAGTCCGTGAGCATGAACATGGCCCACTCCGCCAACCGCCATTCCGGACTGTTGCAACAAGGATCGCATCACGTTTTCGAAACCCTTTCGGAAGTTAGGGACACCTCGTTGATCGGCAACCGTCGAACTTGCTCCTGCAAGTACGCGGCCCAAAATCCGTGCACCCCGTTTTTCTGCATATTCCTGGGTCTCCATCACCATGGCGCCTGCCCCCTCACCTAAGACCATCCCCGAACGGTCTGCCGCAAACGGTCTGCAAGCGGCCGATGGATCACCGTCGCCCAGGGCGATTTGCTCCTGCAGGGCCATGTGCACACTTCGCGAGGCATGCACTCGAGCCCCGGTTCCTCCGACAACCATGACATCGGCGCTACCGCGAGCCAATGTGCAGTGGGCCTCGGCGATTGCCATATTGCTTGAGGCTTCGCGAACGGTCAGTGAGTTATTCGGGCCCTGCAAGTCATGATAAATTGCAAAATGGCAAGCCGGCATATTGGGCAAATATTTCAATAACCAAAGCGGGTCCACTTTGGGAAGCCCTTTCTGGGCCCATTGATCAAAGTCAAACTTTTTGTCCTGCGTCAAACACGCCCTCACGCCGTTCGTGAATTCCTCGGGAATACTTAAAATATGATCGCAACCAAAGAGCACCCCAACCCGTTGCCGATCAAACTGAGCAACCGCTTCGGGATCGGCTGACATCACACGGGACACGTTGACTGCCAATTGGGCGGCGGCGACTCCCATTTGGATGTCACGGCACATCAACTTCAATCCCTTTTTGATTGATCGATGCAGCGTCTTTTCCAATTCACCAAATTGCGAAATGTCGCCAGTGAAGCCCAGCGACTGTCCCGCAACCTTGGTGGGCAAATGTTCGTACACATCTCCCAAGCGAGTAACGCCGCTTTGACCTTTAATCAAAGCATCCCAAACTTGTTCGGGTGAATTCCCCAAGGGCGAAATAACACCCAACCCGGTGATCACTATCGAACCTTGCGAATCGCTCATTTACTTATTCCGAATCGATAACCAAAAACAAAATCATGACGGTTGCGGCAACTTACAGGCAAAGTCCCAGTCCGGTAACCCAAACGCAGACTACCCACGTATCCCACGGTAGCCCAAAGCCGTGCGAGTCTAAAAATACTCCGCAGTGTCTCAAAAATGGGCGTCTGGCTAACGAATCACCAAACGCGACGCAATTAGCCTGTGCTACAGAGTAACAAAATTGCTAAGAAAACGCCTAGACCTGAACGAGTCCCAATCTCCGGAAAATCGTAGCAAGTCCAGTCTTACCCAATTGTAAAGAACTTGGCACGGAATATCAGACAAGCGGCCTCGCTGTTTTCAGGCCTTTCACTTCTCTTGAGATTCAAGGGGGCGAAGTTCTCGGCGGCGATTCTTGCGGGCTCAATCGGTCATGACACCTGCAAAGTTATTGCACGAAAGACTGCGGCTTGAAAAATTGCGGTTCGACGAATCGTTACCATCGGTGTTAATCCACGAATCACACGAGTTAAATTTTGAAAGAAGTCTGCCGCGACACGCTGCCGATGGCAATTTCAAGAACTGGGATATTCGAATTCCTTGCAAACGATTAGAACATACGTTTTGAGTTAAAAAGTGGTGAATTACACCACAACGAACTCCGAAACAATCACGCGGCAACAACCAACCTCGCAACCACCAACCTCGCAAAACCCAACCTCGCAATGCCGTTGCCGGAAATGGCCCGGAACCACTCTCGAGTGTCCTAATCGCCAATTTCTGACGCCGTTGTGCAGCCCAGAACCAAAGGATCAGGCCCCTGTTTCGCCTGATATCCAAAAGCAGCATCGCAGCTTTTGGGAACGGGCTTTGACTTGTTCATTTTTGAATCGTTTCGTTTCGATTTGATGTGGGCGAGTCCCAAACGCTTGGCCTTCAGCCGTCTGGCAAAGGCCATTGGGTTCCAGATTGACCCGCTGGTTTTGTGACAAGTTATTGACTTTGCGATGCGTTGTTGATTCCCTAGATACCTCACGCAGCGAATCCAAACTGGCCCCGATTAACGTCGAATTTGAAGAAGAACTGATGTCTCACTCATCCACCTCAACTAAAGACGAAGCCCCCATAAATTTCCTCTTCGAAAACAGCATTTTCCTGATCGTCGGTGCCCTCTCGGCACTCGTTTGGGCGAACACTAGCCCCGAGACGCACCACAACTTCTTCCATTTTCCACTTTCGCGGATGTTTACCGAATCCGCGGACGGGC
>JBDNHU010000686.1:0-3305 GCA_041688615.1 Mariniblastus sp. | reverse complement strand
GCAACTGCGAATCGCATTTTTGCAAACGCCTGATGCGCCGCCTTCATCGCCAGAGAAAAAGTCCAGCATCGTCATGCCGTAGTTTTGCAATGACATCGTCTTGAACGACGTTGGCTTTGACTCAATGTCGCAAGTCCGGGGGGAATTCACTGACTCCAGGACTTTGCGGACATGGGGCAACGGCGAATCAGAATGCCAAGTGCCCCAAGCAAAATGGCGGGTGCCCAATAAAACGCGCTCAAACGGTCCCAGCCTGAAACTAACTGCATCACCGTAATCAGAAACCGTGTTGCTTCTCACTTTTCAGCACTCCTAGCCTCGTAAACTGTTGATTTTTGGCAACACGCTAAATTCCTACGCTTAGGTCATTCTCCATCTGAACGCTGCACGAAAACGCCTTGTTTTGAGGCCTTTTTCTGCAATTCAGTCCAACGGTTAGTCGTTACCAGATCTGCCCAATCCAGTGAACGTTCTGATCAACGTTGGTTTGGGTAATTACAGTAGAAAAAGTAAACCCGCATCTCGACCCTGAAGTTCGTCTTAGGGACCAACCCAAACGACGGACCTTTAAGGTCGCGGCCCACAGAAAACCAATTTGCAATCAAGGCCAGCCGCTTTATGCATTGTGCAAAACTGAATCTACTAGCGACCGTATTGGTTTCCAACCGAGACATCATGGTTGATATCGATTTGGAACGAATGGCCTTGATCGCCCAACAATACTGGACGGTGTCCCGAAACCGGGTCGCCCGGTGGAACGAAGAACTGGCCGCAGCCCTAAGAAAACAGAAATCTAACCAACTTCGAGACGAAGTGGAAATTCAATTCGCAGTGCAGCTGCTGGAAGAAGTCTTGGTCAGCCAACTTTACACTCGGATCTGGGGCGGGCTGCTGGCCTACTATGATCTTCAACAAGGCCTGGGCGACGAAGATCGCTTGTCAGGCCTGGGCCAAAGTATCGTCTCTTGCCACGAAGATGCCTGCAATCGAGCACTTGAACTACTGCAATTACTGCAAGAAGCTGGGAGCACGCGGGCCGAAGTGGTTAATCGACTCCGCCGTAGAATCGAACGCTGGACCGATATGCTACTGGCTCAGATGTCGAAAAATATCGACCTGACCGCTTATAGTTTCGATAAAAATCGGATGCGAGACATCGTCGCTGTGAATTCGCAGACTACCGATTCGCCAACCGTCAACATGCTGGTTAGCGGCATCCAAGCAGCGCAAATCGAGACCTTCGAATCGGGCTACACACCCAAAATGAATCACAAATTAGCCAGCATGTCACTCAGTTGTTTGCCCAACGAAGCCTGGAGCGAAGCGGATCTGCATTTCGACACCTCGGTGATGAGAAGCGGCCAAATTGCCTGGGAAATTGAACGACTAGTCGAACGAGCGATCTTTACCGAATACTCAACTTTATCAGTGCAACCGCTGACCAATCCCGACTAACCATATCGGCCCGTTGTAAGGCGAAACCTTCAACATCCAAGGAACCTTCAACGTGCGCTAAAATCTTTCGACCCACTGAATTTTGATTATGCTCTTCCAACAAACCTTGGCCAATCACGTCTGACTGGCAAACTTCGCTACTTTATGCAATCCAACGCCGCGTCCAATTCTGCTTTCCATTGCGCTTTCCGCTCGCCCGGCAAACAAAGATAGGGCGCTCCCAGTCCAATCCACGGAACTTGGGCACAATGCGTGAAAATGACCAGTTTAGGCTGCGTTTGCTGGATCACTAACTGAATATTTTTTAGACGAACTTCGGATTCGCCAGATCCTTCCAAGGGTTGCACAACTTGGAAACCCACCGCTTCAATCATTTGCCGCAATGACTCAGTTGAAGAATCGCCTATTCCCGCACGAAGTTGTAGGTCCAATGGCTTAATCGCTTTCTTTTCGCGTTCTGGCCAAAGACTGCTTGGTCGAATGGTGCCATCGCAAACAACCACTGTTTTTGATTTCGATTCCGACCGCTGTAACAATTGCCCGACGGTCATTCCACAGATTGGATGAATCCATTGACTGGCAATCTCTGACGCAGGTTCCAACATAAATCGCCGAAAAGACATCCGAGGATGAGGAACCTGGCACGACGGCGATTCAATCACCTGTTGCCCATACAATAGCAAGTCCAGATCAATCATCCTTGGCCCCCAACGCTGGTGGCGGATGCGACCCATTTTTCGTTCAATTTCAAGAAGCTGCTCAACCAAGACTGGGGCCGGCAAAACGGTGCGGACGATCAATGCGGCATTGGCAAAAACCTGCTGACCCTCCGGGCCGCCGATCGGCAGAGTTTCAAACAGTTCACTAACGGCAACCCGTTTGATGACACTGCCGGACAACAGATCGCAAGTCTGCTTCCATTGACCGATTCGATCACCCAAATTCGCGCCGAAAGAAAGAAGGGCCAATTCGCCAACGGCATCCAATTCAAAGCCATCGTTCGCTTGGGTCACAGTCGCACGCAGTCGTCACAGAAGTAATTCAAACAGAACATCCCAGCATTCAAGCAATCACAACGTCTCGGAAAATCGCTTAATTTTCATCTTCAACCAAAGAGGAAGGACAGCATTAGACTTGATCTTGAACCAATTCGAAAGCCACTATCGCGACGAGCCACCGCTTTTGGACAACTCTTTCTAATTTCACTCAGGCCCACTTCCCGCGATCCTCCGCCAAGCGACCACGCCATCAACTGGGTCCATCCCATCACGTCCCAATGCTTAACATAAGTTGTACCCAATCAAGACGAAGTTTGCATTTGAATTACGGCCAAGACGACTGCCTACCAGGGAAATCGAAAACAAGAATCAGCCAACACGATAAACTCCATCACTGGCCTACGAAAAACAGAATGCACTTAATTCAGCAGTGCAAAAAGAAAGAATGCCAGAAAAGAAAGAATGCCAGAAAAGAAAGAATGCCAGAAAAGAAAGAATGAAAGAGTGGGAGCATCCTGCTCCCCGTTTCCGCTAGACTAAATCCTACGTCAGCACTCTCCCAAAAACCTTGTTCGTCTCCTAACGAGAATCGCGTCCAATCAACCCACGTTATGGCAAATCCTTTGCACATCGACTTACAAGGAACAACGAACGTCCTGTCCGTTGCAGTCACTCCATTGATTACCAAATATTACTAAAACCCAAACAAAGAATTTTTCGTCTTCAATCACACAGCGCCGTTTTCTAACGCCGTTTTCCAGTGTCGTTTTCAGTGTCGTTTTCCAGTGTCGTTTTCCAGTGTCGTTTTCCAGTGTCGTTTTCCAGTGTCGTTTTCCAGTGTCGTTTTCCAGT
>JBDNHU010000685.1:0-1613 GCA_041688615.1 Mariniblastus sp. | reverse complement strand
GCAGTCCGGCGCGACGGGCAGTGAAATCCTGGTTGCGGAGTTTGCAATAACCGGGCCAAATTCTCTTCTCTTTGGACAGGATCCACGCCCATCGCTAGATCGGAAACCGCCGCTTGTTCCAGATACGGCAACAACAAGAATGTCCAACCACCGGGTTGGCCGAAGCGACCATCCATTCCCTTCTGTGGCCCCCATCGATACCCCCAACCGTTGCTAGGCAAGTGCCGTTTCGCCGCTTCAAAATTAAGTGTTGCCAAGCCGATTTGTTTCAGATTGTTCTTGCACGTGGTCTTCCGAGCGGCCTCCCGCGCCATCATCACTGCGGGAATCAGCAACCCCATCAACAGGCCAATGATTGCAATCACAACCAACAATTCAACAAGGGTGAATCCAAATCGATGCTTTGCGTTCATATTTTTAATCCCTCGACCAACTTAAATGGTTCTGCCCATTTCAATAAAATATACGGTTTCCATTGAAGCCAATCTTGCCTTGAGTAATTCAATCGAGAGCACTTAGTTTTACTTTTCCAACAACAACTTATCAACAGATACAAACGAATCATCTGGGGAACGAATCATCTGGGGAACGAATCTTGACCGGAACTTCGTGCGTGTAAACTCCCAATTCGGATTCCACTAGTATCGTTATGAAAGTGTCGATGACTCGCACCGGGTCAACTTCTACTTCCAGGGAAAAAGTAACTGACTTCTTCGATTCATTTATTAGCTCGAAATCAAGATCGTCACACTTGCAATCGATCAACAATAAATCAAAGGAATCATCACTGGCAGATTGAATTTCAAAATCTAAACTATGGATTCCGCGTGGCAAGCGTAAGTCAAATTGCTCCGGTTTGGTGACGATTGGCGTTGCGACGACCGATTGAAAATCGACAAAGTACTCGTTGACGGTGCCGTTACTCAATTCCAACCGAATTTGGTGATCAATCACGCCAACTTTTTCAGCGACAAGGGTAACAAACATGTTTGTATGAACGCCAGGCAGCAGAGTCTTGTTTTCCACCCTCGGGTAAGCACATCCACAACTCGACTCTATCGATTCGACGTGTAGATTTCGGTTGGTGTGGTTTATCAATGTAAAGCGAACTTGGCGAGATTCACTTGGCAACAAGCGAAAGATCGTTCCGTTCCCTTCGTCACAGGTAATCGAGACATCACCTGAACCAACTGCTTCCACTGAGCTGCGAAGTTCGGGCTTCTGGCAACCTGTTGACGCAACGAAAACAAACGGCAGTATCAAGAAAAAAAGTTGGTTCAACCCCATGCTTAAGTCCCCGCAAAAACTAGCTCTGAACTTAAAATCCCGCCACATGGCGCTACACCTAAATCATCAAGAACGATATTGAGACATTTAGGTACCAAGCCAGCAAGGTCGTACGTCACGTACGTTTCTTCTGATTTCGCATCCAATAAACTGAAAGCGAGACTAAAACTACGATGATTCCTCCAGTAAGCCAGCGAACCGATCCGCGAGCTGGTAACAGGTCTTTTGCCTCGTCGATTGCACCCAGCAATTCTTGGCGTTTCCCATTCGCGTCCAAGAAATACAATTTATTGTTGATCGTGTCTGTGACCATCGTGCCTGGAGCT
>JBDNHU010000684.1:0-13842 GCA_041688615.1 Mariniblastus sp. | reverse complement strand
GCCAATCGCTAGGGCTTTCTTATTAAGTTCAACAATACCCTCTTGGTACTTTTGAAATCGATCAAGGTCAAATGGTTGATAGATGCCGCAATTGATTCCGTAACACGCAAAAATCAGGTCGGGCTTGGTTACGTTTAGGACTCGATCCAAACGTTCATGCAAGTCTGGGCGAGGGAAGTTGCCTCCGGCATGCCCGTCTTCACTTAGTCCTGAAACCGTTTCACTTGGTAGCCCAACGTTAATGATCACAGGCGAATTTTCAAGTTCCTTTGACACCAACCATGCTTCGAAATTGGCCACATATTCGCCAGAAAAAGTAATGCTGTCACCAAGGAATAGAATACGTTTGGCAGACGTAAGTAGGGCCATTCTCTGGGACGAAGTGGCCGATATAAGCGAATTAGACTTGATGAAATTGACAACGGTTTCGGGTTCTGGATGAGTAAAGTGATGCCCGTTGGATTGTGGTGTGCCTTCCGGGACCGAGATGATCTTGATCTTGTGGCCAGAAGCGTCCATTCGCTTCTGAAGGAGGTAAGTGTTTTCGGCCGGAGGAACCACCTGGTCGTTCTCTGAAACGATGTGAAGGATAGGAATGTTCGCCGCAACAATCGATTGAAAGTTGTCAACTGGATTGCCGTTAAATTTGACAGCAGATTCTTCGTCCAGTCCGTAAGTGGTCAGGCACTGTTGCCATTCGTTTTTTGCGCCGATTCCCGTTCCCTTGCCTGCTGGCCAGCTCTTGAAATCCAGAACGGGTGTATCGCAATAGATACATGCGACTTGATTGGGATGACGGGCAGCCCAATTGTAGACAAACAGACCGCCTCGGCTGACACCTTCTAAGATTGGCTTTTTCGACAACTGCCGTTGATCCGTTAGAAAGGCGAAAAACGCATCGGCAATCTCCATTGCCTGAGGACCGCCATAAAGTCCCGCGACATTCACGTAGGCGACGTGATAACCTTCGGCTAATAATTGAATATCGGCCTGAGCATGGAAGTCCGGAAATCGGGCTCGCCAAATCCAAGGGTTCCCCTCGGCCGGAATCTTGGGCGTTACCAAGTAAGCGTCACGCTGGGCAATTTGAAAGTGCAGTCGATTGTAACCATTCCAATCCGATTGACTTTGGTACCAATGCTGCTGACCATAAGTCACCTGGATACTGCCTAGTAAAAACACAGTTTGTATCGTCAGGAAGGCGAAGAAACAAAAAATTGAGCAGAAATTATGGCGTTTCATTGGACTGTGCCTCAATTGACAATGTCACGAAAGGGTGCGTTGGGTATACTGTCGCCGGACTCGTTCGCGGGAACTGGATTTTTTTTTCCGCCAAGCCAAGGGGATCGACTGTAATTGTAGCCCATCAGCAAGAATCATTTTTGCTCAATTCAAGTTTTTTGTTCAATTCAATTTTTTTACTCAAGTTGTCGTTTTCTGAAAGTGGGTCCAACTTGGCAGGGGTCAATTTCGTTGTCGACGCGTGATTTATTTCACGTGGTTTATTTCACGTGGTTTATTTCACGTGATTCATTTCACGTGATTCATTTCCGGGGGTCGACTTGGATCCGACGAGCGGTGGTTGTGTAGAAGTGGAAAATTTGGTCTGCAGAACGATTAACATGCAATGCGATCGATTCTTAAGGAACGCGGGTAATGCTTTTGAAATAGGTCGTTTGGCAGTGGTGAAGCATCGCATGATCGGAAATGGCTTTTGCTCGGTTTGTTTTTGGGGTGATTTTTTTTGTTGGGCAGGTTCCAAGCGAACAAGATAGCGGGATCAGATCGCAAGATCCTCTTGTGACTCTAAGCTTGGAAGAACAACATCCTTTATTGGTGAAACAACGTGTTGTCTTCTTTTATTAAGGCCCTCTTGCCCTTGGCTGTGGCGGTACTTTACTCGATTTGGTGGGGCGGTCTGGTCTTTTATTCTGCCATCGTCGTGCCAGCAGGAAGTCACATACTGGGTGCTTCTGAGCAGGGGCTTGTGACCAAAAATGTTACTTTCTGGCTGAATCTATTGGGGATTTTGAATCTAGTTTGGATAGGTGCGGCGCTTCGCTGGTATCAGTGGTTTGACCCAACCATTGTCGAACCCTTTGAACCGCTCAGATCGCTTCCCCCAGAGAAGTCGCTACTTATTAAGTGGCTGATGTGGTGGGCTATGGTTCTAGTGCAGATTCTGCTTGTTGTTTTGCATTACGGGATCAGCAGTATGTTTGACGGATCGGAAATTAGTGTCCATTATCAAGATTCTTTCTATTCTTGGCATCAAGTTTATCTTTGGCTGACGGTTGTTCAGTTAGCCGGTGGGCTTTGGTGGCTGGGTCTGTTCGTGCTGCAGTTTGGGCACAAGGAAGGCGAAGTCTTTTAGCCTGTAGCCCTGCGTTGGATCGATGGGCGCTGCAGGCCTGGTTTAGCCGGCAAATGGCGAACTTAAATCAATTCAGACTTGTCAAATAGTTCTACCGAATTTGAAGCCGTGTGGTTGAAAGCGTGGCGCAGCTGTGGATTTTGTCGTCCACGATCATCGCTGATAGTGATCGAATTCTGACAATCGAGTAAACTAGTGACTTGACGCCAGGGGATGGCTGACCAGCCTTAAAATGGCTACTTCGTTTCATTACTATTTGATAGATCCAAAATGTCTTCTGATTCGCTGGCAAAATTGACAACCAAGGCAATCATCGCGCAGATTCAGCGACTGTTTGAGCGAACGATGCGACAGGACCGTTCTGTGTTGGGGCGGCAGTGGGGACGGTTGCGAACTCAATTGCAGGAAAACTCGCAAGCTGCGGAAAATGCGTCATTCGTATTTCAATCTTTGGATTGGAACCAAGTCGGCAGCGGCGATGCTGCGGCATGGGATGAATTGGTCGGACAGGTTCAATTGTTAGATGATTCAGCGAAGTCCAACGGGCGTTCGAAAAGAACTTTGGCGGCAGGTTCCGATCCCAATAGTGCAAAAACCGAAGGCCAGGATTCCAATGTTTCTGATCCCGGCAATGTACAAGAAGCGGCAGCGGGACCGCCGCAAGGCAAAGCGGAGGGTTCCCAACGCCAGCGATCCAATCCAGGGGATGATCGCCATGCGGGAACTTGGGTACGGTTCTTCACTCGCTTTCGTCGCTCGGTTGAAACGTGCCAATGGCGGCGATCCAATCAACCCAAGATTAAGTACGCCGGTGACCTACCCGTCCACGCCAATGTCACCAGGATCAGACAGAGTATTGTTGAAAATCAAGTCATTGTTTTGTGCGGCGAAACAGGATCTGGTAAGAGTACCCAGTTGCCCAAGATCTGCTTGGAAGCCGGATTAGGAATCACCGGTTTCATTGGGCACACTCAACCCAGGCGAATTGCTGCTCGCAGTGTGGCAACTCGTTTGGCTGAAGAGATGGAGTCGAAATTAGGGGAAGCGGTCGGCTTCAAGATTCGCTTTTATGACGACACGAACGAGAAGACTTTCGTGAAATTGATGACCGACGGAATCTTGTTGGCCGAGACTCAAGGCGATCGATTCTTTGAAAAATATGATGCGATCATTTTGGATGAGGCTCACGAACGCTCACTCAATATTGACTTTCTTATCGGCTACTTGAAGCAAGTTTGTGTCAGACGGCCAGAATTTCGATTGATTATCACTTCGGCCACCATTGATGCGAATCGTTTTGCCAATCACTTTGCCAATCAGGACGGGGTTCCAGCCCCGATCATCGAAGTGGAGGGCCGTGGTTTTCCTGTTGAGATCCAATACCGTTCGCCCGCTGTGGAAGATGGCAGTTGGGTCAATCAAGATCAATCGGTATTGCGAGCGGTCGAAGAGTTGGCGTCGCTGGACAGGGGGCACATTTTGGTGTTCTTGCCGACCGAGCGTGACATTCTTTCGTTGAGTCGCAAGTTAAGGAATTTGCGATTTGGTGGAGAAGGGCAAGAGTCAATCGAAGTGATTCCACTGTATGCTAGGTTAAGTTCAGCAGATCAACAGCAGATTTTCAAACCAACGTCGCGGCGCAGGATTGTATTGGCGACCAATGTTGCTGAAAGTTCGCTAACGGTGCCAGGCATCAAGTATGTGGTCGATACGGGTACTGCCAGGATTAGCCGATATTCGTCGCGAAGCAAAGTTCAACGACTGCCGGTGGAAGCAATCAGTCAGGCTTCTGCGAATCAAAGAGCGGGCCGCTGTGGTCGAGTGGGACCGGGCGTTTGTTTGCGACTGTACAGCGAAGATGACTTTCAACTGCGTGATGAATTCACCACGCCCGAGATTCGGCGAACGAACCTAGCCAGTGTTATTTTGCAAGCCAAAATGCTGAACCTTGGACGTTTGGAAGATTTTCCGTTCATTGATCCTCCACGACCCGAAGCATTGACCGAGGGAGCGAATTCACTATTTGAAATCGGCGCCATTGATCTCAAGGGCGACTTGACGGAATTGGGACGGCAATTGGGCAAGTTGCCGATCGACCCAAGGATTGGCCGAATGATTGTCGAGGCCTCGGGACAAGGCTGCTTGAACGAGGTTTTAGTCATTGCCGCAGCACTGGAGGTGCAAGATCCCAGAGTCCGACCGATTGAACAAGCCGACGCCGCGGATCAAGCACATAAGCTGTTTCAAGATAAACGTAGCGATTTCATGTCGTTCTTGAAATTATGGAATTTCTACCATGAAGAACGTGAAAATCACGGGCGATCCGCATTGAGAAAGTCGCTTCACGCGAAATTCATCTCCCCCGAACGAATGAATCAATGGATTGATGTTCATCGTCAATTGAAACAGATGGTCCGCGACTTGCGTTTGCCGTTTAGTAAGCCGAACGACAATTTCGCCAACATTCATCGGTCGCTGATGGCCGGTTTGCTTTCAGGGATCGCCGCTTTGGACGAAAAGGAACCAAAGTTAAAGCGATACCAGGGCGCCGGAAATGTTCGCTTCCAGTTGTGGCCAGGTTGCGGGCTTGATCGGTTGCCTAAGTGGGTGATGGTAGGTGAAATTGTCGAAACATCACGAAATTTCGGACGGACGGTCGCTTCGATTGATGTCAGTTGGATTGAACCGTTGGCTGGTCATTTAGTCAAACGGCGATATAGCCAACCACGTTGGAATCCCAAAGCTTGCGGTGTGACGGCCAATGAACAGGTAACGTTATTTGGGTTGCCGATCGTGGCCAAACGACGTGTACCCTTTGGACGGATTGATCCCACAGAATGCCGCCTGCTGATGATTTCAGAAGGATTCTTTTTGGGACAATGGGAGCAAGCGGTGCCCGATTTCCTGCAGAAGAATTGGCAGCTGCAAACAGAGCTTCAGGACCTAAGCAAGAAGGGACGGCGGCTGGGCTGGATGGTGGACGAACAGCGAGTTGTCGATTTCTATGCAGACCGAATTCCCGAGGACGTGGTGGACGCAGCAACTTTGAATCGATTCTTGAAAAAGGCCAGCAAGCAAACGACGCAGTCTTTGGTGATGACCCATGAAGATTTGATAACCGAACAAAGTGACTATGTGCCGCAAGATTTTCCTTCTACCTTGGATGTAGGCACGGCACGTTTACCTTTACTCTACGATTTTGCGCCCAGCGATCCGAAAGACGGTGTCTTTGTTCAGGTGCCTGTAGAAGCATTGGGGCAGATCAATGATCAACGATTGGCTTGGGTGATTCCCGGTTGGGTCGAGGCGAAAGTGGTGCAAATGATTCGTGCCTTGCCAAAGCCAATTCGACGAAATTTAGTTCCAGCACCTGATACCGCGCGAAAGGTAGCGACAGAATTGACATTTGGTGAAGGTTCGTTTTTTCAACAAGTGGCCAGTCGACTTTCGGTCATTGCAGGAATGCCAATCGACTTGGAACAATTTGCCTTTGATAAGCTGGACCCGTTTTTAACGATGGGCATTCAGGTAGTCGATCAACAGGGAATCGTTCTGGCCCAAGGCCGAAAACTATCCGAGATTCGTGAACAATTGGGGCACGCGGGGGTCGAAGCGACTAGCCAAATTAAAGACGAATCGTGGCAGAAAACAAAACAAACCACTTGGACGTTTGGTACGGTTCCTGAAAAAGTAACGATTGAACGCGGCGAACTGAAGGTCGATGCGTTTCCTGCTATTTTCGACGAGCAAGATTCAGTCGGCATGCGATTGTTCGACAATCCAGGGACGGCTCATTTGACCCATGTCAAAGGGCTGCAGAAGCTGTTTGCCTTATCTAATCGAAAGAGTCTTAAAAGCCAACTTCGCTGGCTGCCCGAATTGGACAAAATTCGGCTACTGATGTCGCGTTGGATTTCCGTTTCCGAATTAGAATCCAGTTTGCAGTTGTTGATGGTTCGAGTGGGCATGATTGACCCACAGAAAGTGATTCGAACCGAGGGCGATTTTCAACGAACCAATGCTCAAGCTGCAACACGAATCGCTTCGGCTGCGGTAGATATTGCGAAGTGGCTTCCAAGTTTGGCCGAAGCGGTTCACCGAGTGGACAATCGGATCTCGGAAGTGAAGACGCAGGTCAGGTTGGTGAAGCCGTTTAATGACGCCCGAGGCCAGGTCCGAGCATTGTTGGCCGAAGGTTTTCTTAGCGACACGCCTTGGACGTGGTTGCAACAATATCCGCGATTCTTGGCCGGTGTCGAGTATCGATTGAGTCGGTTGGCGGCCGCGTCCATCGAGGTAGATTTGGAGAAGATGGCTTTGGTAAATGAATATTGGGATCGATATCTGAAGCATCGCGAGAAATTGGAAATTCAAAAACAAATAGATCCTGAATTGGAGCAACTTCGTTGGATGATTGAAGAGTATCGCGTATCGTTGTTCGCTCAACCGCTTGGAACTGGCATTAAAATTTCACCTCAACGACTCGATAAGCAATGGCAACAAGTTCGATCGATGATGTAGTGGTTTGATCGCTGGTTTTGAATGGAATCTATTCGGGCTTTGCCAGTTTAATCGGCCACAGTTTTACCACGCCGTTCCAGTCACCGGTTGCAATGCAGTCCCCGCGTGGGGAAAAGCCTACACGGTGAATGTGAGCGCCACGTGTGAAAGTGACAGTGTCGGTTCATTTCTGTTTGGGTACCGTGTCGGTATGGGTGCGAACGCGATCACTCGAGAATTTAGACTCTCACCAAGCCTGGATTGCATACGTTCTGAGACAGCATGGGGGCTTCGAACCAGTTCGAGTTGGAAAAAAGATTCCACAACGAAAGGAAAGAACACGGTGAGAAAGAACACGGTGAGAAAGAACACGGTGAGAGAAAGTGGGCTGTTGGATAAACGAGTGCCCCGAGCTTCCCGACGCACGACCGTTTTTGGCACCGATAGCCATTTACCTTATTGCTTGGCGGATCACTCAATTCCCAATGTTCCGCATCGTATCAAGATTGAAAAGTAATCAGTTGCTCTCAAGGTAGTAGTTCCAATCTTCAAATTGTCGGTCCAGGTGGATGAGTTCATCGGCGTGGGCAGGCGAATCGATATGATATAATTGTTGTTGAATGTTTCGATCTCGCCCAATCGACGCGGACAAGGCTTGCAGCACTTCTAGGTGCCGTTCGGGCATCGACATCGGCGTTATGATCAACACCATGCAATGAACGGGCAGACCGTCGGGTGTTTCAAAGTGCAAGCCGTCACGATTGATCCCCATCGCGCCGATAATCTTATCTCCTACATCCAGACGGGCGTGCGGAAACGCTAGTCCCTCGCCGACACAATTGGATGAAGTTGCCTCGCATTCCATCACCGATTGGATCAACTCTTCGACGGTATAGGTCAATTTGTGAGCCTGAATGGTCAGCTCACACAGTTGGCGGATCGCATTTTCTTTGTTTGGGCCAATCAATTCGGTTGTGATATTATGTTCGGACAAGAAGTCCAGCACCCGAGCTCGATCGCGGCCAAAATCTCCCGATTGTATCAAGCTAAGACGAGTTAAAATGGGGCCAACCATTTCATTCAATAGAACCACCGTCAAAACGACCGCCAAGAATAGTTCATGAATTTCGGCAAAGGCGGCATCTTCGGTTACCAGAAGCATCAGCCCCACTGCCAGGCCCGCTTGCGGAGTCAGCGCTAAACCCATCCAACGCCGAAATCTTGGGGTGGCGCCCGCCAAGGTCATTCCAAAGTAGCCTGCGGCAACCTTGCCTGCTAAGCGGCCACAGAAAATAAGCGTGGCCAATAGACCACCCAGAGCCAATGAATTCAAATGCAATTGCAGCCCAGCTACGATGAAGAAAATTGCAAAAATGGCGGGTTCAAAACTGTCGAACACTCGGTGCCCAATTTCCTCTTTGTCGGGGCTAAGGTTCGCAAGGGTGACGCCAAGGCAAAGACAAGACAAAAGGACCGAAAAGCCAAGGTGCGATGCCAATCCGGTGGTCAACAAAATTGCAATCAGCGACAACACGGACAATCGGTCGGTGCGCACAATCCGCAGTGTCACCAGAACCAACAAAGCTCCAATCCCAAATCCAAATAGCAAACTGCCACCAATCATGATCCAAGATTGGCTGTTGACTACTTCTGCGGTGACCGGCGCGATTGCGGCTCGAGATGTCGTTCGTGCTAGTTCAAAAAGAATAATGCAGACAAGGTTGTTTAACGCAACCGCCGCAATCAACGTGGTGACGAACGCACCTTTGGATGCCGTCTCCTTGACGATCGCTAACACCGTTGCCGGAGCGGTTGAGATTGCAATCGTTGACATTAAAATTGCGGT
The DNA here is from genome assembly GCA_041688615.1 of Mariniblastus sp. Classification (GTDB taxonomy): domain Bacteria; phylum Planctomycetota; class Planctomycetia; order Pirellulales; family Pirellulaceae; genus M30B19. The sequence goes on along the minus strand of JBDNHU010000684.1, from coordinate 5,122 downwards.
CGACCACGAAACCTGAGTGAACAACATTAAGCTGCTAAAGACAATCAGCGGCGTCAGTGTGGCCTCCAGCAGCAGCAGCATCGTTAATCGCCGACGGGCGACTCGTAGTCGCTTGAAGTCCAAATGGCTGCCCACAGCAACCGCCATCAGGCCCAACGCAAAATCCACCAGCGGCGTCAACGAACGTACATTGTCTTCGTTCAATAGTCCAAAGACAGAAGAGCCCATTAAAACGCCAGCAATAATCTGACCAGTCACCGATGGTAGGTGAACTAGTTTGGCCAAAGCACCAGAAGTGGTCCCAACCACCAGAACAATGGCAACGATCAATAAGATATTAGCTTCATCAAGCATGGTGTTCTCGAATGTACACGGGGCATCCGCCAAATTGTCTACCAGTCACCCAGTTGTGACAATAGCATACTGCGATTCGCGCGCGAATGTCCCCGCAAATGTCGTGGGTCAAGACCTTTGGCACCAAGTCGTTCTCGGACCGGACGAACTGCCGCCGGCGGTCGCCTTACGAGGGACCCACGGGACGGGCAATTTCGCCGGACTGGTGTTCGATTATGAAAAGCCGAAATCGCCACGCAAATCAAAGTGCCAAACCTGGATTGGGTAGGTTAAACGCAATGTCCAAGATAGATTAATCAGGCTGTGAGTCGGTGGCAATCCATTAGCCTGCAACTTCAGAGCGGACCTTTTACACGACAGGCAAGTTCTGGCCCGCATCTTGGCCAGCAGATATTCTTGACTACCCTGCCCTGCGGCACACAGACGGTACCTAATACGTTGGTTCAAACGAGTGAATTTAGAGGGAGTCGGCTTCAGAATCTGGCTTAGCCACTTCGATTTCATCCACTTCATCGCTAACGTTTGGCGTACCCGCGTCTTGAGTGCCCGAGTCTTGAGTGCCCGCGTCTTGAGTGCCCGCGTCTTGAGTGCCCGAATCGTCGCAGAGGGTCGCGGACGTTTCGTTCACATCCACTTCGCTGTTGGCGGCGATCGCTTCAGAATCAACCGTCGGTAAAGCCAACAGGTACAGGCGTTCGACCTTGGTTCGGGCCCATGGCGTTTTTCGTAGGAACTTCAGGCTTGATTTAATGCTTGGATCAACTGTGAAGCATCGAATGTTGATCATCTGGCCTAATTCTTCCCAACCGAACTCCTGCACCAGATGTTCCAGCATTTTTGCCAAAGTAACATTGTGCAAGGGATTGTTAGGCTGAGGCCTGGGTTGATCGTTCATTCTTCGACGACTCGTTGGACTTGAAAGTGGGCGTGGCTTATCAGAGATTCATTGTAGCAAAAGCCTCCTCGACCGAAAACCAAACCTTGGAATTTTGGATGGGCAGACGCGTGCAACTTTTGGGCGAATGGAACTTCTCCAAGAATACTATTTCTTTGCGTGGCGATTTTCGCCCAACTTCTTTCGGATTTCGTCCTTTAACCGACTGATGACCGAATCTTTATCGGTTTCAGATAGAATTTGTCGAATCACGTTTTTGGGAGATTCATCACCCCAGCTACCGCCATGCTCAAAGTAATATTCTGCCGCTTTTCCAACCACGTAGCTGGTCCAGCCTGCGGCTGCGCCTTGCGGGATCGCCGTTAATGGTGTCGCCAATCCAAAAGACAATGCTTTCAATCCGCTGGCCAATAAGTCCATCGCATAGCTCATGCCCGCAACCCAACCTACCGACTTGACAATACTAAACGCCAGCGAACGAGCGCTGCCCATTGAGAATTTGATGCCGTATACCTGCGACAACGCGACGATCATCATGACGTCAATCGTGAAGCCGGTCAAAATGTCCAACAACGGTACAAAGGTTACGCCGACAACGATCGCCTTGAAACTGGCAAAACTCCAAATAATTTGCTGGGCATGCCGCCGACGTAATTCAATTCGCAACGACTTGACTCGATCAGATTTGTCAGCGGCGAACATTGCGGCATTGAGTGCTAACAATCCCTTTCCATCGCGTTCAAGGATCTGAATAATCTTGGCCTTCAGTTCACTGACATCGGGTTCTTGGGTTGTCCATTGCGTTCGAACGGTGCCATCGGCTTGATCGTAAACGACTTCGACCTCCCGAGGGTCTGCGGTTGTCATTACAAAATGATCAGGCGAAATCACATCCCGCAATCGATCCTCTCGCAGGACCCGCATCAAGCGATCTCGATCGGCTGGACTGTAGAGATCGGTCTTGTTGAACACAAGTAAGATTGGCTTTTGCACGGCCGCCAATTGAAGCAGCGCCGCGTACTCGGAATCATTTAAATCCGAGTCGGTGACGAAAAGAATCAGATCGGCTCGTCTGGCGGTATCTTCGGCCATTTCCTTGCGGTCAAACCCACCGACTTCATTAATTCCAGGGGTGTCGACCAAGACCACCTCGGATGCGTCCAATCCTTGGATACGAAATCCACAGCCATCCCACTGGGTGCCCCAGACTTCTTTGGTCCATCCGCCTTGGACGTCGACACTTGTGACTTCCCGACCGATCATTGCATTAATCAGCGCCGACTTTCCAGTGCTGATTTCACCGAAGACAACAATTTCAATTCGCCCTTGTGTCAGTTTGTCCTGCATGCGAGTCAAGTTGGCGATGTCGTTGGACAATCGCTCGCGTTCTTCTTTTGGGCAAGCTTTCAACTTCCCTAAGGTTGTTTGAACCGCCTGCAATGCATCGCGATAGCTACGAAATTCTTGATTTGTCTGAAACGAAGACGATTCACTAGCATTCGATTTTTCAACTTCTGGATCGGGTTCCATGACAATAATCTTCGTTCTTAGCGATCGTGTTTCGCAGAGGCTGGGGGCCGTGATGGAAATGGTTCAGGTGTTGTGTTGGGACTAAACTCTTTCGCCCGCCAGTTTCTTTCTGGCGGCATCAACCAGACGTTTCAATTCTGTGATCGTCGTCATTTTTTTCCACTGTCGTTTGGCCAGGCCCGCAAGTCCACCCTCGGGTTCTTTCATTTCATTCTTAAAGTATTCCATGAACACGGCGCCGATCCATCGAGTGATCAATGCTTGGACGATGCCCTGCACCAGTCCACTTGCTAGATTCACGCCTGGTACCGTTTTTAGCAGTGATGCAACACCTGACACGATGGCCGTGCTACCCAAAATGGCAATCAAATTCTTACCCAGTTCGCCCACCAATAATCCCGCAGAATTGAGATCAATATCTTGGCGGTAGATTTTGGCCAGATCGACCACCATCTTCGTATTGATGGCGACACCCGCGGCAATGTCAATAATCGGAAAAGGCAAAGCTGCGACACTGCCTGCCCCCAAAGCCCAACTGTCAATCACCGACCAAGCTTTCTTGTCCAACGATTCGCGAACCCGCTCTTTGGCACTGTCCAACAGGCCACGACTTTGAAGCAGGAGGTTTGCCAACAGCAAATCTTTTCCGTCTCGGCGTACGATCACCTTCAAACGATCTGCCAAGTTCTGCAACGTTGCGGGAACTTCGACCGATTCTTCGGTCCGATCGCCTGCAACGGAAACTCGGTATCGAGTTCGATGTCCCGTGTTGCCCTGGACCGTCACAATGTCTTCCAATTTTACGATGCCCGAAGTTTGATCGGAAAGTTGAGCTCGTAATCGCTCTTGTTGATTCGCATCGTACCAATCTGATTTGTTCAGGCAGATTACAAGTCGCTTCTCCATTTCGCTAAGCGTCTTGACCAGTCGGAATTCACTCTCTCGCAAAGGCCCATCGACGACTAATAAAACGATGTCAGCATTTTCGGCCGCATTGGCAGATTCTTTAATGTGTGAGGCGCCGTCGATTTCGCCCAGCCCAGGAGTGTCCACCAAGATCACCTGATCGTTGCCCGGCCACGGAATTTCATTTCGACGGACGGTCGTGCCGCCTTTAATGTCGGTGTTAAAAACTTTACGACCTGCCAATAGGTTTAGGATGCTGGATTTGCCACTGCTTATCGAACCAAACGCCACAATTTCCAGACGTTGAGCCTCCTGCTTGATTTCAAACGATTCCAAAAGCGGCTTCAGTTCTTTCTTTACTTGTTCTTCCAGTTCACCATCTAATTGATCAATCTGCTGTACATTTTCGCGGATCTGGGCCGACCGCTGATCTAACGACAATTCGCTGGGACTCTTGTCGCGGACTAGGTTGCGTTCTTTTTTTACAATGGTGCGCCGGTACAACTTGAAGAATAGATTGCCAATGGCACCCAGGAAGACAGCGGCACCCAAACCAACAATCGAAAAGTAGATGATCGTCCACACCGTCCCAAACCGCTGTACCTTGCTGGCTTGGTCTAAGATAAAGCTGGGTACGTAAACTAACAGTAGCCCAAAGCAAGCTGCCGCTGCAATCAGTACAAAACCAGTCCAGGTTCGATTCGGGCGAAAAAACATAACAATCGTGTGGTTGAAGTAATGTCGAGTGGCTTGAGGTAAGTTGCCCAACGCGTTAGCGGTATCGTGCAGCACCCAATCAGGTGCTTGTGTAACCCAGTGCTTGTGTAACCCAGTGCTTGTGTAACCCAGTACTTGCGTAACCCAGTACTGATTCTACCCAGTGCCGTGCTGAAGGAATCACGTTCGCTGAAACAATATCCAATGTTGGCAACTTTGAACGGTTGCTGTTGCAAAGTTGACAGTCGGTCACGGGGCCCTGCTAATTCCCGTTGACGTTTGAGTTTGGGTTTGGGTTAAGTGGTTGGCTAGGAACCGCCATTATTGGTTAGATGCACTCGATCGCCTAGGGACGTTCGCCAGTTTTGGGGTGAACCAACATCGCCAGTTCGCACCTAATTCTGAATCGCCTTCGGTCAAGCAAGTTATGTGCAACGATTTTTTCCAGCTTTGATTTCGATAAACAACTGGGCACGGTTCGCTGTGGGAAGATTATTCTTGCCCATTTTTTTGCAAGGCGAAGATAATTTACACAGTTCGTGACTTTGTCTGCCCATTCCCATCGGTCTGCAATTATAGAGAAGCGATATGGGTAGACTTCGCCTGACTTGAAACTGACTTGAAACTGACTTGAAACTGACTTGAAACTGACTTGAAACTGACTTGAAACTGACTTGAAACTGACTTGAAACTGACTTGAAACTGACTTGAAACTGACTT